>NZ_CP094380.1:1500000-1835000 GCF_022809775.1 Pseudodesulfovibrio tunisiensis
AAACGCCCGGTCGAACATGGAGAGATACATGTCCTCCTGATTGTTGTGCATGTACCCTTCCTTGGGAACCGTGGCCTTCATCTGCTGCCATATCTTGCTGATGAACACGGCCTCGAAGTTCTGCGCGGCCTCCTTGAGCTGCTTTTCCTTGGGGTTCCCCCCCTGAAGCCGCTGCTTGAGCGAGTCCATCTTCACCTTGAAGCGGACCATTTCCTGGGCTTCATTCGACCTGGTCAACATCTGCGGATCGATTCCCGGGGTATTCATGCTAGATCACCTCCAGCTCGGCATGCAGCGCACCCGCCACCTTGAGGGTGCGAATGATGGAGATCAGGTCGCGCGGGGCCGCGCCTATGGCGTTGAGGCCGTCCACGAGTTCCTGAAGCGTCGCGCCTTCCATGAGCATCAGGCTGTTGTTCTGTTCCTGCACGGCAAGGTCGGTCTGGGGCGTGACCACGGTCTGGCCGTCGGAAAACGGACCGGGCTGGCTCACCTGCTCGCTCTCGGCCACCACGATCTGAAGATTGCCATGCGCCACGGCGCACTTGGTCAGACGCACGTCCTGCCCCAGCACCACGGTGCCGGTCTTTTCATCCACCACCACACGGGCCTTGCCGTCCGGGGAAATGTCCAGATTCTCCAGCGAAGCCATGAGCGGCACCATGTTGCCCCGAAACCGTTCGGGCAGTTCCAGTTCCACGGTGGAAACATCCTGAGCGCGGGCATAATCCCCGCCCATGGACGCGTTGATCTTGTTGACCACCTGCATTGTGGTGCCGAAATCGCGCATGCTCAGATTCAGGACCAGCTTGTCCTGACGATTGAAGGCAAAGGGAACGCCGCGTTCCACGGTAGCGCCATTGGGAATCCGGCCCACGGTGGGAATGTTCTTCTGGGCAGCGGCAGCCTCGCCACCAGTGGCGAATCCGCCGATGGTCATGGAGCCCTGCGCCACGGCATACACGCGACCGTCCAATCCCTTGAGCGGCGTCAGCAGCAGAACGCCGCCGAGCAGACTCTTGGCATCGCCGAGGGACGACACGGTCACGTCGATACGCGCCCCGGGCTTGACCGATACGGGCATCTTGGCCGTGACCATGACCGAGGCCACGTTCTTGGGCTTGAGCGTGTCGGGATTGGCCTCCACCCCCATCTTCTCCAGCATGTTGGACATGGACTGAAGCGTGAACTTGGATGAAGTGCCGTCCCCGGTTCCGGCCAGACCGACAACCAGGCCGTACCCGACCAGTTCGTTGGTCCGCACCCCGCTGAACGAGGCAATGTCCTTGAGCCGGGCCGCATCCGCATCAACCGGAGCCAGCAGGCCGCAAACCGTCAGGATCGCGACCAGCAGGCAGACCTGCGCGGCACGCCATTTGATTTCATTGAAAGGCCGAACATTCATGGCCGTTCCTCCGCATGTTCTCCGCATACTCATGTCAAACGCCTAGAAGGGATAGATGTTGTCCAGCAACCGGGACAGCCAACCGGGCCGCTGCTTGTCCGTGAGCACACCCTGTCCGTAGACCTCGATCTGGGCTTCGGCCAGATTCGAGGAGCTGATGGAATTGTCCGAGCCGATGTCACGCTGACGGATCAGACCGCGCACCACCAGAAACTGGGTTTCGTGATTGACCCGGATGCGACGCGCGCCCTCCACCTGAAGGATGTTGCCCGGCAGACGGCGCACGATGCGCGTGGCCACGGTGGCCGTGAATTCGGATTCGTTCTTGGTTTCGCCATTGGACTTGAGGTCGTTGAGCGTGGTCGCGCCGATGTTCATCCCGGTCTCGGCTCCCAGCTCCTTGGCCAGGGGCAGATTTCCGAGCAGGCCGTGCTTGGGATACGCGGTCACGGCCATGGAATTCTTGTTGTCCTTCTTGGCCTTGGTCTCGGCCTTGATCCGGGTGCTGGACACCTCGTCCACATTGACCAGCACGATATCGCCCACGCGCTTGGCCCGGTTGTCCTCGAAAAGGAACTCGGACCGGTTGGCGTCGAACAGGGAGCCGGGGTTGGATTCCGGATTCTGCTCCTCGATCACCGGAGGCGTGAGGATGGGCATGGGCTGCTCCTGATACCTGGGCGCGCATCCCGCCAGGATGGCCGCACACATCAGGATCGAAAAATACGTCTTCATGACTGACTCCTCGTATGTCACCGAACCATGACCTGATCGTCGCCGACCACGGTTCCCATGACTGTCCGCTTGCTTTGCAAGTTGCGCACCGCAACCTGCTGCCCTATCCGGGCCTCGCCCAGAGCCTCGGCCTTGATGGTCAGGTGAATGCGCCTGCCCTTGTAGATCAGGTCCACGGTCTCGCCCCGCTCCACGGCGGGCAAGGCCTCGATATGCTGCATGGTGATGGGCTGACCGCGGCCAAGGGAACGCTTCATGCGCCACGGACCGCCCGTGCCGTCCCACACGTCCGGATGGTAGGCCAGATTGACTCTGGTGAAGGAAACCTTGTCCCGTGAGAGCCGTTCCAAACGGTTCAGAGGCATGGCCGCGCTGGGCACGGTCTTCCAGATGTTCAGAAACGCAGTGGCGACCGAGCGCTTCATCACCCGGCCGTCCGGCGTGATGCCGCGCAACTGGACCTTGACCCGCCCGGGCTCAAGCGGATCGTCCATGGACAGTTCGAGCCTGTCCGAATCGCTGGCCAGAAAAAAATGCATCGGGGTCTGCACGTCCCTGATTTCCGCTTCTCCGTTCATGGCAGTGGCCCGGGCCGTCAAAAATCCGACCACCCGGCTTCGCAGTTCCGGTCCGCTCACGGCCTTGCCTCCGGTCTGCACCGCCATCTGACTGGGCAGAATCAGCCGCTTGGCCTGATCCCCCATGTAGAACCGGAAAATCTCCCTGAGCTTGGCACGAGAGACCACGACAACCCGACCGGGTCTGTCCGAGGCCTTCCAGAGCTTGATCCGCGACAGGGAATCCCAGGTGCGCTCGTCCATGCGTCCCATGGGCTCGGCAACTTCACCGAGCAGGACAACGGGACCGGCCACGGTAGCCGCGCTGCGCACCTGAAGCCGCCAGCCGTCCGCCGCATCCGAAACCGTGCCGCCCGGCGCGAGCAGAACCAGCATGGTCAGCCCGAAAACCATTGCCCGGATTCCCTTTCGTGCGATCCTCATAGTCATTGTCCGAAACCTTCCTTGGCTCGGGGCAAGCCCGATCCGTTACCGCTTCACGTTGATGGCGGTCTGCAACATGGCGTCCGACGTGGTGATGGCCTTGGAATTGATCTCGAAGGCACGCTGCCCCACGATCAGACCGACCATTTCGTCCACCATTTCCACATTCGATCCTTCCAGAAATCCCTGCGCCAGAGTGCCATAATTTTCATCGCCCGGAGTCCCGGCAACCGCAGCGCCCGAGGCTTCACTCTCGCGATAGAAGTTGCGGCCTGCTGCAGTCAGCCCGGCCGGGTTGGTGAACCGGTAGAGCTGCAAATCCGACTCGGCCAGAGCCGTACCGTCCTTGTCCAGCGCCGAAATGTGCCCGTCCTCGGTCACGACCACGGATACGGTTTCCGGCGGAATCGTGAACTCGGGCTGCAAGGCGTGCCCGCCCGGAGTGACCATCCGGCCCTCGTTGTCGATCTTGAAGTTGCCGGCGCGCGAGTACACCAGATCGCCGTTCATATCGACCTGAAAGAAGCCCTCGCCCTCAATGGCGATGTCCAACGGGTTGCCCGTGTTCTTGAAGTCGCCCTGCGAAAAGAACTTGTGCACGGTCACGGGCCGGACACCCATGCCGATCTGCATGCCCGTGGGCAGACGGTTGCCCGCCTGATTCTGCGTACCCGCAATCTGCAGGGTCTGGTACATCAGGTCCTCGAACTCGGCTCGGCTCTTCTTGAACCCGGTCGTATTGACGTTGGCCAGGTTGTTCGAGAGCGTATCGATGTGGGTCTGCATGGCAACCATGCCCGTGGCCGCTGTCCACAGTGAACGCATCATATCCTTTATCCTCCTCGCTAGCCGCGGGTCATGCCCACTTGGTTGATAAGCTTCTTGTCAATGGCATCCGTGCCCTGAATCATCTTGCTGTAGGTCTGAAATGCGCGCTGGGTCTCGATCATGGACACCATTTCCGTGACCACCTCGACATTCCCGCGTTCCAGAAATCCCTGCTGCACCTCAAGGTCCTGAGGTTCGGCAGGGGCTTGTCCGTCTCTGGGCCGGTAATAGGTGCTGCCCACCTTTTCCATCAGTTGGGGATCGTCGAAAGCGACCAGATCGAATTGCCCGACAGGATCGCCGTTCACGCTGATCATGCCGCCCGGATCAACAGTGACCCTGGACCCGGCCGGGATGGACAGCGGACCGCCGTCCACAAGCACGGTGTCGCCCCTCGGGGTCATGAGCGTTCCCACCGCGTCGGTCACGAAATTCCCGGCGCGTGTGTAGAGCGGTCCTTCGGGCGTCTGCACGGAAAAGAATCCCTGCCCGGAAAGCGCGAAGTCCAGCTTGTTGCCGGTCTTCTGCAAACTCCCCTGCGAGAAATCGATCTGCTGATCGGAAAGCCTGGCCCTGGCCATGATGTCGGCCTTGGGGAACATGTCCTTGTCCCGAAGGTAGGGTTTGCTATCCACGACATAATCATGGGCGAACCTGACAAAGGTGTCGTGAAAAGCCAAACGGTCCTTCTTGTAGGCGGTCGTATTCACGTTCGCCAAATTATTGGCGATGGTCGACATCCTGGATTCATTGGACAAAGCGCCGAATAAAGCGCTGAACGTACTGTCCTGCATAGGCGTGGTCCTCCTGTTCGCACAAGATATTGCAACTTGCGAGCCAAATGCGGAGGCAGACGGAAAGCCGAACTTTCGGGGCGGAAAAGGCAGGCCGCTGTTGACAACCACACCCAATATGTCTAAATAGACCCGTTTCCGAGCGGGTGTAGCTCAGCTGGTAGAGTACAAGCTTCCCAAGCTTGGTGTCGCGGGTTCGACCCCCGTCACCCGCTCCAACCCCATGCAAAACCATCCTTAAGTGTGGTATTGCAGGTTCGCACCGTATAGGGTGAGCCTTGAGGGCTCACCTTTTTTGTTATTTATTTTTGAGGTTCGCCATGCGTCTGAATTCCTTTGAACAGCAACTTACCGACCTGATCCGGCCCGAGGTCGAATCCCTGGGACACGTTTTCTGGGGACTCACGGCCCCTTCCGCCGGCAAGAAGCGCATCGTGCGGATCTACATCGACAATCCGGACGGAGTTACCATTGACCAATGCGCCAAGGTCAGCCGCCATGTGGGGCTTATCCTGGAAGTCGAGGACATCGTCCCCGGCGCATATACACTTGAAGTATCCTCACCCGGATTCGAAAGACGGTTTTTCACGCTGGAACAGATGGCCGACTATGTGGGCCGAGAGGTCACGGTCAAGCTGCACGATCCCCGGGACGGCCAGCGGAACTTCAAGGGCGGCCTTGTCCGCATCGACCCGGAAGGTCCGGTGCTCGACATCGAAGGGGACGAAATGTTCCTGGAATGGGAAGACGTCAAGGAAGCCCGACTGGTTCACAATTTCTAGCGCAATTCTACCCGCCTCACGGCCGAGTTCGCTCGCCGGGGGTAAGTGGAGGTTACACCATGTCTGAACTGAAGAAAGCCATCGACCAGATCAGCAAGGACAGGGGCATCGACCGTGATCTCCTGATCGACACCCTTGAGGAGGCGGTCCGTTCCGCCGTGGCCCGCAAATACGGGGACACCATGGACATCGAAGTCACCTTCAACGAAGGCCTCGGGGAAATCGAGGTCTATCAGTTCAAGGTCGTCGTCGACGAAGTCCACGACCCGGTCAGCGAGATTCCTCTCGAGGAAGCCAAGACCCATGACCCCAACGTCCAGCTGGACGACGAAATGGGCTTCAAGCTCAAGGTCGAGGATCTGGGCCGCATTGCCGCGCAATCCGCCAAGCAGGTCATCATCCAGCGCATGCGGGATGCCGAGCAGGAAATCATTTACGAGGAATACAAGGATCGCGTCGGGGAAATCGCGAGCGGCATCATTCAGCGCCGCGACCGCACCGGCTGGATCATCAACCTGGGCCGCACTGAAGCCATCCTGCCCAAGGACGAGCAGATTCCCCGCGAGCGCTACAAGCGCGGCGATCGGGTCCAGGCATACATCATCGACGTGCTCAAGGAATCCCGCGGCCCGCAGGTCGTGGTTTCCCGGTCCCACCCGGACTACATGATCGAACTCTTCCGCCGCGAAGTCCCGGAAGTTTCCGACAGCACGGTCAAGATCATGGGCGTTGCACGCGACCCGGGCCTCAGGGCCAAGGTGGCCGTCATGTCCCGCGATCGCGACGTGGACCCGGTGGGCGCCTGCGTGGGCATCCGCGGTTCCCGCATCCAGAACGTGGTGCAGGAGCTCAAGGGCGAACGCATCGACATCGTTGTCTGGAGCCCGGATATCGCCATGTATGCCCAGCACGCCCTGTCCCCGGCCGTGATCACCCGGATCACCGTGGACGAAGAGGACGAGACTCTGGAAGTGGTGGTGCCCGACGATCAGCTCACTCTGGCCATTGGCCGCAAGGGGCAGAACGTCAAGCTGGCCTCCCGGCTTCTGGGCTGGAGGATAGACATCCTCACGGAAACCCGATACGCGGAAGCCAACGCGGGCCGGGCCGGAATGGATCAGATCGCCAGCGTGGCCGAAATGAACCCCGAAGCCTTCTACAATGCGGGCTTCGAAACCCTGGAATCCATCAGGATCGCCGATGACGAGGCCCTGCTTGCGGTTCCCGGACTGAACGAACGCAAAATCGGCGACATCCGCGCCGCCATCAACATGCTTGCACCCATGGAGGCCCCGGAGGAATCCGAGACTCCCGAAGCAGCAGCGGATGAACCCGAAGCTCCCGCCCTGGGCGGCGAGCAGGAATAACAGGGGCGAAGGGGCGTCATGCCGAACAAGGCCGGGCATCGGCCCGAACGCATGTGCGTCGTCTGCCGGGGGCGGTTCCCCAAGGAGGAACTGCTCCGGCACGTCTGCCCACTGACTCCGGAAGAAACGGGAACCGGCGGCTTGGTTCCCGATCCCGGGCAGAAATTGCCTGGGCGAGGTTTTTATATATGCGGCAGGCCCGAATGTCGGGCCAAATTTGAAAAGGTTGCGCGCGGCCTGAAAAAGAAATGCAAGGGGGAAGCTCTATGACGGACAAGCTGAGGGTCAAAGACCTGGCCCAGGAACTTGGGCTAACAAACAAGGATATAATACAGCACCTGCGGGAACTCGGGGTCCAGGCCAAAAGCCACATGACCGTTGTCGAGCCCGAGGATGCGGCGCGTCTTCGCGAGACCACCTCCAGCACCACTTCCGGCGCGGAGATGGTTCAGCGTGAAGTCCAGCCCGGAGTCATTGTCCGGCGCAGACGCGGCAAGGGGCGCGCCAAGGCCGAGCCCGAAGCGCCCCAGACCGAACCCGATACGGAGGCAGTGGAAGCGGCACCTGTCGCAGAAACCGGACCAGCTTCCGAACCCGTGTCTGAAAGCAAGCCCGACGCAGCCGAAGCCGAGGAAGCCGCCCCCGCTCCCAAGGCTCAGAAAAAGGCCCCGAAAAAGACCAAGCCGCAGGTCAAAATCATCAAACCCGTTCAGGCGGAGGAATCCCCCGTACCCGAGGTCGAAGAGACCCCGGTCGCCGCCGAGCCGGAAAAAGCCGCCAAAATCGAGAAAGAAGTGGAAGAACCCGTGAAAACCAAGGCTGCAGAGCCCGTACAGAAAGCTCCCGCAGCCCCGGAAAAGGCCGAGACTCCCGCTCCCGAAAAGAAGGCGGAAGATTCGGCAAAGGCCGCTCCCGAGTCCAAGGCTGCGAAAAAGGCCGAGACCAAGGAAGCCGCCCCCGAGGAAGACAGAAAATCCGAGGGCAAAAAGAAGAAAAAGAGAAAGAAGGAACCTGCGGCCCCCAAGGTTCGCGTCATTTCCATGCCCGACCCGGAAGAAGTCGCGGCACGCAAGGCGCGCAAGGAAGCCGAGGCGCTGAATCAACCCAAACGCGGCGGAGGCCGTGGCGACAACAGGCGCGGTGCGCCCCGTGGCGCTGCGCCCGGCGGCCCCAGAAATGGTGGCGGTCCACGCAACGGAGCTGGTCCGCGCAATGGAGCTGGTCCCAGAAATACTACTGGTCCTGCTACTCCGCCCGTGCCTGATGGCCGCAGCCGCAAGAAGCAGCGCAAGGATCGCAGGGTTGTGGAATTCGGCGCGCATGATCGCGAGAAGGACACTCCTTCCAAGATTTTCGACGACGGCAGTGGAGCCAAGGGCAAACGACGCAAGAAGGGCGGTCGCCGCGACAGCCGTTCCATGCGTCCGGAACCGCGTCAGGTGCAGCCCATGAAGGCTGCCAAGCGCAAGATCAAGTTTGACGAAGCCATCCGTCTTTCGGACATGGCGCACCAGATGGGCGTCAAGGCTCAGGACCTGATCAAGGTGCTGTTCGGCATGGGCGTGATGGCCACCATCAACCAGGCTCTGGATATCGACACCGCCACCCTGCTGGCTGCGGAATTCGAATACGAAATCGAGAACGTCTCCTTTGACGAAACCGAATTCCTGATGCCCACCGAGGTGGACAAGCCCGAGGAACTCAAGGGAAGGCCGCCGGTCGTCACCATCATGGGACACGTCGACCACGGCAAGACCTCGCTGCTGGACGCCATCCGCGCCACCAACGTGACTGCGGGCGAAGCCGGAGGCATCACCCAGCACATCGGCGCGTACCACGTGCGCACCAAACGCGGCGAGATCGTGTTCCTCGATACCCCGGGCCATGAGGCGTTCACCACCATGCGCATGCGCGGCGCCCAGGTCACGGATATCGTCATCCTGGTCGTGGCCGCCGACGACGGCGTCATGGATCAGACCCGCGAGGCCATCAGCCACTCCAAGGCTGCGGGCGTCCCCATCGTGGTCGCGGTGAACAAGATCGACAAGGAAGGTTCCAACCCGGACAACGTCAAGCGCGAGCTGGCCGATCTCGGCCTCATCCCCGAGGATTGGGGCGGCGAGACCATCTTCGCCAACGTGTCCGCCAAGCAGAAGACCGGACTGGACAACCTGCTGGAACTGGTTCTGCTTCAGGCCGAGGTTCTGGAGCTCAAGGCCAACCCGGACAAACCCGCGCGTGGTCACATTGTCGAGGCCAAGCTGGACAAGGGCCGCGGCCCGGTGGGCACCATGCTCATCTCCGAAGGCACCATCAATCAGGGCGACAGCTTTGTTTGCGGCGTGCAGTTCGGCAAGGTCCGGGCCATGTTCAATGACCAGGGCAAGAAGATCAAGACTGCCGGACCGGCCATGCCCGTGGAAATCCAGGGCTTTGACGGTCTGCCCGAAGCTGGCGACGAATTCGTGGTCGTGACCGATGAAAAGGTTGCCCGCCGCATCGCCCAGACCCGCCAGATGAAGCAGCGCGAACGCGAACTGGCAGGCAAGTCCAAGGTGACCCTCGAGTCCTTTCTGGCTTCCAAGCCGGATCAGGAGGCTCAGGAACTCAACCTGGTGCTCAAGGCGGACGTGCAGGGTTCTCTGGAAGCCGTTACCGAGGCTCTGGTCAAGCTCAGCACGGACGAAGTCAAGATCAGCGTGGTTCACGGCGGAGCCGGTGCCATCACCGAGTCCGACATCCTGCTGGCCGGCGCTTCCGACGCCATCATCATCGGCTTCAATGTACGCCCGAACCTGAAGGTCAAGGAGATCGCGGAACGGGAGAACGTGGAAATCCGTTTCTACGACATCATCTACAAGCTGGTGAGCGAAGTGAAGGACGCCATGAGCGGCATGCTTACCCCGGACATCGAAGAGGTGTACCTGGGTCAGGCCGAAGTGCGCGACACCTTCAACGTGCCCAAGGTGGGCACCGTGGCCGGCTGTTTCGTTGCCGACGGCAAGATCATCCGCAATGCCAAGGTCCGCCTCCTGCGCGAGGGCGTGGTCATCTACACCGGCGAACTTGCATCCCTGAAGCGTTTCAAGGATGACGCCAAGGAAGTGGCCAAGGGCTTCGAATGCGGCATGGGACTCGCCAAGTTCAACGACGTCAAGGTCGGCGACAGCATCGAAGCGTTCGAGGAACGCGAGGTCGCCCGCACCATCGACTAGCACAACCGAAAAAAAGTGCGGGCGGCCCGTTGCCAACGGACCGCCCGCATTTTATTATAAAAATGATAATCGGTGTCCTGACCCTGAATTTTCGGCTGCACGGCAACCGCTCCCTCAAGGGAAAACGGCAGGTTGCCAACAGTCTGAAGCAGAAACTCAGAAACAAGTTCAACGTGTCCGTGGCGGAAACCGGCTTTCTGGACGTTCACGACACCTTGGAACTGGGTGTGGTCACCGTGGCCAATGAAACGGCAAAGGTGGAAAGCCGTCTTGCAAAGGCCTTGGCCATGATCGAGGCCATATCCCCTGCCGAACTTGTCCGGTGCGGGACAGAAATTTTCAGCGACGGTGAATCCGCCGCAAGTTGAGGTGTATTTCCATGAAGGTATCAGATTCCCGTCGAGCCGCACGTCTGGGCGACCAGATCATGCGCGAAGTCAGCTCCATGCTCGTTGAGGAAGTGCAGGACCCTCGCCTCATGACCGTCACCCTGACCGGGGTGCGCATGAACGCGAATCTGCGCGTCGCCGAGATTCTCTATTCCGCGGCCAGTGGCGAAGACCGCGAGGAAATTCAGAAGGGCTTGAAAAAAGCCTCTGGTTTTCTGCGCTCCAATCTTGGCAAACGACTGAAACTGCGCTTTGTTCCCGAGCTGCGCTTTGCTTATGATGAATTTCTCGAGGATGTGGTGTATGGAAAACCCACTGGCCGAAATTAGTCGCATCCTCCGCGAAAACAACGATTTTCTCGTTGTCTCGCACGCCAATCCCGATGGCGATGCCATAGGGAGTACAGCAGCTGTCGGCCATATCCTGACCGCTCTCGGCAAGCAGTTCACCCTGTACAACGCTTCCGGCCTTCCGGACCGCTATGCCTGGGCTTCCATTCCCGGCCCCATCGTCAGGGAATTGCCCGAAAAACTTCCCGAGTGGACCATTGTGCTGGACTGCGGCGCAGACCATCGCATCGGTGACGACCTGTACCATCGAATGAAGGAAACCCGGGTCGTGAACATCGACCACCATCTGGGCAACGCCAACTACGGTGAATTCAACTGGGTCGACCATCGCCAGCCCGCCGTGGGCAGCATGATCGCCGAGCTCGCCCGGGAACAGGGCATGGAAATGTCCGGCCCTCTGGCCGAATGCCTGTACTTGGCCATTTCCACGGACACGGGCTTTTTCACCTACGGAACCACGACCCCGGAATCGCTTGAACTGGCTGCGGAAATGCTGCGCAACGGCCTGAATCTGGCCGACATCAACCGCAACATCACCAAGCAGTGGTCCCTGAATCGGCTCAAGCTCTGGAGCAAGGCCATGGACGGGGTGGAGCTGTTCTTTGACGGCGCTCTGGGCATGATCACCATCACCACGGACATGTTCGAGGCCACTGGAACCACTCGCGACGACACGGAAAGTCTGGTCAATATCCTGCGCAGACTGACTTCGGTTCGCGTTGCCGCGATTCTTCGTCAGGAAGGACCGAAATTCTGGAAATTCAGCCTTCGCTCCCATGGCACGGTCAATGTTCAGGAAATGGCGGCGCAACTTCACGGCGGCGGTCACAAGAACGCCTCGGGCGGCATTATTCTGGACAATGATCTGCTTGAAGCCAAACAGAGGCTCGTGGATATAATAGGCCAATCGCTGGGACTGAAGTAATGGGACGCAGAAGAAGACATTTCAAGCGGAGCAAGGAACAACTGGACGGCCTTCTGGTTCTGAACAAGCCGTCCGGACCGACCTCTGCCGACTGCCTGAACGATATCAAGCATCAGCTCAGGCAGTACAAGATCGGGCATGCCGGAACGCTGGATCCACTGGCTCGCGGCGTGCTTCTGGTCCTGCTGGGACAAGCCACGAAACTGGCTCCGTTCCTGACTGGAGCGGAAAAAGTGTATTCTGGAACGTTTCGTCTGGGTACCACGACTGATACCTATGATATTCAAGGCGAAATTGTTTCCGAGGCCGAAGTGACGGCCTCAAACGGCGATGTGGAACGCGAGATCGTTGCCTGGAAAGAGTTGACAGAGCAAGAGGTTCCCGCGTATTCCGCAGCCAAACACAAGGGCAAACCCCTGTACGAACTCGCCCGTGCTGGCGAGGAAATACCGGTGAAGATCAAGCCCATTGTTATTTCTCAAGCCGAAGCGCTGGACGTGAACCTACCCGACGCGGGTTTCAGGGTCAGCTGTTCCGCAGGCACCTACGTACGTTCCCTGGTCCACAGCTTGGGGACACGACTGGGATGCGGTGCGGTGCTGACAAGTCTGAACCGTGAGGCAAGCACGCCCTTCGTGCTGGACCAGGCGCATAGCCTGGAAGAAGTCCTGAAAGAGCCGGAAAAGTTGGCGGAATGGATGATTCCCCTTGCGGAAGCCCTTCCCCACTGGCCCAGATTCACGCTCACCGAACCACTCGCCAACCTCGTTCGCAACGGGGCAAGGTTGCCGGTGAACGAGAATCCCGGCGAACCACTTTACGGTTCCCACGGCGACCATGCCATGCTGCTTTCCCCCGAGGGAACGCCGCTGGCCCTGGTCGAAGCCGTACTTCAGGACAACCAGCTCAAATGGGCGATTCTGCGCGGCCTCTGGGGCGACGCCTGACCTGCCGAAGTCCGTCCGGCTTCGAGATACACACCATTAACAGGAGGATATTGCTGTGGTCATGGATGCACAAGCCAAGAACGTGATTATCGAGGAATACAAAACCCATGAGGGTGACACCGGGTCTCCGGAAGTTCAGATTGCCCTGCTCTCCGAGCGGATCAAGTATCTGACCGAACACTTCAAGACCCATAAGAAGGACTTCCACTCCCGCACCGGCCTGCTGAAGCTGGTCGGACAGCGCCGGAAACTTCTCAACTACCTGAGAAAGAAAGACATCCAGCGCTATCGCGATCTGATCAGCCGCCTGGGCCTGCGCAAGTAGTCCGCAAAGCTGAAATCTCGGGGGGAGGCTGTGCCTCCCCCTGCTGTTGTCGCCACCCTGCGGAATGCGGGTTTTCCCATCCCCGACGCATAGCTTAGTTGGCTGCGGAAGGCGTTTTTGCCGAGCTGATAAAAGCTCCTTCCCAAGCCGGCTAACCTCACAACGGGGAACCGCAGGATGGCGATCCTGAAACCCTAATCAAAGGTAGGAAATCGCTATGTTGAAACCTTTTGACGCCACTCGCCTGACCACCAAGGTCGGCGATCTCGAGATCACTCTCGAGGCAGGTCGTCTGGCCAATCAGGCCAGCGGCGCCGTCTGGATACAGTCCGGCGGCACCGTTGTGCTGGTTACCGCCACCACCCAGAAGCTCGCGGAAGATCGCGGCTTCTTCCCCCTGACCTGCAACTATCAGGAAATGGCCTATGCCGCTGGCCGTGTGCCCGGCAACTACTTCCGCCGCGAGATCGGCCGTCCCTCCGAGCACGAGACCCTGGTCTCCCGCCTGATCGACCGCCCCATCCGCCCCTTGTTCGCCAAGGGCTTTGCCGACGAAGTGCAGATCATTGCCACGGTCCTGTCCGCAGACAAATTCGTGAACCCGGACGTGCTGGCACTGACTGGTGCCTCCGCGGCCCTGCACATCTCCAAGATGCCCTTCCTCGGCCCCATCGTGGGTGCGCGCGTGGGCTACGTGAACAACGAATTCGTGCTCTACCCCACCTACAAGGGCATGAGCGAGCAGTCCTCCATGAACCTAATCTTCGCGGCCACCCGCGAGGCCGTGGTCATGGTCGAGGGCGGCGCCCAGTTCGTGAGCGAGGACATGGTTGCCGACGCTCTGGAATGGGGCCACAAGGAAATGCAGCCCCTGTTCGACATTCAGGACGAGCTGCGTGAAAAGGTCGGCGTGCCCAAGATGGAAGTCACTCCCCCGGAACGCGACGAGGAAGTCGCCTCCTACGTGGCCGAAATCATCACCGACGACCTCAAGGCCGCGCTGACCACCCCGGAAAAAATGCCCCGCTACGCGGCCAAGGACGCTGCCAAGGCCAAAGCCAAGGAAGCGGTTGCCGAGAAGTTCCCGGACGACCTTGAAAAACAGAAGCAGGTCGGTGACGTGGTCAACGACATGACCAAGAAGATCGTGCGCGACCGCATCGTGAACGAAGGCCTGCGCATCGACGGCCGCGACACCACCACGGTGCGCCCGCTGTCCATCGAAGTCGGCCTGCTGCCCATGACGCACGGCTCCTGCCTGTTCCGCCGCGGCGAAACCAGCTCCCTGGCCGTTGCCACGCTGGGTTCCTCCCGTGACGAGCAGCGCATGGACTCTCTGCTGGGCGACGTGACCAAGCGGTTCATGCTGCACTACAATTTCCCGCCGTACTGCGTGGGTGAAGCCCGCATGCTGCGCGGCCCCAGCCGTCGCGAGATCGGCCACGGCGCTCTTGCCGAGCGCGCCATCTCCCCGGTGCTTCCCGATCCCGAGAAGTTCCCGTTCACCATCCGTGCGGTCTCCGAAATCATGGAGTCCAACGGTTCTTCCTCCATGGCCTCCGTGTGCGGCTGCACCATGGCCCTGATGGACGCAGGCATCCCCATTTCCGAGCCGGTTGCCGGCATCGCCATGGGCCTGTGCAAGGAAGATGACCAGTACTTCGTGCTGACCGACATCCTTGGTGACGAGGACGCCCTTGGCGACATGGACTTCAAGGTCGCGGGCACCAAGGACGGCATCACCGCCATCCAGATGGACATCAAGATCACGGGCATCCCCTACGATGTGCTGCGCAAGGCTCTGGCTCAGGCCAAGGAAGCCCGCCTGCACATTCTGGAACACATGAATCAGGTGCTGCCCACCCCGCGCGAAAGCCTGTCCGAACTGGCCCCGCAGATGTGCGAAGTCCACGTCGATCCGGACAAGATTCGCTCCGTCATCGGACCCGGCGGCAAGAACATCAAGGCCATTACTGCGGAAACCGAAGCCGACATCGACATCGAGGATTCCGGCAAGGTCTCCATCTTCGCCCCGACCATGGCTGCCATGGAAAAGGCCAAGGAAATGGTCCTCTACTACGATCAGAAGCCCGAACCCGGCAAGAACTACCTCGGCGTGGTGCGCAAGATCCTCGAGGTCGGCGCACTGGTCGAAATCCTGCCTGGTCTGGAAGGCATGCTGCACATTTCCCAGCTCGACGTGGAGCGCATCGAAAAGGTCGAAGACCTGCTCCAGCTCGGTCAGGAAGTGTGGGTCAAGTGCATCTCCCTGGAGCCCGGCGGACGCATCCGTCTGTCCCGCAAGGCTTGGCTCATGGAAGAAGCCGGTCAGGAAGTCAATCTGGACGACTTCAAGCGCCCCGCTCCCCGGGGTGGCGATCGCGGCGGACGTCGTGATGACCGCCGCGGTGGACGCCGTGACGATCGCCGTCGCCGCTAGGCACTTCCACATCAGAACGCAAGCAAGGGCGGTCGCTTCGGCGGCCGCCCTTTTTCGCATCCAGTTCGCCCGCGTCTTGCCCCTGCGATTTCCCGGTGATACCATTGGAGAAAAGGAGCCGTCGTCATGTCCGAGCAAATCATCATCTACGGCAAGTCCACATGCCCGCACACACGCCGGGCACTTGATGCCTACCCGCAGGCACATTTCATCGACGTTCTGCTCTCTCCGGCCGATCTGGGCGAAATGATGCGTCTGTCCGGAGGACAACGGCGCATTCCGGTCATCGTGCGCAACGGAGAAGTCGAAATCGGGTACAGGAGAGGCTCCTGACACGTCTGATCCGTCGACGGTCCGTCGGCGAAGCCTTCGGCGACCCTCCCGGGGGGCCGGGCGCGCTGCCCGGACCCGCAAGGGGACGGACGTCCCCTTGACCCCATTCTGTCCGGAAAAGACGAAGCGGTCCGGAGAATGCCCTGACGGGACATTCTCCGGGCCGCTTCGTCTTTTCCGGACGGGTGATACTCCCAAAAAAAAACTCTTTATCCCTAAGCCAATTTTCCCTGAAAATCGTTCCTCGACAGGGCAAATCGGGCTATCCCATGACCAACTACGCCACCGAATCAGCCGAACAGGTGACGTAAGAGTCCAGAGCCCCCTTTTCACAAATCAGCAGGACAGCGTATTTGGCCGCTGGCTTTGCAGCGTCCGAAGGGTGAGGCACTCAAAGAGGTTCTCTGATCGCTGATGGACTCCTACTCCCATTCGCTGACGAGCCGCCGAATATCCCTGCTGCAGAGCAATCGTTGATTGCGCCGGATGGATTCGTCGTCCTTTTCCCACCATCTGAATTCCAGCAGCAGGGTTATTTCCTCGTCGCTGAAACGGTATCGCAGGACCTTGGCAGGCGTGCCGCCGACAATGGCATAAGGCGGGACATCGCGGGTCACCAGTGAGCGCGCGCCGATCACGGCCCCGTCGCCGATGGTCACGCCGGGCATGATCATGGCTTCGGTTCCGATCCAGACATCATTGCCGACCACGGTGTCCCCCTTGGGTACCCAGCCGTCCGGCGCCTCGAAGAAATCCGGCATGTAGTGAAACGGATAGGTGCTGGCCCAATCGAAACGATGCCCCTGATTCCCGGCCATCATGAACACAGCGCCCGAACCGATGGAGCAGAAGCTACCGATGCGCAACTTGTCCACATCGGTTCGATCCGGAGCGAGATACCGGACGTTCTCCTCGAAATGGCAGCCGTGGTAATAGCCGGAATAATAGGTGCGCCTGCCAACCGAAATATTCGGATTGGTCAGGTGATCGCGAATTGCATACCCCTCGAACGGGGAGGAAAAGGGATTGCCGGACATGCAGAAACTCCTGTCGTGGATGTGTAACAGTTAACCAATACGCTGAAAAAAGAGCGCAAGTGGAGTGGGTGAAGAACGACAGGAAAAGGTCAGACAGCAGTCTTGATCCGGCGGGGAGCCAGAATCGGCAACCGAACAAGCGGCGGATGCTGAAGATGGTGGGCAAATGGCATGTCCGTGACCTATCAGACGACCGCAGGCAAGGCAAGACTGCGAAAATCAGCTCACCAGCACACCGGCATAGCCAACAACCTGCGAATAATCGCCGGACGCGTCTCCGGACGTGGCATAGGCCACAAGTTCACCGCGCGTGGCGCCCATTTCCAGAGCCGCGAACAATCCCAGCGTCATGGGCAGCACCCCGCACATGGAAATGTCATTGTCCGTAACGGTACGAAACAGGTTTTCCGGATCAAGTGCCACGGCAGCGTCCAGAGCCAGCGAATCGCGTTCCTTGGCCTGATCATGGGAAATGTAGTGGCTCATGTCCGAGCTGACCACGATGGACACGGGTCGGGGAAACGTCTTGAGCGCCCGACCAACCGCCCTGCCCGCCTGTTCCAGCCGCTCAAGGGAATATTCGGACACGCTGACAGGCACAACGGTCACCTCCGGGTTGAGCCGACGCAGAAAGGGCAGGATCACTTCAAGGGAATGTTCACGCAGATGCGCGTCATGGTCGGCAGCAAAAAACGGGTTGGAAGCAAGCACCGAGTCGGCAAGCTCGGCATCAATGGGTACCCCGATTCCGGGCAGATTCCAGACGCCGCTATCCCAGACCGCGAAACGCCGACCAAGGCCGGTATGGTTGGGCCCGAGAAGCAGAATGGTATCGGCAAGCGATGCCGAAGCCAGCGTCCTGCCGCACACACCGCCGGAAAACACGTATCCGGCGTGGGGCACCATGGCCAGAAGCGTAGGTGCCTGCGCCTTGTCACGGGCAAGGGACAAACAGGCATCCACGGCCTTGTTCAAGGTCGCTTCGTCGCCGGGATAGAATTGTCCGGCAACCACAGGTTTCCTCTCCATAGCCACCTCACTGGATTTTCGGGGCGTACTGCTGGGTCTGCTGTTCCAGATCGTAGGTTTCCAGCGCGGATTTGGCAAGCTGGGCCTGAAGCGACTGCGGCTTCTTGTCGATGATATCCTGCAGAAGCTGCTTCCATTCATCGATGGCTCCGGCCTTGCGGTATATGCGGGCCAGCTTGAAACGCGTGGAGGCCCACTCCGGGTTGTCCGCGTCAATGTACTGGTCGTATTCCCGCGCCCACTTGAGGGCTTCGCCATACCGGCCGGAACGCTCCGTGGCATAGATGGACATGAGCACCGCGTCCTTGATCTTTTCCGGATCGCCATTGGTCTGGAGCAGCAGGGAAAGTGCCTCCTGCGCATAGACGAATCCCTTGCGCAAATCCTGACGCTGCATGGAGGACTTGGCCATGTAGTACATGGCATAGGCCCGAAACGCCGGGTCGATGCGCATGTTCTTTGCCAGATCAGCCCACAGCACCAGAGCCTGCGTGGGATCGCCCAGATTCTGAAGCGACATGGCCCGGGCGTATTTGAGCTGGCCCTGCTGTTTTTCCCCGAGCTGCCAGTTCTGCTGCGCCATCTGCACGAGATCGGCGATCTCCTGCCAGGCGAGCTGATCCAGATAGATGTTCACGGCCAACCCCAGCGCCTCGTCCGAATACCGGGGAATCTGCTTTTCCGTCAGAAACGGCTTGATCAGTTCCAGCGACTTTTCCGGCTGTCCTGCCTTCCAGTAGCTGGTGGCCACGCTCAGGATGGTGCCGTTGTCGACCTTGGTGTCCTTTTCGCCGATGAAATCATAGGTCTCCCAATAGCGCACCACACGCCCGTACCGCTCTTCCTCCATGAGCCCGGGAACGGCAAGGGCGAACACGGAATCCCCGAGCTTGCGGGCTCTGGGCACAAGCGGGCTGTCCGGAAACTTCCCGATAAAGTCCTGAGCCGCGCCGAGCGCCTCGGAATACTTCTTGTTGAAGGCGTACCACATGGCCAGCTTGAGCTGCGCCACTGGAGCAAGCGCACTGTCCGGGTACTTTTCCACGATCTCGGTATACACATTTTCAGGCCTCAGATTGTAGGGACGGTCAAACACGTCCACCATCTGGCCCATGGTAGGATCATCGTAGATTCCTTCCTCGGCAAGACGCATCTTTGCGACAAGTCCGCCTTCGCGGTCCGGATATTCCTTGACCGCCTTTTCGTAAATTTCCTTGGCCGGTCGCGTCTGGTCGAGCCGCAGATACAGATCGCCGATCCGGGCCAGCACGATGTCTGCACCGTCCGCGTCCGGATTGAGGTTGAACGCGGTGAAATAATGATTCTTGGCCGCTTCCCACATGCCGAGCCGGGTTTCCACGTCTCCGGCCAGAGTCAGGAACGCCATGTTTTCCATGTAGTAGTCGGGCCAACGCTTGTCGATGTAGTCCACGATCTGGAAGGCCTGCTCCGTGAATCCGGTCCGATTCAGGGAATCCGCCAGATAGAACGCGGCCTGCTTGACCAGTTCGTGTTCCGGGTAGGTCTGAATCAGATACTGGAACTGGTCCGCAGCCCGCTTGTAATCGCCCATGCGGTAATAGTATTCACCCCAGTAGTAGCTGATGGACGGAATGTTGTCGTCATCCGGGTATTTTTCCTGAAGAATCTTGAAATAGGCCTTGGCTTCAGGGAAATTGCCCACCTTGAGATTGACCAACCCCAAATTCAGCAGGGCACGCGGCACGCGATTGGAACGCAGATTCGCGTTCATGGCCTCCAGATAGGCTTGCGCCACTTCCTCGAAATGCGCGGCCAGTTCATCGCCGTAAAGCTGCCGCTTGATGTCCGCGATGGCGTACAGGACTTCCTCGCGAGCATCGTCGTCAATCTGCGGTTCCTTGATCGTCTTCTCGAAAATGTCCAGCGCAGCCTGCAGATTACCCCCGAACATCAGGGATTGGGCCTCGTAAATGTCTTCACGAATGCGCGCCCTGACCTGCTCCGGGGTTTCCTTTTCCGGCTGGGCTGCCTGTCCTTCCTCACCGGGCTGGGCCTCGGCCGAAACCGGCTGGTCCGGCACGGCGGGCTCTTCCGCGGGAGCCGGGATTGCTTCGGTCTGCGCAGCCTGTTCCGGTTCGGACGGCGTGACAGGCACCTCGACCACCTCGTCCGGCTCGGGAGCCGGAGGCGGCGCCCCCTGCACCACGCTGGGCGGCGGAGCAACGGCACCGGACACCTGCCCACCACCGGAAGGCAGGGCAACTTCAACCCGTTCGGGCCGGGCAACAACCTGTTCCACTGTCGCGGGCGGCTCCACGGTTCCCCCGGCCTGAACCGGAACAGCTTCTTCGGCAACAGGTTTCGCCGAAGGCGTCACGGTCTGCACTGTGGCACCGGGCGGCGGGGCCACCACACCGGAAACCGCACCTTCTCCCTGCGATTCCGGGGCCGAAACAGGCTCGACAACCCGTGTCATCCCCTGGTCATCTCCGGCCAGTTCCGCGAACTTCACTTCCGAGGCAGAGCGATTCACGGCCTTGAAACGCAACTCGTTCGACGGCGGATAGTCCCCGGTCTCGGTTTCCGGTGCGGAAACAGGCTCGGGCGCGGAAGGCTCGGGTACGGGTTGCTGCGCAACAGGCTGCGGAATCTCCTCGGGTCGGACCGGAACTGCCACGGCCTGCTTCACGGTCTGCACCTCGGCACTGCCCGAACCGGGCGGAGGAGCCACTTCGCTTCGCACGGAATAGGGTACGGAAAAAAACGGCTTGCGATCATCCGCAGTCTGCGGGGTCGGCTGCTGATCCTCCGGACTCGGCCGGACCGTTGCCGACTGCGTTGGGGCCGCAGAGACTTCCGGAGCAGATATGGCAGCCGCGGGCACCTCGGGTGCGGAAACAGGGACGGCCTGCCCGGTCCGGGTCGCAGGCTGCGGCTCAGGTGTCGGCGTAGCTTCCGGGGCTGGGGTTGGTACTTCCGGTGCCGGAGGTTTCCAGCGTGCACCAATGGGATCGCGATAGACCTGCAAAAGAAGTTGCGGCCTGCCCGGAACATCGCTGCGAAAATACCCGAACGCATTGCTCCGGGTACGAATGATCACATCATCGCCCCGGGTGGTGATGGATTCGACCTGTTTGGCTGGGAAATCCTTTCCCCCGGGCTTGGGTTCCACATCCCAGATGCCGGGGTCGAATCCGACGGTCAGTTCCCGCTCCCCGGTTCTGGCAACGGAGTATGGCTGCATTTTTCCGGAATCAAAGGAAAAAGTGATACGATCAACATCCCCGCGCGAATCGAAATTCACACGCAGGGCAGCGCACGGGGAGGCATGAAGCAATCCCGCCAGCAGGGCCAGCGCAAGGGGCCAGAATATGCTTTCGGCCTTTTTGACAATCACGCCGACACCTTATGCAAATCCCGTGCAATCATGTCGAACACAGCCTCGGGCAACTCCCTATTTTTCCATGAGCCGACGTTTCTTGAGCTTTTCGATGAGCGTGGTGCGCTTGATCCCAAGCAGCTCGGCCGCAGCGTTCTTGACTCCGTCCGCCTTTTCCAGCGCCTCGACCAGCAGGCGATCCTCGATGGCCTCCAGAAAGCCCTTGAGGTTGCCGCCATGCTCTTCCACGTCCGGCAGGCCGGGCCACACGAATCCGGCCGGAGCCGGAGCGAGAACCACCACGTCCTCCACCTTCCTGCGCGGTTTTTCCCCGATATCGTCCCAGATTTTCACAGGCAGGTCCTCGGGCACGATCTCGTTGCCGTCGCACAGAATGGACATGCGTTCCATGAAATTTTCCAGCTCGCGCACATTGCCGGGCCAGGAATAGGTCAGCAGCATTTCCTGCGCTTCCCCGGCGATTTTGAGGCGTTTCCGGCTCTTGTCCGAGCAGAACCTGCCGAGAAAATGTTCGGCCAGAAGCAGGATGTCGCCACTTCGCTCCCGCAGGGGTGGCAGATGCAGAGGAATGACGTTGAGACGGTAGAACAGGTCCTCGCGAAAACGTCCGGCGGCCACCTCGACCTCAAGATCGCGATTGGTGGCCGCAACCACGCGCACGTCCACCTTCTTGATCTGGGTGCCGCCCACGCGTTCGATTTCCTTTTCCTGCAGTGCGCGAAGAATCTTGACCTGAAGGCTGAGGTCCATCTCCCCGATTTCATCAAGAAAGATCGTGCCACCGTCCGCGAGCTCGAACCGCCCCGGTCTGGATCGGATGGCATGGGTGAACGCACCCTTTTCATGGCCGAAGAGCTCGGATTCAAGGAGTTCCTTGGGAATGGCCCCGCAGTTGATGGGAACAAACGGATTGTCCGTGCGCCTGCTGTTGCGGTGCAGGGCGCGGACAAGAAGTTCCTTGCCCGTGCCCGACTCTCCGGTAACGAGCACGGTGCTGTCCGTGGGCGCGACTTTTTCCAGAATCCTGAACACATCAGCCAGCGCCGGACTGTTGCCGATGATGCCATCGAGATTGAGGGCCATTGATCCTCCGTATGCACATGAAAGGTTCGGCCGCCAGACAAATGCCCGAACCTCATCCATTACTATAGACCTTTAGTGTCAATCAAATGACGCTCTGTCAACGGGTTCCCGGTAAAATTTTAAAAATATTCTAGACTCCGGACGGTCCCATTTTCCCCTTCGGCTTGTCAGGAAATGGTTTTTTTTAATCAAGAGCTATAAAAAACAAGCTATTGCAAAACACAAAAAAGAAACGACAGGTCACCCTGCCGTTTCCGTTACTTGCGTGATGATTTTGCGTTTTCTAACTGCGCCTTGCGATTTCCTTGGCCGGAATCAGGGCAGTGGCCGAGGCGGACACGATGTTTCCGGCAACGCCCGGGCCGTCGCCGGCCACGAACAGGTTGTTGATGCAGGTTTCAAGCTGATTGGACGTCTCGACCTGAGTGGCAAAGAACTTGATCTCCGGGGCGTAGAGCAGGGTTTCGTCGTTGGACACGCCCGGCACCACCTGATTGAGCTGTTCCAGTCCGTCGATCAGGTTGGTCAGGATGCGCTCGGGCAGGGCCATGGCAATGTCGCCGCAGACCACATTCCTGAGCGTGGGTTCGATGTAGCTGTTGTGAATGCGCGACCACGTGGACCGGCGTCCGCGCTTGAGATCGCCGAACCGCTGAAGAATGGGCTTGCCCCCGCCGATGAGCGTGGCCAGCCTGCCTATGGATTCGCCATAGGCCTGATTGTCCTCCACCGGATCGTTGAGCACCACCTTGGACAGGAACGCGAAGTTGGTGTTGTCGGACTTGGTGTTCATCAGGGCATGGCCGTTGACGCACACGAAATCCTGATAGTTTTCCAGCGCCACGAACCCGCCGTAGTTGGTGCAGAAGGTCCGGGTCTGGTCGTCGTACTTGCTGGTGCGCACGAAGAACGTGGGGTCGTAGATCACGGAACACAGGTCCTGCATGATCTCGTTGTGGACCTCCACGCGAACGCCCACCTCGATGCCGCGCTGGGACACGTTGATGCCGTGGCTCTTCACCATGGTTCCGACCCATTCCGCGCCCACGCGGCCCGGAGCCAGAATCACGTATTCGGCACTGTAGGTGCCCCGGCTGGTGGTCACTCCGGCAACATTGCCGTTCTCCACCACAATGTCGCGGACTTCCTCGGAATGGTGAAAGGTCACGCCGGACTGCTGGATGTGGTCGGCCATGCCCGCGATATGCCCGGGCAGATTGTCGCTGCCCAGATGCTTCTGCTTGATCACGAGCAGGTCGATGCCGTGCTTGCGGGCTTCCTTGCGCACCTCCAGCGCCTTGTCCATGTCCGTGGGGTACACCTTGCCGTCCATGCCGAACCGATTGAAGATGTCCTCTGTCTCGTCGATCAGGGCTCGCGCCTCGGAAACGCCCATGAACTGGGTCAGATCGGTCTTGCCGAGCTTGTGGATGTAGTTGAGCTTGCCGTCGGAGAACAGGCCCGCGCCGCCAACGCCGCACAGGATGTTGCACGGACGGCAGCGGATGCACTCCTGATCTCCGGAAATGGGGCAGTTGCGCTTCAGGGACGGTTTGCCCTTTTCAATGACAAGCACGTCCAGATTCGTATGCTTGCCCAGATAGTAGGAAGCGAACAGTCCGGCAGGACCGCCGCCCACGATGATCACGTCGTAATTTGTCTTGGCCGGTTTCTTCGGGGTCATGATTCTCTCTCCGTTGAACGCAAGTATGGCCCGCCTCGCCACTTCCCTGAGGGGTCCGCGCGCAAACGGGCCATGATAGACCTTATGATGAGGAAAATGAATATGTCAAGCCACAAGATTCAGAACATGTCCGGTAAGCTCCTCCTGCGCTCGAACAGCCGCAACATTGGCCCCGAATGCGGTCTGCGTCCGCATCATGGTCACCATTTCCGTGGTCATGTCGGTATTGCTGCCGCGCACTCCGTCCACCAGAGGTCCCGGGGATTTGTCGCGCAGTATCGCGCCCACGCGCACGCCCTGCCCTTCCGGCCCGGTTTCCAAGGCAACTCGCGAGGCCGAAAACTCGTCCGTATTCACGTTGGCCACGTTGTTTGCGCTCACCTGCTGGGTCGTGCCCAGTGCGTTCAATGCGGAAAGACTGTTTTCCACGTTCATGCTCTTTCCCTCCGATAGCCTGTATTGAGAATACGCATCGGAAATGTGCCTGACAAGTATTCCATACCGCCGAAAGCCAAAAAGCCTGCCGGAATTTTCGGCAGGCTTTTCGGCTTTCTTCGAGCGACAGGGCAAAAGCCCATGGAAATCATTCCTCTTCCGGGCTCTCCATCACCGCAAACGCGGAGTGGTTGTGAATGGATTCGAACGACTCCACTTCCACGCGATACCAGGAAACCTGAGGATGCTCCGCCAGACCGTGGGCAGCATGACGCACCACGTCCTCCACGAAGGTGGGATTGGCAAACGCGGTTTCGGTCACGAACTTTTCATCCTCGCGCTTGAGCAGGGAGTACAGACGGCATGAACCGGCCTGTTCCCCTATCTCGATGAGGTCCTCGAGCCAGAGAAAACCGGTGAACCGCGTACGGATGCGTACCATGGCGCGCTGGCTGTGCGCACCGTTGTCACTGATGGCCAGAGAGCACGGACACACGGTCATGACCGGGATGTCCGCACCAAGGGTGAAGGTCAGCCTGTTGTCCTTCCACATGCCATCCACGCGGCACTCGTAATCCATGTATCCCTTGGCACCACTCTTGGGCGAACTCTGGTGCAGAAAGAAGGGGAACACGAACCGCACGTGCGCGCTGCGGGCATTGAGCCGCTCCACCACGTCGTCCAGAAGCGTGACAAAGGAATTGTAGTCCAGATCGCCGGACCAGTTTTCCAGGGCCTCGACAAACCGGCTCATGTGCGTGCCCTTGAATTCCGCGGGCAGGTTCACGGCCAGATCAACGCGGGCCACGGTATGCTGAATCCCGGACTCCCTGTCCCGGACCACGATGGGCAGCCGGATTCCCTTCACTCCCACCCGTTCGATGGGCATGGGGATTTTGGCTACCCCGCTCTGCACGTCTTCCATCTTCGTCTCCTTGAAATGATCTGCCGCACGCAAGCCGCGTCCGGTCCGGGACTAGATAAGGTCTTTGCCCGTGGTGGTCAAAGCCAAATTCCCGTGCTTCACTCCCTTGGTGGAAATGAGTTTCTGTCCGAGCTTCTTGATGGTGACCGGATCGCCCTTGAGAATGATCACCTCGAGACAATTGTGGTGGTCCAGATGCACATGCAGCGAGGACTGGATAACCTCGTGGGAATCATGCTGAATTTCCGTCAGCCGCTGGGAAAGTCCGCTCTTGTGATGGTCATAGACCAGGGTCAGGGTTCCGGCCAGATCGCCTTCGGCCTCTTCCCATTCCCGCTCCACAAGCATTTTGCGAATCAGATCGCGAATGGCCTCGGACCGGGTCTGATAGCTTCGTTCCTCGCACAGGGAGTCGAATTTTTCCAGCAGGTCGGAATCCAGTGACACACCGAATCGGATGGTCTTTCCCATGGCTATCTCCTTGCTCTATCCATTTGTCTTCAATCCGGCTGCAGGATCACGCCGCGTCCGGCACCGTGACTTCCCACAGATTCACGGTGGGATGCTGGCCGCACAGGGCAACCTTTTCCACCGTTACCTTTTGCGCATGAAATCCCCGGGAACGCAGTTCGTCCCACACGGGCCGGGACACGGTGCGCACGGGTTCGCCGATCCATATCTTCCCGCCCGGAGCCAGTGCATGGCGGAACAGGGATATGATCGGCTCGAAAAACCGTTTTTCATATAGTACGTCGCCGCCCCATATGTATTGGAAGGCACCGGGCTTCACTGCGGGTTCACGCCAATCCATGCAGGTCCACAGAGGTTGGGGAACGTTGTTCAGCCGCGCATTGTGCCGAGCGAACCTGAGCGCGGGCCATTCGTAGTCGAACGCCACCACGTGCGCGCCAACGGACGCGGCCGCAATTCCTGTCAGGCCGATGCCGCAACCGAGGTCCAGACAGTTCTTCCCGGCCAAAGCGTCCCTGTTGCGAAGAATCCAGGAACCGAGCAGCACGCTGGCCGGCCAGACCTCGACCCAGTACGGCAACCGCTCGTCGTCCCCGAAATCGTTCTCGCCCATCTGTTCCCAGAGAGCTTCGAGATCGGCAGCCCGATCCAGAGGCCAGACGCGCCCCCCCATTTCCACCTCGACTCGCTGGCCGGGATGCAGATCAGGGTCGCTGCATACGGAAGCATCTTTTTTTTCCTGATTAATCATACGCGGCGCACAAGTTACGAGCCTGTCAGTGCTATTGTCAACATGATTCGTACTACGAAATACGCTTTCTCATCACAATACCACACACAATAAATATAATGGAAGTGATTAAACGCATATTTCAGCAAAAAAACGCAAAGCGACACCTCCATCAGATGTCAGGATTTTGGCATTTATACTTACCCAACCAGCCCCATGCGGTTACAAACGGAAAAACGTCATTTTATTTACAGTTTCCAAGTTGTGTGCTCCATGCTACACACAGGCGCAATTCGGCAAAAAAAATCAGCATTCACCATAATCCAGGAGGTACCGATGTTTCCCGAGGATATCCTGTACGCCAAGTCCCATGAATGGGCCAAGATCGAAGGCGATATCGCCATTGTCGGCATCACTTCCTTTGCCCAGGAACAGCTCGGCGACCTGACGTTCGTGGAGATGCCTGCTGTCGGCGACTCGTTCAACGCCGGTGACGAAATGGGCTCCGTGGAATCCGTCAAGGCGGCAAGCGAAATCTACTGCCCGGTTTCCGGCGAAATCGTCGAGATCAACGAAGACCTCGAAGACGCTCCGGAAAAGGTCAATGAAGACCCGTTCGGCGCGGGCTGGATGGTCAAGGTCAAGCTGTCGGCCCAGCCCGAGGGACTGCTCGACGCCGCCGCCTACCAGAAAGTGACCGAGGCCGAAGCTCACTAGTTTTTTTTCCGAGGTCCGGCCCGACGCCGGACCTTTTCTTTACCATCATCCTGGCTGTCCGGGGGATGCAAGACAGGAAACAACGACCGGGACCGCATGCATGCGCGTCCCCCCTTTCACGTATTCCCGCCCTGTGCCCCGAGGATCGGCCCGAGACAAGGAATCGCCTATGCCTTTCGTTCCCCACACCCCGGACGAGGTTCGGGAGATGCTGGCAACCATCGGCGTGAACTCCATTGACGATCTGTTCGCGGAAATCACGGAGGACATGCAGCCCAGAAGTTTCGACCTGCCCGAGGGCCTCAGCGAGATGGAAGTGCTCTCCCGGCTGGAAGCCATGGCCGCCAAGAACGTCACCGACCGGGTGAGCTTTCTGGGCGCGGGTTTCTATGACCACTACATCCCGGCCGCAGTGGATGCCCTGACCATGCGCGGAGAGTTCTACACCGCCTACACCCCGTACCAGCCCGAGGCCAGCCAGGGCACGCTTCAGGCCATCTTCGAATATCAGACCGCCATGACGCGGCTGCTGGGCATGGAATGCGCCAATGCCTCGGTCTACGACGGCGGCACCGCACTCTACGAGGCCCTGATGATGGCCGTGCGCAAGACCCGCAAACGCAAGGCCGTGGTTTCCGAAGCCCTGAACCCCATCTATCGGGTCATGCTGGAATCCTACACCACGAACCTGCACATCGAGCTGGTCACCGTGCCGCACAAAAACGGCCGTACCGACGTGGAGGGCCTCAAGGCCGCCATTGACGACGAAACCGCCGCACTCATCGTGCAGAATCCGAACTTCTTCGGCTCCATCAACGACTTCACCGAGCTGTTCGCTGCTGCGCACGAGAAAAAGGCCGTGACCATCATGTCCGCCTATCCCGTGATGCAGACCGTACTGAAAACGCCCGGCGAAATGGGCGCTGACATTGCCACGGCAGAGGGCCAGTCCCTTGGCCTGCCCCTGTCCTTCGGCGGCCCGTACCTCGGCGTGATGACCTGCACCAAGAAAATGGTGCGCCAGATGCCCGGCCGCATCGTGGGCCGCACGCAGGACACCGAGGGCCGCACCGGCTACGTGCTCACGCTTCAGGCGCGCGAACAGCACATCCGCCGCCAGAAGGCCACGTCCAACATCTGCTCCAACCAGTCCCTGTGCGCCCTGCGCGCCCTGGTGCATGTCTGCGCCCTTGGCGAAATGGGCGTCAAGCGCGCCGCACGCCTGTCCATCGAGCGCGCCCACATGTGCGCGGACCGACTCACTGCCATCGACGGAGTATCCCTGCTCACCGAAGGCCCGTTCGGCAACGAATTTGCCGTGACCCTGCCCGTGAATGCCTACGAGGCCGTGGCCCGACTGGCCGAACGCGGCTACATCGCGGGCTTTCCTCTCAGCCGGTACTACACGGATCTGGAAAACGGCCTGCTCGTGGCCTGCACCGAAAAAACAACCGAGGAACAGATCGGCATCTTCGCCGAGATGCTCAAGGGGGCGCTCAGATGAAGACCATATTCGAACAATCCGTTCCCGGCCGCGAAGGCTGCTGGCCCTGCGAAGGCATGGCCGAGGAAGCATACATCCCCAAGGAACTGCTGAGAGACGGCAACATCGGACTGCCGTCCGCGTCCGAACTGGACGTGGTGCGCCACTTCACCCGCCTGTCCCAGAAGAACTACGGTGTGGACTCCAACTTCTATCCGCTGGGGTCGTGCACCATGAAGTACAACCCCAAGTTCATGGAAGTGGCCGCGAACCTGCCCGGCTTCACCCGGCTGCATCCGGTCCTGCCCCAGCTCAAGGGCGCGGGCGGATTCTGTCAGGGTGCGCTTGAAGTCGTATACGAATCCGAACGTCTGCTCTGCGAACTCACGGGCATGCATGCCTTCACCATGCATCCCATGGCCGGAGCGCACGGCGAGCTGACCGGCGTGATGCTCATGGCCGCCTACCACCGCGACAAGGGCAACAAAAAGACCAAGGTCATCGTGCCCGACTCGGCGCACGGCACCAACCCGGCCTCTGCGCACGCTGCCGGATTCGACATCGTTTCCATCGAGTCCCGGGACGGCATCGTCGATCCCGAGGCCCTGCGCAAAGTGCTTGACGACGAAGTGGCCGGCGTGATGATGACCTGCCCCAACACCTTGGGCCTGTTTGAAAAGCACCTGCCGGAAATCGTGAAAATGCTGCGCGAAGTGGACGCCCTGCTCTACTACGACGGCGCGAACATGAACGCCATCATGGGCAAGATGCGCGTGGGCGACGTGGGCTTCGACATCGTGCATCTGAACCTGCACAAGACGCTGGGCACCCCGCACGGCGGTGGTGGTCCCGGTTCCGGTGCAGTGGGCGTGTCCGAACGCGTGGAACCGTTCCTGCCCGTGTCCCGCGTGGAAAAGCTGGAGGACGGCCAGTTCTTCCTGAGCTACGACCATCCCAAATCCATCGGGTACGTGGCTCCGTTCTACGGCAACTTCGCGGTCTACCTGAAGGCCTACGCCTACATGCTGCGCCTTGGCGGCACCGGTCTGCGCCGCGCCTCGGAACACGCGGTGCTGGCCGCCAACTACATGCGCAAACGGCTGGAGGACCATTTCGAGGTTCCCTACAACCGCATCTGCATGCACGAATTCGTCATGTCCGCAGTCAAACAGGCGGAAAACGGCGTGCGCGCCCTTGACGTGGCCAAGGCCCTGCTCGACATGGGCTACCACGCCCCGACCATCTACTTTCCGCTCATCGTCAAGGAATGCCTGATGATCGAGCCGACCGAAACCGAAAACAAGGCCACCCTCGACAAGTTCGTGGACGACCTCATCGCCATTGCCGAACTGGCGGAAACCGATCCCGAGGCCGTGCAGGCCGCGCCGGTGAATCTGCCGGTGTCCCGTCTGGACGAAACCCATGCGGCCCGGGCAATGGAGTTGACCGATGACCTATGATCTCGTGGTGCTGGGCGCAGGCCCGGGCGGATACGATTGCGCGTGCGAAGCCGCGGAACTCGGCCTCAAGGTCGCCCTTGTCGAAAAGGACAAAGTGGGCGGCACCTGCCTGAATTGGGGCTGCGTTCCCACCAAGCTCTTTCTCGGCGCCACCCATGCCGTGGAAGAGCTGGCCGGACAGGCCAGAATCAAGGTCGCATCCGGCGAGATCAGGGTGGATTTCGCAGCCCTCCAGAAACGCAAGGAAAAGCTGCTGGCAGGCACACGCAAGGCCATGATCCAGCGGCTCGGTTTCCTTGGCGTGGAGTACGTGGAAGGCCCGGGCCGAATCGTTTCGCCCGGAGCCGTGGAGGTCCGCACCGAAGTGGGCGACGAAACCCTGCACTACCGCAAGCTGGTGGTGGCAACGGGCTCCAGACCCATCTTCTTTCCGGGCATGGAACCGGACGGAAAGGCCGTGCTGGACTCGAACATGTTCCTCGACCTTGAAGCAATGCCCGAATCCCTTGTGGTGATCGGCGCAGGCTTCATCGGGCTGGAAATGGCTCAGGCCGCGCATCGGTTCGGCGCGAAGATCCATGTGGTGGACGCCATGGACCGTGTGGCTCCGGCCGAGCACCCCGAGGTGTCCAAGGCGCTCCAATCCATGTTCAAACGCTGGAAATGGGACGTGCGCACCGGCGTTCGCGTGGCCTCGGTCAAGACCGTGGACGGCAAGGCCGTGCTCACGCTGGATTCCGGCGACGTGATCGAGGCGGAAAAGGCGCTGGTGGCCGTGGGACGCGGCCCGGTGTCCGACTCCATCGGTCTGGAACAGGCCGGGGTAACGCTGGAACGCGGATTCATCAAGGTGGACGGGCAGCTGCGCGCCACGGACGACATCTATGCCATTGGCGACGTGAACGGCATGATCCAGCTCGCCCATGCAGCGAGCCATCAGGCGCATTACGCGGCCATGCACGCGGCGGGCAGGACCGACGAGCCCTATGCGTCCGGCCCGGTGCCCTCCGTATTGTACGGCGCCCCCGAGGCCATGCGCGTGGGCAGGATGCCAAGCGATCTGAAAGGCTCCGACTGCAAGGTCTCCACCTTCATGCTTGCGGCCAATCCCATGGCGCAGGCCCATGCCGCCACGCAGGGATTCGTCAAGGTAATCTGGTCCGAAGGCCGGGTCGTGGGCATCACGGCGGTCGGGCATGATGTATCCCGGCTCACCACACCATCGACCATGATCGTGCATGCGAGCTGGACGCGCGACGACATTCACCGTATTGTCTTCCCGCACCCGTCCCTGGACGAAGCCCTGATGGGCGCGCTCAAGGCGGAACAGAAATGATGTTCGGGCGGGGAAGACAACTTCCCCGCCTTTTTTCCAATCCTTTTACAACAATTCCAAGTCAATCCGACATGATAACCCTGAACATCCCCGGCCAAGAATCGCCTCTGGAAATCGACCATCTCGTTCTGGACTTCAACGGCACCATTGCCTGCGACGGCCAAATCATTCCGGGCGTACGCGAACTTCTTGCGCGTTGCGCCAGACACCTGACCATTCACGTGATCACGGCGGACACCAACGGTCATGCCCGCACGGAACTGGCCGGAATCGACTGCACGTTCACCAGAATTCCGGACAATGATCAGGATCAGGCCAAACTCGATTTCGTGAAGCAGCTCGGCGCAACAAGCTGCGCCTGCATCGGCAATGGCAGAAACGACCGGCTCATGCTCCGGGAAGCCGCTCTGGGCATGGCCGTGCTTCAGGCCGAAGGCGCGTTTCCCGCCACCCTGCTGGACGCGGACGCAATATTCCCGTCCATCCTCGACGCCCTGAACAGCCTGCGCAAGACCAACCGACTTATCGCCACCCTGCGCAACTGATTTTTTCCTGCGGCGTATCCCCCACGTTTTGCAAAAAAACGCGTCCTGTGCCATTCTGGCGGACAATCGGGGGAATACGCCATGACAACTCGGGACCCAAGCAAGACCCTGCTCGTGACCATTGCGGGCATCGCGGCCACTGGTGGCCTGCTGTTCGGATTCGACACCGGCGTGATCTCGGGTGCCCTTCTCTTCATCAGGCAGGATTTCTCCCTTGGACCGACTGCTCAGGAATGGGTGGTCAGCGCCGTGCTGCTGGGCTGCATAGCCGGGGCCGCGACAAGCGGCAGGATCGCGGACACGCTGGGCCGCAGAAAGGTCATCATTGCCACGGCCGTGCTGTTCGCCGCAGGATCGATCTGGACCTCGGCTGCCACATCGATTCCCCTGCTCATTGCCGGACGCGTGGTCATCGGGCTGGCCATCGGCGTGGCCTCGTTCGCCGTGCCCCTGTACATCTCGGAAATCTCGCCACCGGCCCACCGCGGCGCACTCGTCTCCCTGAACCAACTTCTCATCACCATTGGCATCGTGGCCTCGTATCTGGTGGACGACCTGTTCGCAGGCGCAGCCCAGCCATGGCGGTACATGTTCCTTGCCGGAGTCGTTCCCGCAATCATTCTCGGTACCGGCATGCTCCTTCTGCCGGAAACGCCGCGCTGGCTCATGGAGCACGATCAGGAGGACAGGGCGCGGGCCGTGCTGGGCAAACTCCTGCCCCGCGAGGAAGCCGAAACCGAACTCGCTGCAATACGCGACTCCCTTGCCCGGGGTGAACACGGCACACTGCGCGACCTGCTGGCTCCGTGGATGCGGCCCGTGGTCGTCATCGGCGCGGGCATCATGTTCGTGCAACAGACCACGGGCATCAACACCGTGATCTACTACGCGCCCACCATCTTCGAAATGGCGGGATTCACCTCGGCAACAACCGCCATCACCGCGACCGTGGGCGTGGGGCTGGTCAACGTGTTCATGACCGTGGTGTCCATCCGGCTGGTGGACAGACTGGGCCGAAGACCTCTGCTCTCGGCCGGCCTTCTGGGCATGATTGTCAGCCTTGTTGTTCTGGCCCTTGCCTTCCAGTTCGAATCCGCCATGGGCACGGAACTCAAATGGGTGACCGTGGCCGCGCTGTTCGCCTACATCGGCTCGTTCGCGGTCAGCCTCGGCCCCATTGCTTGGCTGCTCATTGCGGAAATCTATCCTCTGCACATCCGGGGACTTGCCATGAGCCTCGCCACCCTGTGCAACTGGGTCTTCAACTTCGCCATTGCCTCCACCTTCCTGACCATCGTGGACTCGCTGGGCAAGGCAGGCGCATTCTGGCTCTATGCCGGAGTCGGCACACTGGGCTGGTTCTTCTGCCGGACATGGGTTCCCGAGACCAAAGGCGTACCTCTGGAACGACTGGAGTCCGATCTCAGGGCAGGCGTCCCGGCCCGCAATCTGGGCACGGGCAACTCACTATAATAACAGGATTTTCCTTCCTACCCATCCTTCCGGCCTGTACGGGGAACCGCACACCTGTTTCACCAGCCGCACACCGGCAATAGACAAGACTGCCCCCCAATTCCTTTTTACCATCAAAATTCCAGATACTTACACCATCCTCAACCCTTGTCTTTCCCCGGTACGAATCTTGATACTCACAAATGTCACAAATCGTGACAACCGCTTCCATCCAAAGGAGAAAAGGATGAAGATATCTGTGCGCGCCATGGTGCTGGCTCTGGCCATCACGGCTCTGGCCGTGACGGCCAATGCCACCACCACGGTTTATCCCACGGGAACGGTCCAGTACCAGCCCGACAAATGTTTCAATGGTTACACCCTGATCGGCGGCGGAATGCCCCGTCTCGTGGACATGAACGGCAATCTGGTCCATGCGTGGACCGGAGCCAACGGGTTCCCGGCCAAAATGCTCCCCGGCGGCCAGATTCTGACCACGGGAGAACGCTGGCAGGGCTACATCGATGACGGCATCTCCGTGAAGCAGCTTGACTGGGACAACAATATCGTCTGGGAATATCGAAAGAATCTGAAGGTGGACAAGGACCCCGGCAATCCGTCTCTGGGCAAGATGTGGATTTCCACCCAGCATCACGACCTGCAGCACAAGGGCAATCCGGTCTACTACGTGCCGGACCACAAATACCAGAAGCACAATGGCAAGACCCTGATTCTGGGACACAAGTGGCACGTCAACAGAAAGCTCAGCGACCACCTGCTCATGGACGACGCGATCTTCGAAATCGATGAAAACGGCAGAATTCTGTGGCAGTGGACCGCCTCGGACCACTTCGACGAATTCGGTTTCGACCAGGCCGCCCGCAAGGCCATCCGCGGATGGGAGCCCAAGCCCGGCGCGGAAAAGAATGGCTTCGACTGGTGGCATCAGAACTGCGCCACCTATCTCGGCCCCAACCCGTGGTACGACAGGGGCGACCAGCGCTTCCATCCCGACAACATCATTCTGGATTCCCGCGAGGCCAACGTTCTCTGCATCATCAGCAAGCGCACCGGCAAGGTGGTCTGGCGTCTCGGCCCGGACTATGTCCACGGCGAGGATGCCAAGGTCGGCCAGATCATCGGCCCCCACAACACGCACATGATCCCGCGCGGCCTGCCCGGCGAAGGCCACGTCATGGTCTATGACAATGGAGGTCAGGCCGGATACGGCGAGCCCAATGCCATGGGCCCCGACGGCATTGCCACGGTGCATCGCTTCTATTCCCGCGTGGTGGAAATCGATCCCATGACCAGGGAAGTGGTCTGGGAATACTCCATCAAGAGTCACAGAAAGCCGTGGAAACTCTTCGGACACACCGTGTTCAGCCCGTTCATCAGCTCGGCCCAACGTCTGCCCAACGGCAATACCCTGATCTGCGAGGGTGCGAGCGGCCGGTTCATCGAAGTGACCCGTGAAGGGGAAATCGTCTGGGAATACATCTCTCCGTATCCCGGCAACATTCCGGGCACCAACTATGTGTACCGCGCCTACCGCGTTCCCTACGAGTGGGCGCCCAAGGGGGTTCACGCTCCCGAGGTCGGAGTCACGCCTCCGGCCAACGGCAGCTTCCAGTTGCCCAACGACAACGGCGAACTGCCCAATGTCGGCAAGCTGACCGGCGGCAGCAGGCTTTCGAACGTCTCCATGAGCGAGGACGCCGAGGAGCCGGACGAGGAAGTCAACACCATGCCCGTCTACTAGGACCGAACGACGACAAACAGGCACGCCCCGGACCGGAAGGTCCGGGGCCGCTTTCTTTTGAATCCGCAGAATCACTCCTCGCCCGCAATCTCGTCACGCACAATGGCCTGGGAATAGGCCGCGTTGATGGCGGACTCGGTCAGAAAGCCGACCAGCCTGCCGCTGCTGCCCGAGGACAGAACCGGGAGCTGGGACACTCCATATTCCGTGATCCGGTCCAATGCATCCTGAAGCGTATCCCCGGTGGTCACGGTGGCCAGATCGCGCGTGGCAATGTCGTTGGCAATGACCAGCTTGAGCAGTCCCTCCTCATGCAGCAGGGGCCGAATGTCCCGAAACGAGATAACCCCGGTGAGACGCCCATCCTGCACCACGTGCAGATACGAGGCGTTCTCGGTCTTGAAGGTCCAGATGATCCGCTCCAGCGTCATGGTTTCCGGAATGGTCACCACCTTGGAATTCATGTGGTCCCTGACCAGTTCCCGCTGAAGCACGTTGCGCACGCGTCCGCCCTCGAGATCGATGCCGCGCCTGAGCAGCTTGGTGGTGTATATGGACGCCTTGCGGATGGTGGAATTCATGACCGTGGCCGTGATGCACGTCAGCATCAGGGGCAGGATGATGGAATAGTCCATGGTCATCTCGAAGATGATCAGAATTGCGGTGATGGGCGCATAGGTGGTTCCGGCCACCAATCCGCCCATGGCCACCAGAGCATAGGCCCCGGGCGAAGCGGTTATGCCCGGAAACGCGGCATGGACCAGCCAGCCGAACGCGCCCCCGGTCATGGCGCCGATGAACAGGGACGGCGCGAAAATGCCACCGGAACTCCCTGATCCCAGCGTGATGGACGAGGCCAGAATCTTGGCCCAGATCAGACCGAACAGCAGCCAAAAGCCCATGTCGTTGGTCAGGGACAGATTCATGGCTCCGTAGCCCACCCCGAAAATCTCGGGCACGAACACGATGAGCACGCCGAGCAGTCCGCCGCCAATGGCGGGCTTGATCCAGTCCGGCAGCCACTTCATCGCGTCGAATCCATCCTCCAGCTTGTACAGGAGCGTGGTGAAACTCAGGGCAACCAGCCCGGTCACCACGCCCAGCACCAGATAGAACAGGAATTCCCAATGCGAGACAATGGTGTATTCCGGAATGACGAACGCGGGAAAATCACCGAAATAATGACGGGAAATGGCCGTTGCCGTAACCGAGGACAACACCACTGGTGAAAACTGCATCACCCCGAAATCCCCGATGATGATCTCCAGAGCGAACAGCACGCCCGCAATGGGCGCGTTGAACGTGGCCGCAATGCCTGCAGCGGCTCCGCACCCGACCATGGTGCGCATGTAGGCCGTGGGCACCTTGAACAGCTGCCCCACTGTGGAGCCGATGGACGCGCCTATCTGGACCATGGGGCCTTCCCGACCCACGGACCCGCCCGACCCGATGGTCACGGCGGACGCGAATATCTTGGCCCCGGCCACGCGCTTGCGGATGCGCCCGTCGCGCAGGGCAATGGCCTGCATGACCTCGGGCACGCCATGCCCCTTGGCCTCGGAAGCGAAATAGCTGACTACGAGCCCCACGATCACACCACCCAGAATGGGCATGGTCAGCTTCATCCACACCGGCACCTGTCCGGCAAAGGACAGGAATTCCCCGGAGTCCTGATAGAAGACCCATTGCATGAACTTGAGCAGAAACTTGAAGAGAATGGCTCCATAACCGGCTCCCACCCCGATGAGGATGGCGAGCATGAGGTGCAGCGCCCTGCGGGCCGCGAACGGCTTTTTCAGACGATGCATGAATGGCGGGACCTGTGCTTGCGGCATGAACCCTCCGTCCTGATTATCCTGCGGCGACACGCGCCGGACATTCCCGGTACTTTTCTTGTACCGTGCATCCGCAGAGCGTGCAACGACCCGCCCTCGAAAACTTGTGCAGCCCGAGGAAAACAGGTAATCAAAGCTTCCCGAACATACGGCGCATGATTGCGCCGGACAGCCCGATGCAACCAAACAATGACTGACAGCCCGAAGAAAAACGGAACAGGGGCGACCACAGGCCGAAACCGACGCGAACCGATCGTACGCGCGGTTCCGGCTTTTTTTTGCACCAATCTTCTGCGGACAGTCGAATAAAGGAGACAACCATGGCCAAATACAGCATAAAGGAACTGACTCCCATGCCCGCCTTCGACATGATGTATTTCATGGAGATCGCCCAGGAAACCCGGCTCGATCAGGACCTGATGGAAGAATTCGAGCCTCGCTGGGACAAATGGCTGAACCATTGCAGGGCGTATCACCTCGAAAACACCCAAGGCGAAGGCAGCTTTGCCCTGCTCTTTCTGGAAGAGGAAGTGGAGGACGAGATCGAGGGCATCTGGCAGGACAGCCCGACCCACGGTCTGCTTTTTCACAGTCTGGCCATCACCATGGTCATGACCGCGGCCCAGGACCTGATCCCCGAACTGGCCAGCGGCCATTGCGCCCCGCTGCCGCGCCCGGGCAAGGGAATTCTGGACGCATTCGCGGAACTGGGGCTGACGTGGAACGACGAAGGCACGGTGAACCGCAAGTACGCGGTGCTCACCCCCTACCCCTACAATGGCGGCTGCGAAATCTGCTACATGAGTGAAACCTGTCCCAAAAGCACAGTCAGGAGCTGACGCATGACGTACACGGTCAAGGACGTTCTGAACGCACAGGTGGCCCCGGCTCTGGGATGCACCGAACCCGTTGCCATCGCCCTGTGCGCGGCTGCGGCCCGGTCCCTGATTCCCGGCGAGGATTTCGATTCCGCGGAGGTTTGGCTGGACCCCAATGTGTACAAGAACGGACTGGCCGTGACCATACCCGGCACCGGCGGACTGTCCGGACTGGACATGGCCGCCGCGCTCGGCGCATACGGAGGCGATCCCTCCCTGCGTCTGGAGGTCCTGCGCACCATCGATGAAAAGGTTGTTGAAAAGGCCCGGGCCGCGCTGAAACAGGACCGAATCAAGGTCAACCTGCTCAAGGACAAGCGCGGCCTGTTCGTTCGCTGCGAGGTCTCGGGCAACGGGCACAGGGCCGAGGCCATCATCGAAGGCCTGCACGACAACATTTCCTTCATGGCGCTGGACGGCGAACTGGTGGAAAGCCCGCTTGTCCGTCCGCGTACCGCCGAAGGCAAAAGCCCGGTTTCCGCCATGGAACTGTGGCTCAAATCCCTGACCCTGAACGATCTCATCGCCCTGACCGACCAGTTGAACGACGAGGACGTCGCGTTTCTCCGGGAAGGCGTGGACGTGAACATGCGTCTGGCCGAACAGGGACTCAAGTTCGGCATGGGGCTGGGCGTGGGCAAGACGCTGGAACGACTGGCCAGACAGGGCCTGATGCGCCGGGACATGCTTCTGGCCGCCCGCATTCTCACATCCAGTGCGGCCGACGCGCGCATGGCCGGGGCCTCCCTGCCCGCCATGAGTTCCGCCGGGTCCGGCAACCACGGCCTGACCGCCATTCTGCCCATCTGGGCGGTCAAGGACTATGTGGACAACGTGGACGAAAGGCAGGTGCTCGAAGCCATCGCCCTGAGCCACATGATCACGGCCTATGTCAAGGCGCACACCGGAAGGCTTTCCGCCATCTGCGGCTGCTCCGTGGCCGCCGGGGCCGGGGCCACCGCAGGCGTGACCTATCTGCTGGGCGGGGATGCCCGGCACATTGCCGGAGCCATCAAGAATCTCATGGAAGATCTGGCCGGAGTGATCTGCGACGGAGCCAAGGCAGGCTGTGCGCTCAAGCTCTCCACCGCGGCAGGCAATGCGGTTCAGGCCGCCCTGTTCTCGCTTCAGGGCGTGAACGTGCACCATACGGACGGCATCATCGGCCTTTCCCCGGAGGACACCATGCGCAACGTGGGCACGCTGGCCACTGACGGCATGGTGGAAACCGACCGCACCATACTGGACATCATGCTGAGCAAACGGTTCAGCGACGTGCAGTAGACTTCCCGACAACCAAACGACAAGGCCCGGAACCGCAATGCACGGTTCCGGGCCTTGTCGTTTTCCCAAAGGACGGGATCAGAAATACACGAGCTTCTGGGGAGGCGTCTTGTCCGCAAAAAAGGCTTCAACCGCAGGACGATCCGCGGAACTGATCTTCAGGTCCGAGACATTGAGCACCGAAGGCAGCCCACCATAGGTCTTGAGTGCACGATCCATGAAATCCGCATCCACGAACGCGGCCTTGATCTCGTAGACCCTGCCCCCCCATCCCACATGCAACCGCAGCAGCGGATCGCGCTCCGGGGCACGGGTTATGAGATTGCCGGTCCGCACCAGAGTCTCCACGGCCTGCTCCGGAAACATCCCGGCCCAACGGCCCAGACTCTCCCCAAAGGCCGGCATCACCGCAAGATAATAGAGATGATCGATCTTGCAGGCCACGGACCTGCCGGGCACGTTGAGCAGCCATGGTTCATCGGCAAAGGCCCGCCCCAGCCCCTTTTGCAGCCTGTCGAGATTGGCAGTGTAGTCCTTGAGCGGCATGTTTCCGCCTCCGGGCAGAAGTCCGGCGCATCCCGTTCGGGAAACGCAACAGAAAAAAACGCCCCGCAAAGCGGGGCGTCGGAACAGCTACTTCCTGAAAAACGTATCCATGTATTTCCGGTACAGGGCGTCATCCACTTCCTTGCGAATCGCCGCGGCCTTTTCCTTGCCCACCGAAGGCTCAAGAGCCTTGAGACGTTCCGGAATGATGACCTGACAATATTCCGACCGGGCAATGGCATTGTTCGACGACCTTGCATCATTGTGGACGATCTGCCAGCAGATCACCTCACGGGCCGTGAAAAAGCTGCGGTACGCGCCGACATGATCGCCGCTCTCCTCCAGACATTGCGCCTTGAGATACTCGGCATAGGCAAGATCGAGCGCAACCTTGGTATTGGCAATCGTTGCATCGAAATATTCCATGGCCCCGGCACAATCCCCCTGCTTGCGCAGTTTCGCGCCCCGGTCCAGATCCGTGATGTGGGTACCGCACCCGAGCAGCCCCATGGTCAGCACTGTGCATACAGCAAGCATCAATATCCGTTTCATCACCATCTCCGTTTGGTCTTGTTCACAGAACGCACGTAGCAACGCTCACGATTTCTTACCGCATGCACAGGATGAAGTCCACAGGCTGGACGAAGTTCCCGACAGGATCAGATATAGATGACCAGCGGGACCACCACGGGATCACGCTCCAGCACCTTGCGGAAGAAGCGGCGCAATGCGGACCGGATGCGCTCCTTGAGCTTTTCCGTGTCTCCGGGCGCAATGTTCTCGTGCACGTCCAGCACGATGCACTTGGCATCGTCCAGCACATGCATGTACTGCTGCTCGAACACGAACCCCTTGGACACGATGTCCGGGCCGACCGAGATTTCCCCGGTATCCTCGTCCACCACGAGCAGCACGATGACCATGCCTTCCCCGGCCAGCAGCATGCGCTCCTTGAGCACGGTCTGCCCAACGTCGCCCACGCCCTTGCCATCCACCAGAATCCGGGCAGCAGGGACCTCGTCCTCGAAACGGATGCCGTCCTCGTGAAAGGTCACGGGCTGGCCGTTCTCGATGACCAGAGCCCGTTCCGGGGCAACGCCGGACTCCACGGCCAGTCGCTGGTGCTTGACCAAATGCCGATATTCGCCGTGCACCGGAATGAAATACTTCGGCTTGACCGTTTCCAGCATGAGCCGCAGCTCCTCGCTGTGCGCATGACCGGAGGCGTGAATGCCCTGCACCCGTTCGTAGAGCACTTCCGCGCCCAGCCGGTACAGATTGTTGATGACCTTGGTGATGGCCTTGACATTGCCCGGAATGAAACGCGAGGACAGGATCACCAGATCGCCGGGCCGAACCGCGAGCTGGCGGTGTTCGCCCTCGGAAATCCGGGACAGCGCAGCAAGGGGTTCGCCCTGTGACCCGGTCACCAGCAGCACTATCTGATTCTCGGCATAGCTCCCGGTCTGTTCCACCTCGATGAAGGTATCCGCAGGCACGCGCAGATGCCCCTGTTCCCGGGCCAACTCGATGTTCCGCATCAGGCTGCGGCCGGAGATGGCAACCTTGCGACCTTCGGCCTCGGCCAGATCGAACACTTCCTGAATGCGCTGGATGTGACTGGAAAACAGGGAAACCAGAATGCGGCCCTTGGCCGTGCTGAAAATCTCGCGCAGGCTGGATTTGATCTCCCGTTCGGTCAGGGCAAAGCCGTCGCGCTCCACATTGGTGGAATCCGACAGCAGCAGGGTTGCCCCGGGTTCCGCAAAGCTCTTGAACGCCTGCATGTCCGTGGCATGACCGTCCAGCGGATTGCGGTCGATCTTGAAATCCCCGGTATGCACCACCCGCCCGGCCGGGGTTTCGATGCCCAGACCGTAGCCGTCAATGATGGAATGACAGACCGGGATGAAGTTGAAGGCCATGTCGCCCAGTTCGATCCGTTCTCCGGGCTTGACCACGCGCAGATCGGCCCAGCGGTCCAGATCACGTTCCTTCAGCTTGCTTTCCACAAGGCCGAGAGTGAATTTCGACCCGTACACGGGCACGTCCACGCTCTTGAGCAGCCACGGCAGCGCGCCGATATGATCCTCATGCCCGTGGGTCAGAACAATGCCCTTGAGCTTGTCCCGATTGTCCATCACCATGTCGAAACACGGGATCACCACGTCCACCCCGAACAAATAATCCTCGGGAAACATCAGGCCGCAGTCCACCATCACCATGGAGGTTTCCGTGGCGTAAAGCATACAGTTCATGCCGATTTCACCGAGTCCGCCCAGCGGATACAGCGTCAGTGGGGAAGCCATCTATTTCTCCTCGTTCCTCATTTCCCGGTAGGCGGTCATCATCATTTCCCGAAGGTCGTCCTTGAATTTGTCACGTTCCTTCAGAGTATATGCGGAAGAATCTATCACGGGAAGCGTTTTGATGCGAATGGTATGTCTGTTGTCCAGAAATCGTCCGCCCTTGGGCATGACCCTGCCGGTGTTGACCATGACGAACGGCACCACGGGCAGGCCGGACTTGAGCGCGAGGATCACCCCGCCGGACTTGAATTCCAGAAATTCATCAAGGTTGGTGTTGCGCGTGCCCTCGGGAAAGATCACCGGGCTGATGCCGCCCTTGATCTGATCCACGGCTGCGGCAAGACTCTTCATGGCCGCCCTTCTGTTGCCCCTGTCGATGGAAATGTGCCCGGCACGGGCCATGGCCTTGCCGAACAGGGGGATGTCGAACAGGGACTGCTTGGCCACGAACCGGATATGCACATCCTTTTCCAGAAACACCGCGTCCAGAATGGGAATGTCCAGATTGCTCTGATGATTGCCGATGAGTACGTAATGCCCGCCCGGTTCAATGGAACTGAGGTCCGCGTCGATCCTGAGACCGCCGAGGCGAATGAGCTGTCTTCCCCATTGCAGGGCCGGAGCGTCCTCCTGCTCCTGAGTGGACCGGGCCGAATCCACAAGCAGCATCTTGATACTGTAGTAAATGGTTACCGGAATCAGCAGCAGCGAAAACAGAATTCTGTGAAGCATTGGCATTCCTGATTGTTTTTGTTTGAAATTGAGTAAACCAATTCCGGTCGTGAAACAAGGGGACGAATTTGGCCCCCGAGCTGCGGACCCCAACAAAAAAAGGGAGCCTCGGACCGAGGCTCCCTTGTCATTCCTTGGAAATCGGGCGCTAGAAACGGACCGGCAGCTTGCTGGAAAGTTCGTTGAGAACGCGCTTGTGCTGCTTGTCCACTTCCTTGTCCTTGAGCGTCTTGGCCGGGTGACGGTAGGTCAGGCGGAAAGAGAGATTGCGCTCTTCCTCCTGCCCCTCGGGAATGTATTCGGCCACCAGCTCCACGGATTCGAGAATCTTGATGTTCATGTCCCGAATGGCGGCAACCACGGCTCCGGCCTGCAACGTCATGGAACCGATCACGGTCACGTCGCGACGGGACGGCGGAAACACGGGCAGATTCGCAAACTGGATACTGTGTTCGCGGGTCAGGTCGCGGAGCATTTCCACGTCCAGATCAGCGACCCACACGTCCTTTCTGGCGTGATAGTAGTCCGCCATCTCCGGCCGGACCATGCCCATGAAACCGACAGGCTTGCCATACACGCTCACGGACACGCAGGGTTCAAGATAGGCGTGATCGGCAACCAGCGCGAATTCCGCTTCCTCCAGCTTGAGGGAATCGGACAGCAGGTGCTCCACATGGCCCTTGATGTCAAGGTAATCGGCATCGGCATGCGGCCACGGCCACTCCTGAGCGTGACGGGAGCCATAGAGCAGAATGCCCAGTCGGGTATGCTCGCGGGTCTCGGTCTCGGACTCGGCATCGGCCACGAACCGCTTGGCGACCTCGAACACACGCACATGGTTGTTGCCCTGAGCCAGATTGTGCTTCAGGGTATTGAGCAGACCCGGAGTCAAATCCGTGCGCATGACATTCTGCTCTTCGGACAGGGGATTGGCAATGATCACGCGGCCTTCGGGAGCCATGTTCAGGCGGTCCAGATCATCCGTGCCCACAAAGCTGTAGTTCACGGCTTCGGACAGGCCCGCGCCAGCGCCCCAGAGCTTGATCCGGCGGATGAAGCCGTAGGGGGTGTCGGATGTGACCTCGCCGTCCATGTTCTTCTTGACCCGGGGCAGTACCGCCGGGATGCGATCCAGACCATAGACACGGCCCACTTCCTCGTACAGGTCCACCTCGCGCTCCAGATCAAGGCGATGGGACGGGGAGGAAACCTTCCAGTTGTCAGGATCGGAATCATCCACCTGACACCCTTCAAGAGTAAAAACCTTCTTGGCGAATCCGGGCTCCAGATCAAGACCGAGCAGCCGCATGCAGCGATCGTGACGATAGCCGTGCACGCGGTCCTGCCACGGAGTCGGCTCGTTCACGGCCACGCCGGAAACCACGGAGCCGCCCGCGATCTCGGACATGAGCTGGGCAGCGCGATCCAGACAGAAACGATTCAGCACCTGATCCACGCCGCGCTCGAAACGATAGGACGCATCACTGGGCAGAGCCAGCCTGCGAGCGGTCTTGCGGATGGTGCCGGGCCGGAATACCGCGGACTCCAGAAGCACGTTGCGGCTATCTCCGGTCATCTCGGAATTCAGGCCGCCCATGACGCCGGCAAGGGCAACGGGCTTGACGCCGTCCCAGATCAGCAGATCGGCCGGGGTCAGGGTGCGCTCCACCTCGTCAAGGGTGGTGAACTTCATGCCGTCTTCGGCCGGAGCAACACGAATGGTGGCCTTTTCGATGCGATCCATGTCGAACGCATGCAGGGGCTGGCCCAGTTCGAACATGATGTAGTTGGTCACGTCCACGATATTGCTGATGGGACGCTGACCAACCGCGAGAAGGCGCATGCGCATCCATTCCGGAGAAGCCTTCTGCTGCACGTCACGGATGATGCGCGCGCTGTACAGCGGGCACAGGGCCGGATCGTCGATGACCACCTTGATCTCGCCAGCCGCATCCCCGCCGGATTCGGTCAGGGCCAGCTTGGGCATGGTCAGGGGCAGATCAAAGGCCAGCGCAGCTTCACGGGCAAAACCCAGATGGGAAAGACAATCCGCGCGGTTCGGAGTGATGTCGAAATCCAGAACCGTGCGTTCGAGCTTGAGCGCGTCCACCAGTTTTTCGCCGGGCTTCAGGTCCTCGGGCAGGACCCAGATTCCGTCGTGATTATCGGAAAACTCCAATTCGCGCTCGGAGCAGATCATGCCGTGGGAAGGCAGACCACGCAGCTTGGCCTTCTTGATCTTGAGGCCGCCGGGCATGACCGTGCCAACCTTGGCCACGGGCACCTTCTGGCCCTGACCAACGTTGGGCGCGCCGCAGACGATGTCCAGAACCTCGTCTCCAACGTCCACCTTGCACACGGACAGTTTTTCCGCTTCGGGGTGGCGGCCGCATTCCACGACGTGGCCGACCACGATATCCTTGACCTTTTCAAAGGGGTCCTCGATGGAGTCCAGTTCCAGGCCGAGCATGGTCAGCCTGTCGCCCAACTCCTGAGCCTCGCCTTCGAAAGGAACGAATTCACGCAACCAATCGAAACTGATGAGCATCGCACTACCGCTAAGTCAAAAGTTGCAAAAAGGCGCGGAACGCCCCTGTTCGGGACGTTCCGGCCGTAAAATCTCCGTCTAGGCGAACTGTTCCAGAAAACGGACGTCGTTTTCGAAGAACATGCGCAGGTCGCCGATGCCGTACTTGAGCATGGCCACGCGCTCCACGCCGAGACCGAACGCGAAGCCGGTGTACAGCTCCGAATCATAGCCCACGGACTTGAACACGTTCGGATCGATCATCCCGCAGCCGAGAATCTCGACCCAGCCGGTGCCCTTGCAGACACGGCAGGTCTCGCCGTGAATCTCGCCCTTGCCGCCGCACATCACGCAGGAGATGTCCACTTCGGCGCTGGGCTCGGTGAACGGAAAGAAACTGGGGCGGAACCGAACTTCGGTGCCCTGACCGAACAACTGGCGCACGAACACGGTCAACGTGCCGCGCAGGTCGGCCATGGACACGTTGGTGTCCACGAGCAGTCCCTCGATCTGGTGAAACATGGGGGTGTGGGTCAGGTCGGAATCCCGGCGGTAGACCTTGCCCGGGGCGATGATGGCCAGGGGCGGCTTGCGGCCGAGCATGCTTCTGATCTGCATGCCCGAAGTATGGGTCCGCAGCACGATCTTGTCCGAGACGTAGAGGGTGTCCTGCATGTCCCGAGCCGGGTGCTCGGGGGGAATGTTGAGGGCCTCGAAATTGTGCCAGTCGTTTTCCACTTCCGGACCTGCGGCGTGCTCGAAACCGAGGCCGGTCAGCACTTCGCAAATCTCGTCCATGACCAGAGTCACGGGGTGAAGGGAACCGGCCCAGGGTTTGCGGCCCGGCATGGTGGGATCGAAGCGTTCCAGAGTCTGGCTCTTTTCCGCAGCCAGAAGACCGGCCTGCCACTTGTCCAGCAGGTCGGTAATGAACGTCTTTACCTCGTTGGCCTTCTTCCCGGCAGCAGGCTTGTCCGAATTGTCCAGCTTGCCGAGAAGGCTCATGGACTGGGCCAGCTTGCCCTTTCGCCCGAGGAATTCGATCCGGATCTCATCCAGTTCCTTTAACGAACAAGCCTGGCCGCGACCTTCACAGTCGCGGACCAGGCTGTCCAGCCCTTCCATGAAGGACTTGAGTTCATTGTTCACAGCTACTTAACCTTGGCTTTTGCGGCCTCGGCGATCTTGGCGAACACTTCCTTGTCGCGGACCGCCATGTCGGCCAGGACTTTCCTGTTCAGCTCGATGCCGGCCTTCTTCAGACCACTCATGAATCGGCTGTAGGACAGGCCGTGCACACGGGCAGCAGCGTTGATGCGCATGATCCAGAGCTTCCTGAACTCGCGCTTCTTGCGCTTGCGATCACGGTAGGCCTTTGCAAGGGCCTTTTCAACACGCTCGCGAGCGGTGCGGTACAGGCGGCTGCCGGCGCCACGGTAGCCTTTGGCCAGCTTCAGATACTTGTTGTGGCGCCTCTTGGCGGCCACTCCACGCTTGACTCTCATGTCAAACCTCCATCTCTTACTACCCCCCGGGCCGGACGGACTCCCCCGGCGGGGCGGATCAGGTTAATGGTTGCTTTCTTGATGACCGCTGCTAGCCGTTGGGCAGCATGCGGCGGACGGCCTTCTTGTTGGCACCGTCCACGGTAGTGGTCTGACCCAGACGACGCCTTCTCTTGGCGTTCTTCTTGGTCAGGATGTGCCTGAGGTTCTTCCTGCGGCGTTTGAATTCGCCGCTGCCGGTCCGGCTGAAGCGCTTGGCAGCAGCCCTTCTGGTCTTGATCTTCGGCATATTATCCTCCTTGACGGGGCACATGGCCCCTGGGATGTCGCTTATTTTTTAAACGGGGAAAGCAGCATGGTCATGGTCCGTCCTTCCGATGCCGGCTTGCTTTCCACCTTTGCGATCTCCTGAGTGTCCTCGACAACACGGTCCAGGACCATCAGGCCGCGGTCCTTGTGGACGATTTCGCGGCCCCTGAAAAAGATGGTGACCTTGCAGCGATCACCGCCCTCAAGAAACGTGAGAATCTTCTTGAGCTTGGTCTGGTAATCGTGCTCGTCGGTCTTGGGGCGAAATTTGACTTCCTTGATCTTGATTACGGTCTGCTTCTTCTTGGCTTCCTGCTGACGCTTCTGCTGTTCATACTTGAACTTGCCGTAATCCATGATCTTGCAGACCGGCGGGTCGGCATTGGGCGCGACCTCGACAAGATCGTACCCCCGTTCCCGGGCAATCTGCAGGGCCTCGCGGGTGGCAATCACCCCGAGCTGTTCCCCCTGTTCATCCACAACCCGCACCTTGGGGATGCGGATTCTCTCGTTACGCCTTACCGGATCTTCCTTGCGGCCCCCCCGGTTAGAGGCTCTGCGCTTAAAAGCTATAGCTCATTCCTCCACGTTTGAACGGCGCCTGCGCGTCGTCAAGGATCAACTGCACAGCGTCTTCCAAAGACTGCATCCCGGGATCATCACCGTCGCGGGAGCGGACGTTGACCGACCCGGCCTCAACCTCTTTATCACCGACCACCAACATGTACGGGATCTTTTCGACCTGGGCCTCCCGTACCTTGTAGCCCAACTTCTCGTTTCGAAGGTCTGCCTCGACGCGAATACCCTTATCTCGCAGCAATTGCAAGACTTGGCGGGCAAACTCGTTCTGGGCGTCGGTCACGGTCAGGATTCTGGCCTGCACCGGGGCGAACCAAGTGGGGAACGCGCCCGCGTAGTGCTCGATGAGAATGCCGAGAAAACGCTCGACAGACCCCATGATGGCACGGTGAACCATGACCGGGCGATGGCGGTTACCATCCTCACCGATGTAACTCAAGTCAAAACGTTCAGGCAAGGTAAAATCGACCTGCACGGTGGAGCACTGCCATTCGCGACCCAGGCAGTCCCGCACCTTGACGTCGATCTTGGGGCCGTAGAACGCCCCGTCGCCTTCATTGACATCGTAGGGCAGATCAAGGGATTTCATGGCCTCTTCCAGGGAAGTGGTAGCCAGTTCCCACGCCTCGTCCGAGCCGATGGACTTTTCCGGACGGGTGCTGAGCTCCATGCTGCATTCCAGATCGAACAGGCCCATGAGGTCCTGCACCCATTTGATCACGCCCTTGATCTCGTCCTGAAGCTGGTCCGGACGACAGATGATGTGCGCGTCGTCCTGAGTGAAGCACCGCACACGCATCAGGCCGTGCAGCACGCCCGATTTTTCGTGCCGATGCACCACGCCCAGCTCGAAATACCGTTGGGGAAGTTCCCGGTAGCTCATGAGCTTCCGGTTGTAGATGAGCATGTGGGCCAGGCAGTTCATGGGCTTCACGCCGTAGGCCTGCTCATCAATCTCCGTGAAATACATGTTTTCACGGTAATTTTCGTAATGGCCCGAGGTTTCCCAGAGTTCGCGTTTCAGAATCTGGGGACCGCGCACAAGTTCGTAGCCGCGCTTGAGCTGCTCCTTGGTGACGAAATCCTCGAGAATGGTGCGAACCAGAGCGCCCTTGGGGTGCCAGTAGGCCATGCCCGCGCCGCCAGCTTCCTGAAAGCTGAACAGATCAAGCAGGGTACCGAGCTTGCGATGGTCGCGCTTCTTGGCTTCCTCAAGCTGATGCAGATGCTTCTTGAGCGCCTTGGGATCGGCCCAGGCAGTGCCGTAGATGCGCTGAAGCTGCTTGTTCTTCTCGTCGCCGCGCCAGTACGCGCCGGCAACCTTGAGCAACTTGAAGGCGTTGAGCACGCCGGTCCGGGGCACGTGAGGTCCGCGGCACAGGTCCGCGAAGTCGCCGTGCTGATAAATGGAATACGTCTCCTCGCCCAGATCGTCGATGAGCTCCAGCTTGTAGTCCTCGCCCAGATCGGCAAAGAACTTGCGGGCCTCGTCTGCCGAGACCTCGCGGCGCGAAAATTCCCTGTTCGCGCCCACGGAGCGGTTCATCTCCACCTCGATGGCCTCGAGATCCTCGGGAGTGAAGGGACGTTCGAAATCGAAATCGTAATAGAACCCGTTTTCAACGGCGGGACCGATGGTCACCTTGGCCGAAGGATACAGGTGTTTGACGGCTTCCGCCATCAGATGGGCCGTGGAGTGACGAATGATTTCCAGCCCATCCTCGGAATCTCCGAAGACAGGCTCGAGAGTTGTGCATCCGGGAGAGACAGGAGTGCTCAGATCAAGCAGGGTCTCGCCGCAGCGGGCGGCCACGACCTTCTTGAACTGTTTTTTGGAAAGCCCCTGTTGCAGGGCCTCGGCGCAGGATGCACCGTCAGCGATTTCCATCTCCTCTCCAGAAACGTGGATGCGCACTTTCATTAACTCCTTCGCCGGAAGCGTCCCCGGCGCCAGTTCAATACAAAAAAAGAAGGGAGGCACAGGGCCTCCCTTCAGGGGATTTCTGGTAGGCGCGAGGAGATTTGAACTCCTGACCCCTTGCGCGTCAAGCAAGTGCTCTCCCCCTGAGCTACGCGCCTTTGCTGTCGAAGCGAGGTGGAAACTAAACGTGAGCCGCCTGGTTGTCAAGCAGGTTTTTCACTTTTTTTTTCTTTTCCCACCAGCCCGGTTTGGCCGATCATGACAAAACCGTCCGGGAAGCCACGCCACACCTCGCTTTTCAAAACAACGATACCGAACCGACTACAATACTTGTTCTTTCATTCCCTATCAGAAAACGCTTCTCCAAATCAGGTCAACCAGTCCCGAATCCGCAAATCAATGCTGGGAATGCCATTGTACCGATCGATTTTCGGGGTGAATGCAAACCGCATGGTCTCGCCCAGAACATCCGAAGGCAATTCCCCGGCCATGCGCCAGAGCTTGGCCGGAAGCCGTGCCCCGGTCTCCGCATCCGCAAGCACCAGCTTGAGGTGTTCCCGCTCCCTGCCGAAGACCCGGTACTCGGCCACCTTGACCGGAGCCGAGGCAAACACGGGCTCGGGATTGCCCATGCCGAACGGCTGAAGCAGTTCCAGTTCCCTGAGCAGGGTGTTGTCGATCAGGGAGAACGGCAGTTCCCGGTCCAGTTTCAGGGTAGGCGTCAGGGGATGCGGCCCGATCTCGTCGGTCACGGCCTTGTCAAAGGCGTCCCGCAATGCCTCCAGATTGTCCGGCTCCATGGAAAGCCCTGCCGCAAGCTTGTGCCCGCCGAATCCGGCCAGCAGATCGGATACGGCATTCAATCCGCCGAACAGGTCGAACTCGCTGATGCTCCGGCCCGACCCCTTGATCAGGCCGTTGCCGTTTTCCGGAGCGCAGAGCATGAGCGTGGGCTTGTAGTGCTTTTCCACCACACGGGAGGCCACGATGCCGATGATGCCGGGATGCCAGTGCTCCGCAAACAGGACCAGCCCGGCCCTGTCGCGCATTTTTTTGGCCTGTCCCAGCGCCTCGGTCGTGATGACCTGCTCCTGCAACCGCCGCTCGGCATTGACCCGGTTCAGTTCCTCGGCAATGGGCATGGCGGTCTCCATGTCCTCGGCAAGAAGCAGGTCCAGCGCCTTGCCCGGGTCGCCCATGCGCCCCGCCGCATTGATGCGCGGAGCCAGATTGAAGCCGATCTGCCCTGCCCCGAGTTCGGCATGCCGGTCATAGTCGCTGACCAGCTTGAGTGCGGCAATGCCGGGCCGTTTGGCCTCCTTGATGAGCAGCAGCCCGTTCTTGACCAGAATGCGATTCTGATTCGTGAGCCGGACCACGTCCGCAATGGTGCCGAGCGCCACGAAATCCAGCAGGCAACGAATATCGATGCGGTCGCCCGGCAGACGCGAATTCAGGGCCGCGGCCAGCATGAAGGCCACGCCGACCCCGGCAAGGTCTGCGCACGGGGAATCGTCCGGTCCGAGTCTGGGGTCGCAGACGGCATGTGCGTCCGGCAGGGTCTCGCCGGGCAGATGATGGTCCGTGACCACCACGGTCATGCCCAGTTCCCGGGCGCGCGCCACAGGCGCGATATCGGAAATGCCGCAGTCCACGGTCAGAAGAATGTCGGCCCCCTGCTCGCGCAGGGCTCCCACGCCCTCCACGTTCATGCCGTAGCCCTCCTCAAGCCGGTTGGGCAGGTGATAGAGGATATCCATGCCCCGACGCGCGAAGAAATCCTTGAGCAAAGCCGTGGAGGTGATGCCATCCACGTCGTAGTCGCCCCACACGGCAATCCTGCCACCATCGGCAACAGCCTTGGCAATCACGTCCGCAGCCTCGATCAGGCCCGGAATGCAGTCCGGCGGAGCCATGTGCCGCAGCATGGGGGACAGGAAACGATCCATTTCCTCGGCATTGCGCAGACCGCGCGTCCAGAGAATTTCAGCTACGAGTGGAGATATGGACAGATCTTCGGCAACAGTGGCGATCGACGCAGGCGGCTTTTCGCCGCGAGGTTTCCAGATACAGGGCAAAAGCCGCCTCCAATTATTCGATTTTGATGGTGGGCACGCAAACAGTCATTCACGGAAACAGGGGATGATTCAAAAGGAAAAACCCGCTAGGCGCAAGAAAATTCCAAGACCGTCCTGCACAATCAGCACACAACACATTGAAATTATTGCAACACCAAATCAAGCTGCCGTTTCCCCCCCCTCCCATTCCCGGGCTGTTCAGGAATGGTGAGATGCAAGGCGCAAGGAAATGCCAAGGCCGACGCGTATACGTAATACGCGAGGGGGTGGCATTTGCGAAGCAACGCAGCAGATCGCCGTTTCTGGACAGCCTGTCATGCGAGAAGGGATGCGAACTGCTCTATATCCTCGGAATCCAGCAGGTCCTCGGCCAGTTCCGCAATTTCCTGCGGTTCCACGCCGACATCCGGACACAGGCTCTCCATGCGCACCGCATACGGGCTTTCCGGGTCGGCCGCGGCATGGGCAGCGCAATCGGCCAGACACAACAGGCCGGATTCGGAGGAGTGTGCCGGAGACAAATCCGGGGCATGATGCCAGTTCACGGGCTCCACGAGATCGGGCGGCAGGTCCCATGTCCTGAGCACGAGCGCGCCGATCACGGCATGATCCATTCCCCAGTGCTCGTCTTCGGCCTCGGCATCGGTCAGTTCCTGTTCCTCGGTCAGGCTCTGTATCACTGACCAGTCCCCGGGCCGCTTCATGGCGATGATGAGCTTGCCGATGTCATGCAGCATGCCTGCGGTGAAAAGGTTGTCGGGAACACCGACATCGATGAGCCGGGACAGTTCGCGGCAGACCATGGCCACGAAGAACTGATGCGTCCAGTAGGCCTGAAGATCGAATTCCTCGGGCAGGCCATGCTTTCCGGTCAATTCCCGTACGCCCAGAGCAAGCACGATGTTCCGAATTTCCTTCATGCCCAGCACGGCTGCGGCCCGGTTCACGGACGTGACCTCGGCCTGAAGCCCGTAATACGCGGAATTGGCCATGCTCAGGATGCGGGTGGTCAGGCCCTGATCCCGGCTCAGGGTGGACCCGACTTCCTCTAGGGAGGCCATGGAATTTCCGCCGGTCTGTTCGAAAAGCCGCTTCAGCATTTCCGGAGAAAACGGAAGGTCCTCGCGCATTCTGGGAATCTCGCGCAACAACGCCTGTACACTTTCCTGATTCATGCAGTGCCCCTCCGCCGGACGGGCGGCCTTGCAAGGGCCGATCGCGCCGGAAGTCTAATCAAGGTTCAGCGAACCGTTTTCGGCTCCATTCGGACCAAGATGCCCCTGTTTGCGGAGATACTCCAGAAACAGTTTGCTCTCTTTCAGTTCCGGATTCACTTCAAGACTCTTTTTCAGGTACTTCCTGCAATTCGCGATATCGCCCTTTTCAAAGTAGCACCGGGCGATGTTATGGAAAAGATGCTCGTCATTCTGGACCAGTTCCTCGGCCCGAAGGTAATACTTGAGCGCCTGATCATACATCCTGTTCTTGCGCATGTTGATGCCGAAATCGTTGAACAGATGCTTGTGCTCGCTTTGGAATGCGGCCTCAAGGGTCACGAGCCGCTCGAAGATGTCATTGGCCTTCACCTGATCCCCGCGATCCAGATAGGTCAGGCCAAGGCCGAAGTTGGCGCGCACGTTTTCCTCGTCGATCGAGGTGGCGCGCTTGAATTCGAACTCCGCGGAATACGCGGCTCCGCGTTCGCGGTTCTTCTCCCCGCGCACCACGGCATCGTCCATCTCGCGGATGGCCGGAAACACCGTGGTCATGTAGAATTCGGGTTCGGGATTGAACTTGGACAGAAACTCGTCCTTGGGGATGTCGCGCCTGGGGCCGGAAGGGACATAATTGCGATTCAGGGGTTGCACCGACACCTTGTCGCCCGGAAGCTCTTCCACGCTCCAGTAGGTCTTCTGGATCGTGCGACGTTGCGTGGTGCCCGTGCCTACCTTGGCAACGGACTGGGTGGAAAACACGCCCTTGATCTTTTCCCGACCGAGACCGACGACCTCGTGTCCGGGAGTCTGGGCATCGCCTTCAGCCATTGGCCGCCCCCTTACGCCGACTGCATTTCCTCCAATATGGCCCGGGCCGCCACCTCCGGCGACTCGGCACCGGTCACGGGCCGTCCGACAACCAGAAAATCCGATCCCAGCCGAATCGCTTCCGCAGGCGTGACAACGCGCCGCTGATCTCCGCGATCGTGCCCGGCAGGCCGGATGCCCGGGGTCAGGCAGATGAAGCCCGGACCACAGGATGCCTTGATCTTCCGAGCCTCCAGCCCGGAACAAACCACCCCATTCAAGCCATATTGCTTGGCTTTCACAGCCAGGTCAAGCACCATCTCCCCGGGAGCAGGGGCATGGCGCACGGGCAGGTCGCCCTCTTCCATGCTGGTGAGCATGGTCACGCCCAGCACCAGAGGAGGTTCGGCCCCGACAGGAGTACCTTCCAGACAGCCCTGCATGGCAGCCTCGGCCATGCGCCTGCCGCCCAGAATGTGGATGTTGACCATGTCCACGCCCAAGGCGACGGAAGAACGGATCGCGCCCTGCACGGTATTGGGAATGTCGAAGAACTTGAGGTCCAGAAAAACCTTGAAGCCCATGCCCTTGAGTCCGGCCACCACGGACGGTCCCTCGGCCGAGAACAACTCCATGCCCACCTTCATCCACGAGGCGGTTCCCCGAAGCCGACCGGCCATGTCCAGTGCGGACTTCGCATCCTTGAAATCAAGCGCAACGACAAGTTCAGCCACGATCTTCCTCCCAGGTGTCGAGAACGGATTCCAGCAGGCCGGGCCGCAACGCAGGCAAAGTGAGACCGGCAAGATACACGGCCCGCAGTTCGCGGTATGCCTCGTCCAGATCATCGTTGACGACCCAGTAGTCGAACCAGTGCGCCTCGCGCAGCTCGCCCTCGGCATTCTTCATGCGCCGGGCAATGGAGTCCTCGGAATCCGTACCACGCCCGGAAAGGCGGCTGAGCAGCTCCTCGCGGGAAGGTGGCAGCAGAAACACGAACACGCCTTCGGGAAAGACCTTCCTGAGCTGACTCGCACCCTGTACGTCGATGTCGAACAGCACGTCCTGTCCGGCGTCCAGCATCTTTCGGACCGGAGTCGTGGCCGTGCCGTAGAAGTTGCCGTGCACCTCGGCCCATTCGCAGAATTCGCCCTTGGAACGCATGGCCACGAACCTGTCACGGGACACGAAATTGTAGTGCACCCCGTCCTCTTCCCCTTCACGGGGATCACGGGTGGTATAGGAAACCGAAAATCCGAAATCCGGGAATTCCTGCCTCAGCTTGGATATGAGAGTGCTCTTTCCGGTGCCGCTCGGTGCGCAGATGACCAGCATCAGCCCCTTGCGGGCCGGACCGCCCTGGTTTCCCACTACTCGCCCTCCTCGGCGGTGAAACGTTGGCCTATGGTCTCGGCCTGAATGGCCGAAAGAATGACATGATTGGAATCCGTGATGATGATGGCGCGGGTCTTGCGGCCCTGAGTCGCATCGACGAGTCGGCCTTCCTGACGTGCATCCTCGCGCAGGCGGCGCATGGGCGCGGAGGTGGGATTCACGATGCCCACCACCCGGTTCGTGACCACGAAATTGCCGAATCCCACGTTCAACAGCTTCTGCTTGTGATTCTGATTCTGCATGACGGTTTCCCTGCCGGACCGGGCGAACCGCAAGGACTCGCCCGGACGCGGCTGCGGATTATTCGATGTTCTGCACCTGTTCGCGGCACTTTTCCAGTTCCGCCTTGAAATCCACGACAAGTCGGCTGACCTCGGTGTCCTGAGCCTTGTTGCCGCAGGTATTGATTTCCCGAAAGGTTTCCTGAATCAGGAAATCGAGCTTCTTGCCCACTTCCTTGTCGGACAGGACGACCTCGTCCAGCCGATCCAGATGCGCGGCCAGTCGCGTCAACTCTTCGGACACGTCCAGCTTGTCGGTCAGGTAGGCGACTTCCTGAAGCATGCGGTCCTCGTTCAGATCGGCTCCGACCTTGTCCAGCATCTCGCGGATGCGCTGTTCCAGTCCGGCCTTCTTTTCCTCCAGAACCACAGGCACGCGTTCCCCGATCTTCTGCGCAACGTCGCGCAGGAACACGAGGCGTTCCTTGATGTCCCGAGCCATGATCTCGCCTTCGCCGCGCCGTGCACCGATCCAGTCGCGCAATGCGCCTTCCAGCCCTTCGGACAGGCTTCTGGCCAGTCCTTCGTCAGGCTCGCTGTTGTTGTCGCGCCACAGGGAGGACATGCCGAAGATCTTGTTCAGGTCCGGCTCGAAGGACGCGCCGCGCTTTTCGGCAAGCCCCTGAAGCTGGTCGATCATGGCTTCGGCCAAGGGCTTGTTCAGGGTCACGTCCAGCAGGTCGGCCCTGAGCAGCTCCATGTTCAGAAAGATATCCACGCGGCCGCGGGACGCATGCTTGCGCACCTGCTTTTCCCACCCGGCCTCAAGGCTGCGCAGGGAATTGGGAATCCGCCACTTCACGTCCAGAAATCTGCCGTTCACGCTGCGGATTTCCCACACGTGGGACCAGTTGTCTTCTCGCGTTTCGCATCGGCCGTAGCCGGTCATGCTTGCTGGCATATGTCAATCCTCGATTTTCTTGAGCTTGCTCTTATACGACTGGCGCAATTTTGTCAGCCGCGATTTCATTTCCTCGCCTGCGTAATCCGGGAACGTCCACGGAAACACCTGCCACTGCCGCTTCTGCCACATCAGGGTCAGGTCGGCCCAGATGCCGCTGCCCAGATAGATGCGGTGCGAGTAGTTCTTGCCCGTGGCCAGCACCAGACGCTCCAGGGTCACGAACCCGGGGTCCAGATTGAAAATACGTTTTCCGTCACGGGAACGGGCCTGCTCCACGCTGTTGGTGAACAGCTTGATTCCGGCCAGTTCATCAAGGGGCCGCAACTCCTCGAAGGCCAGCAGCCTGCGGGAGATGGGCGTGCCCAGTTCCGCGTCGTAATACTCGGTCTGGTCAAAGGGAATTTCCTCGGACACGTGTTCGGCGCATCCGAACTTCCCTTCCAGTTCATGCAGCAACCCGGGCCAGCACTCGTCCCATTTGGCGCTGAGCACGGAAATGATCAGCAGGCCCGGGGCCGGAATGATCGGCGTGCTCACGGCTGTTCCTCCCGACTCAGGGGTTCGCACAGAATCACGGTCCGGTCCAGTCCGACCGGACGCACACGCACCAGATCGCGCGGTCTGGCCCAGTCCGGCACCTCGGTCAATCGGCAGGCCGCATAGAATTCACTCACGCCCTGTCCCTCGTTGTCCTGCATCAGCACGTCCAGATGCGGCAAATCCAGAAGCCGTTTGATGAACCGCTTCTTCTTTTCCCGCACCAGAGCGCGAAGCCGCGCGGCACGTTCCTTTTTCACGGCCTTTTCAAGCTGGCCGTCCATGCGGGCGGCAGCCGTGCCCGGCCTGATGGAATAGGGAAAGACATGCCCGTAGGTCAGAGGCAGCTCCCTGCAGAACTGCATGGTGTTCTCGAACTCCTGATCGGTCTCGCCCGGGAATCCCACCAGCAGGTCGGCCCCGAGTCCGAGCACGGGCCATGCCTCGGACAGTTTTTTCAGAAAATCCAGAGCCTGAGCCGGATCATAATGCCCCCTGCCCATGCGTCTGAGCACGGCCCGATCCCCGCTCTGAAGGGAAATGTGCAATTGCGGAGCAACCATGCGCGATGCAGACAGCACGTCAAGCGCCTTGTCCGTGAGCTGCCCCGGCTCCACCGAGGAAATGCGCAGCCGCGCCCTGCCCCCGTATTCCGGGGAAAATTCGTTTTCCAGCCGCGCCACCAGATCCCAGAAATCCGGCTTGCCATCCAGATCGCGACCGAAATGGCGCAGGTTCACGCCGCTGAGGATCAGTTCCCGAAACCCGGTCGAAAACAATCGCCTTGCCTCCGCGACAATCTCGTCGACGGGTCGGCTCACGGAAGGTCCGCGCGTGATGGGCACGATGCAGTAGGTGCAGCGGTGCGAACACCCGTCCTGCACCTTGACCACGGCTCGCGCCCGGCTGTATCCGCTGATGGAAAACGGCGCAAATCCGGGCTTGACCGGCTCAAGCGGCGCATCCGGCCCGGCCAGCAGTCCGCCCTTTTCCTCCTGCTTCACCACCCGGACCACGCCGGGCAGGTCGGCCAGCTCTTCGGGCAACACCTGAGCCGCGCACCCCGTGACCACGATGCGCGCCCCGGGATTGTCCCGATGCAGCCGCCGCACGGTCTGTCGCAGGTCGCTGACCGCATTGGCCGTGACCGCACAGGAATTGACCAGAATCACGTCCGCGCTCAGGGCGTCCTCGGTCTCCACGGCATCCACGCCCGGTCCGGCCCAGGCCTCGGCAATGGAGCGGGTCTCGTACTGGTTGATCTTGCACCCGAGGGTGGCGGTGTAGAATGTAATCATATATACTCGCAGTCGCGGCTATGCCATGAGTTCTCAACCCGTAACAGATTCGGTCGCCATGAGAAAACCGCTTGTTATCCTTTTCTGCCTTGCCCTGCTCACCACACTCGCGGCCTGCAATGCGCCCAAGCGATACGAGGGCAACTACGCCATGACCCTTGGCAACTACCGGGATGCCGTTGCCGCCTATCAGGCGGAACTGCGCGAAAACCCGGATTCCGTCAACGTGCTTGTCCGACTGGGACAGGCCCATTACCGGCTCGAAGAGTACACCGAAGCCCTGAGTGCATTCCAGCATGTGCTGGACGTACAGCCAGGGTATCCGCAGGCCGAATTCTACATCGGCGTCATTCAGATCGCCCGGGGACAGCGTCAGGCCGGGCTCGCCCGTCTCGCGGAATTCCGCTACCCGGGCAAGGTCTATCTGACCGGGGAAATCCGGGAAACCGCCGTCACCATGCAGGGCTGGCCGGATGAGTCCGACGACGCGATCACGGCCGCCATGTTCCGCGCCTGGGACGAAGGTCTGGAGCAGGAAAACGCGTGGCGATACCGGAAATAGTCGGGTCGGCACGGGCGCCCTTGGCCTAATCCAAAACACACCGGGGGTCAACGCATGAAACCGGGATTCACCCTTTCGGGCATGACCATTGTCGCCCTGATTCTGGCCGCATTCTGCGCTGGCTGCCAGACATGGAGCGTGGGGGCCTCATCGGGCGGCATGGGCATGCGCGTCAGCGGATACGGCGACTTTCTGTACAGCGGGCCGTCCGATGCCTATTCCACCAATCGCGAAGCCATGCAATTCTTTCTGGAACTCGACTGGGACACCGCGGAAAAGCTCTTCCGCCGCACGCTGGAACGCCATCCCGGCAACCCGGATGCCACCTTCTATCTCGGCCTGACACTCATAGCCCGGGAAAGACGCGAGGCAGGCTATGCCATGCTCGACCTGTTTCGCGATCCCTTCAAGGTTCGCGTGACGCAGGAAGTGCGCTGGTGGGCCGACTATTGCCGCAGAAAGCCGCAGATGACCCCGGACGAAATCATCAACACCATGCGCAAGGCGCGCGGCGAAGGCTTCGAACGCGACAGGCAGGAGGAGCAGGAGCGGCGGCGGTTGTTTCCGGAAGGGTAGGAAGAGGCCTCCGGCGGCTCAAACCCTTTGAAAAGGGTTTGAGAATCCTAAACTTTTTATATCTGCGCCGCCTGCAGGGAAAAGGGAGCTTGTCGGGATGGTTTGACGGCGCAGGGAAGAGACAATTTTCAACCTATTGGATGATGCCGCCTGCCAGAACTGCGCCGTCTTCGGTGTAGAGTGCAGCCACCTGTCCGGGCGTGGGCCGGGTATGCGGCTCGATGAAATCCAGAACCAGAGCATCCCCTTCGAAATGGTAGCGACTCGGCTTGGCCTGCTGGCGGTAGCGGGTCTGAACCAGCACGGTTTCCGGCCAGTTTTCCGACGAAGTCAGCAGATTCACGTCCCGGACACGACAGCCCGGCGCGGCCAATGCGATCTTGGGTCCAACAATCAGGGCATTGCGTTTCACGTCCTTGTCCAGCACGTACAGCGGCTCCTTCCACGCAATGCCCAGCCCGCGCCGCTGGCCCTGCGTATGCCGCCACAGGCCCTGATGCCGCCCCACTTCGGTGCCATCCTCCAGCACGATGGGACCGCCGCCCGGCAGCCTGCCCCTTTCCATGAGAAACGCCTGATAGTCGTCCCCGGGCACAAAACAGATTTCCTGACTCTCGGACGGCAGAGGCGGTTCAAGGCCGTGTCTGGCAAGGGTCTCCATGGTATCACGCTTGAACTTGTCGGCCAGTGGAAAATGCGCACGCCTGAGCCGCTCGATGGGAACCAGCGAAAGAAAATAGCTCTGATCCTTGGACAGATCAGCGCCCCGAACCAGCATCCGGCCAAGGCCGGGCCGTTCCTCGATGCGCACATAATGACCGGTGGCCAGACTGTCCGCGCCCAGAGCCTCGGCCCGTTCGAACAGCACGCCGAATTTCATGGACGGATTGCACGCAGCGCACGGATTCGGGGTCAGCCCCCGGGCATAGGCGGACACGAACGGCGCAATCACGCGGTCATGAAACTCCCGATGCAGGTCCAGCGCATGAAACGGCACGCCCAGTCTGGCGCACGCCTCGCCCATCCCCTGCGTCACCCGTTCCCAGTCCGGACCGGGCGGCAGAAAATGGCCGTGCACCGCAAAAACGTCCAGTCCCTGCTCCTTGAGCAGGACAAGGGAAAGCAGACTGTCCATGCCGCCGCTCACGGCAACCGCTATGCTCATGTATCCGTCTCCATACAAATTCGAAATTCAGACTCTCGGTCGCCCACGGCATACCCTATCCGCGGTGGTAGGGAAAGTGAAGTTTCCCAAGCCATCCCGGACGTGATGTGCTACGGGATATGAAAAGCCCCATAAAGGAGAGCACCATGAAACGCACCTGCATCATAGCCACGGCAATCGGCCTGCTCATGCTCGCGGCTGCGGCCTCGGCATGGGCCTGTACCACAATGATCGTCACCAGGGGAGCCAGCGCGGACGGCTCCATGATGGTGGCCCATTCGGACGACGACGAGCTCGGAGACCAGCGGCTCATTCTCGTCCCCGGCAGAAAACAGGAAGGCAAACGGAAAATCTTCCATGAAAAGTACCGCTACCCCCGCTTTGTGACCGATGATCGCGGGCCGGCCTACAACACGCCCGGCTTTGCCCCCACGGTCCCGGTGTACGAACTCCCCTACAAGGCCATCTGGAAAATCCTCGGTCATGAAGTGCCGCAGTCCTATGCCTATTACGACGGCAACTACGGCATCATGAACGAGCACAACCTGATGATGGGCGAGTGCACCAACGGCGCAAAGTACGAACCGAAATCCAACCCGAAGAAAAACGGCAATAATCCGCGCCGCATCTTCTACAGCTCGGAGCTTTCCCGCATCGCACTGGAAAACTGCAAAACCGCACGCGAAGCTGTCACGCTCATGGGCGGCCTGCTCGACGAGTACGGCTACTATTCCACGGGCGAGACCCTGCTTGTGGCGGATCAGGACGAGGCATGGGTGTTCGAGATGTGCGCCCTGCCCGATGCCACGCACCATTCCGCATGGGTTGCCAAGCGCGTTCCGGACGGCCATTTCTTCGTGGCTGCCAACGAATTCCGCATTCGCACGGTCATCAGGGACGATCCCGACAACTTCCTCTACTCCGAGCACCTGATCCCCGGCCTGAAGAAACTGGGCTGGTGGAACGAAAAAAAGGACGGCCCCATCGACTGGTTGCGCGCGGTCAGCCCGGGCGAATACAATCACCCCTACTATTCCCTGCGCCGCGTATGGCGCGTGCTGGATCGGGTCAATCCCGATCTGGGCCTTTCCCCATGGGTCGAGGACGACTTCACCAAAGCCTACCCCTTTGCCGTCCGGCCCAAGGCCAAACTGACCCCGCACGATGTATTCGGCCTGTACCGCGACCATTACGAAGGCACGCAGTTCGACATGACCAAGGGCGTTGCCGCCGGTCCCTATGGTGATCCGCACCGTTTTGTCGGTCCCTACGACGGCAATCAGAACGACGTGACCGAGGACAAGAAGTATTACGGCGCATGGGAACGGGCCATCTCGGTCTTTTATCAGGGGTACACCTTCGTGTGCCAGACCCGTCCCAAGGCTCCCGAGTTCACGCGCGGACTGGTCTGGTTCGGCCCGGACGTGTCCTACACCACCTGCTTCACGCCGTTCTTTGCCAAGGCCTCGGCTCTGGCCGGAGCCTATCAGACAGGCTCGCCCCAGAAATACGACCCGGCCGCAGCGTGGTGGCGATTCAACCTGCTCGCCAACTGGTCGCGCCTCAACTTCGAGCGCATGACCAGAGTGGACATCCAGCCCGTGCAGCAGAAGCTTGAGCGCAAGGCCGAAGCCGAAATCCAGAAGCTGGACAAGCTGGTCGAAAACCAGTCCCCGGCCAACGCCCGCACCCTGATCACGGAATTCGGCGCCAGCAACGCCATGCAGGTGCTGGCCCGCTGGCAGGACCTGACCTACACGCTGTTCGCCAAGTATTCGGACGGCTACATCAACCTGCCCGACCTGCCCGACGGCCGGACCTACGCCACCCCGCCCCTTTCCGAAGGCGAAAAGGTCCGCATGATCGGCTACCCCTCCACATGGCTGGACAAGACCGATTATCGAAACGGTCCAACAAGTTACGACATGAAGTAGCAGCAATGAAGGCCCGGAGCGATCCGGGCCTTTTTCTTCGAGAAAAAGGGAAAAAAGAAGGACAGCCCCACTTCTTCAGGGCGCGTAGCCGCGCCGTTTTCGCCACAACATCCTGCTAGGGGAGGGTTTCGCCCTTCCCGGGCGAGTTCATTTTTTTGTTGGGGCAAAAAAATAAACGAAAAAAAGCCCCTTTGCACTGTGCTCCCGACTCCCTCGGGCAGGAACCAGTAACGCCCTCCCGCCGGGCGATTGCGACGTTTCCTCCGGAAACCGCATCGCCCCGGCTTCGGTCGCTTCGACTGGTTCCAAGCCCTCGCGAGCCGAAATTCGATCACAGTAAGAGACAGTGTTCCGGGCGTGACGAGCTCCCCCGGCCTTGCCAACCTCCCACCGTTTCCCTTTGATCAAGGCATCCGTCCCAGTAGCGAACGCACGACAGAACAGCCTTGATCAAGTAGGAAACGCGCACGGCTGTGGCGGTCCCAAAAGGCGGCTTTTGATTACTTTTATCCGCCTTGGAATAAAAGTAATTCGCCCGGGAAGGGCGAAATCCCCACCAAACAAGATGGTAAAGCGCATACGGCGAATTGCTTCGCCCGGCACAGCCCCACCTCTTCAAGGCGCGTAGCCGCGCCGCCTTTGCCGTGCCATCCTGCAAGGTAAGGATTTCGCCCTTCCCGGGCGAGTTCATTTTTTTGTTGAGGCAAAAAAATAAACGAAAAAAAAGCCTCTACGCACTGTGCTCCCGACTCCCTCGGGCAGGAACCAGTAACGCCCTCCCGCCGGGCGATTGCGACGTTTCCTCCGGAAACCGCATCGCCCCGGCTTCGGTCGCTTCGACTGGTTCCAAGCCCTCGCGAGCCGAAATCCGATCTGAGTAAGGAATACTGTTCCGAGCGTGAGAGGTCGCCTCATCCCTACCAGGCTCCCTCGGCCCAACCAACCTTCCACCGTTTCCCTTTGATCAAGGCACCCGTTCCTGCGGCGGACGCACGGCAGACCAGCCTTGATCAAGTAGGAAACGCGCACGGCTGTGGCGGTCCCAAAAGGCGGCTTTTGCCAACTTTTACCCGCCTTGGCGTAAAAGTTGGTCGCCCGGGAAGGGCGAAATCCCCACCAAACAAGATGGTAAAGCGCATACGGCGAATTGCTTCGCCCGGCACAGCCCCACCTCTTCAAGGCGCGTAGCCGCGCCGCCTTTGCCGTGCCATCCTGCAAGGTAAGGATTTCGCCCTTCTCCGGGCGAGTTCATTTTTTTGTTGAGGCAAAAAAATAAACGAAAAAAAAGCCTCTACGCACTGTGCTCCCGACTCCCTCGGGCAGGAACCAGTAACGCCCTCCCGCCGGGCGATTGCGACGTTTCCTCCGGAAACCGCATCGCCCCGGCTTCGGTCGCTTCGACTGGTTCCAAGCCCTCGCGAGCCGAAATCCGATCTGAGTAAGGAATACTGTTCCGAGCGTGAGAGGTCGCCTCATCCCTACCAGGCTCCCTCGGCCCAACCAACCTTCCACCGTTTCCCTTTGATCAAGGCACCCGTTCCTGCGGCGGACGCACGGCAGACCAGCCTTGATCAAGTAGGAAACGCGCACGGCTGTGGCGGTCCCAAAAGGCGGCTTTTGCCAACTTTTACCCGCCTTGGCGTAAAAGTTGGTCGCCCGGGAAGGGCGAAATCTTCCCTCAAAAAGCTGGCGCGCAGTTGACGGCGAATTGCTTCGCCCGGCACAGCCCCCAAGCTGGCACAGCCCCACCTCTTCAAGGCGCGTAGCCGCGCCGCCTTTGCCGTGCCATCCTGCAAGGTAAGGATTTCGCCCTTCCCGGGCGAGTTCATTTTTTTGTTGAGGCAAAAAAATAAACGAAAAAAAAGCCTCTACGCACTGTGCTCCCGACTCCCTCGGGCAGGAACCAGTAACGCCCTCCCGCCGGGCGATTGCGACGTTTCCTCCGGAAACCGCATCGCCCCGGCTTCGGTCGCTTCGACTGGTTCCAAGCCCTCGCGAGCCGAAATTCGGTCACAGTAAGAGACAGTGTTCCAGATGTGAAAAGTCGCCTCGGCCCTACCGAACTCCCCCGGCCCAACCAACTCCCCACCGTTTCCCTTTGATCAAGGCTTCCGTCCCAGTAGCGAACGCACGACAGAACAGCCTTGATCAAGTAGGAAACGCGCACGGCTGTGGCGGTCCCAAAAGGCGGCTTTTGCCAACTTTTACCCGCCTTGGCGTAAAAGTTGGTCGCCCGGGAAGGGCGAAATCTTCCCTCAAAAAGCTGGCGCGCAGTCTACGGCGAATTGCTTCGCCCGGCACGGGTAACCAAGCTGGTGCAACTCCAACAAAAAAGCCCTTTCCCGCAAGGGAAAGGGCCGCTTCAAAACAATGCAAATATTGCGAAACTACATTTCCGGAACCGGCATGGCTTCAAGGTTCCGTTCCAGACACTCGCCAACACCAAGCATGAGTTCCTCGCTGAAGGCGCGGCCCATGAACTGGAGGCCGACAGGCATCTTCGAATCCGCGCCGAGTCCCACGGGCAGACTCATGCCGGGCAGACCGGCAAGATTGGCGGAAATGGTGAAGATGTCCATCAGATACATCTGGAGCGGATCGGCCTTGTCACCGGCCTTGAAGGCCACGGTGGGACAGACCGGCCCGGCGATCAGGTCGCACTGCTCGAACGCCTTGTCGAAATCCCGGCGCAGCAGACGACGCACCTGCGCGGCCTTGCGGTAGTAGGCATCGTAGTAGCCCGAGGACAGCACGTATGCGCCCATGATGATGCGGCGCTGCACCTCGTCGCCAAACCCTTCGGTGCGCGAACGGGTGTACATGTCGATGAGTTCCTCGGCATCCCTGTTCCGATGGCCGTAACGTACGCCATCGAACCGGGACAGGTTGGAGGACGCCTCGGCCATGGCAATGATGTAATAGGTGGCGATGGCGTAGTCCGTGAGCTTCAGGGACACCGGAACGGTCTTTGCGCCCAGCTCCTCGGCCTTGGCAATGGCGGCGCGGCATGCGTTCTCCACTTCGGGATCAAGCCCTTCGCCCCAGTATTCCTCGGGCAGGCCGATGGTCACGCCGTCCAGATTCCCGCGTCCGAGCGCGGCCAGATAATCCGGCACCGGACAATCCACGGACGTGGAATCCTTGGGATCATGCCCGGCAATGACCTGAAGCACGCGAGCCGCGTCCTCCACGCTGCGAGTCATGGGACCGATCTGGTCAAGGGAGGAGCCGTAGGCCACCATGCCGAACCGGGAAACCCGGCCATAGGTCGGCTTGAGGCCCACGATGCCGCAGAAGGACGCAGGCAGACGAATGGACCCGCCCGTGTCCGTGCCCAGTGCGGCAGGCACCTGACAGGCAGCCACGGTCGCACCGGAACCGCCCGAGGAACCGCCGGGCACGCGATCCGTGTCCCATGGGTTCAGGGTGGTGTGAAACGCGGAATTCTCCGTGGAAGACCCCATGGCGAACTCGTCCATGTTTGCCTTGGCAATGCACACGGCCCCGGCCTCGCGCAATCTGGCGACCGAGGTGGCGTCATAGAACGGAACGAAATTTTCCAGGATTTTCGAAGCGCAGGTCGTGGTCACGCCCTTGGTGGCAAGCAAATCCTTGAGCACCATGGGCACGCCCCAGAGCGGCTTGTCCGGATCGGGTCCGGCAGCGTCCATTTCGCGCGCCTGTTTCAGGGCCTCCTCGGCCTGCACGCTGATCAGCGCATGCACCTCGGGCTCAGTCGCCTCGATACGGTCCAGGCAGGCCCGGACAACCTGTTCCACAGTGACTTCGCGGGCAAGCAGGGCCTCGCGCAGCTCGGAAAGCGTCTTGGTATGAAGATCGGACATGATGATTTCGTTGGGTTGCGATTAGACGATTCTGGGCACGACAAAGAACTGGCCGTCCTGCTCGGGCGCGTTGGAAAGCACGTCCTCGCGGGAATATTCCTTTTTCACCTCGTCCTTGCGAAGCACGGTGGTATGCTCCACCGGGCTGTACATGGGGTCCACGTCCGAGGTGTCCAGCTCGCCGAGCTTGTCCATGTAGTCGAGGATGTCGCCGAGCTGCCCGGCGAACAGCTCCACTTTTTCCCGAGGCAGGTCGAGCCGCGCCAGACGGGCGACCTTGTCCACTTCTTCCGGGCTGATCTTCATGCTGAAACTCCTATGCTTTCGACCGGGCTAAAGGCCCGGAGCAAATACGCTCTGTTCCTGTTTGGCCTTTTCTTCCTCAAGGCGCTGCTCATAGGCTTCCACGCGCCTGGCGCGGCGTTCCTTGGCCCGCTCGATGCGCGCCGTGAGCCTTTCCACGTTCACCAGCTCCTTGCCGTTACGGTTGGGGCTGAAGAGAAAAAGTTCCTGACTGGCCACGCCCTGTTCGTCCCAGGTCATGGGAGCCATGCTGAAATCCATGTTCTGGGCCGAGGCGATGCGATTGTTCACATCCTCGGGCGACCATGAGGCGGGCACCGTGCCGAATCTGCCCGCAAAGCGGATGAAGTCGTAGCCGAGGGCCACCCAGAAATCGGCATGTCCCAGCCCTTCCTCGGTCAATGCGCGTTGCAGGCTGCGCCCGCCCTCGCTGTCCGGCCACCACGCGCCCGGGCACACGGCCAGACGGTAGTAGTGTTCCTCGATGCCCTTGGCCCGGTCAAGCGCACGGCTCCACAGGCTCGGGCCGAGGAACAGAAGCTGGTCCCCTTCATAGAAAAAGAAGTTGGGCAGCAGATTCTGGGCCTGATTCCAGCCGTCCGGGATGAACACGGCCCCGAAATCCGGCATGGGCAATGGCGCATCCTTGTTGTCGGAAAAATCGTCGGGCACGTCCAGAAGCCGGGCAATGCTCCGGCCCCATGCCGGGAGATCACGGGAGGGATAGGCTTCCATGCCCCGAATGCGTCCGCCGAGCGGCAGGGCCTCGCGGTAGAAGGTCTGGGCCATGGTGCGGCCGAACTTCTCCTTGGGATAGAACACGGCAAGGTCCTTGATGCCGAGCTGGTCCACGGCCAGATGCACCAGACTGCGCACCTCGTCGTTCCGGCTGGAAAAGAACCGCCATGCATCCCTGCCCTCCTGAAGTTCGCCGAGGGACGGCAGGAAGGTGAAGAACACACGCTGGCCCACAACGCTGTGTCCAGTCGCGCCCAGCAGCCCCTTGAACGCGTCAATGCGCAGGGGACCGCCCACCACGGCGTACTGGGACGGCATTTCGGACAGCCGCTTTTCCCAGCCCGGAGCCATGGTGTTGATCACCTTGACGTCGAGGTCGATGCCCTCCTGAGCCATGGTCCACTGGGCCAGTCCCGCGCCGCGAAGAATCTCGGCGCCGACCTTGCCATAGGGGCCGGTCAGGGGCAATGCCAGCGCAAGGCCCACCCGGGGGGTGCCATGGCGGCTCTCAAGGGTCTGCAACGCGGATTCAAGGGCGGTCCGGTCAGCGAGTTGGGCATGGGCCGCAATATTGCGCAGCCTGCGCCACGCACGGGGCCAGAGGTCACTGTCCACGGCCTGACGTGCGGCCTTGTCGAACGCGACCAGCGCATAGGGAAACCGCCACTGGTTTTCCGCGGTCACGGCCTTGGCGAGATTCTCGACATCGTTGTCGCCGTACTCACGCAGCATCTTGGAAAAGGTCTGTTCAAACGCGCCGCAATCCGCACGATCCGGGGCCTGACGATAAAAGCCTTCCAGCACGCCGAGAGCGAGTTCATAGTCCTCGCGTTCCAGATAATAGCCGGAAAACCACAGGGCCACATCCCGACGGGTCTGCCACGGCAGGTTGGTGCTGCGCAGCATCCATTCCAGATGGTTGTGCAGCCGTTGATCCTTGCCAAGCCCTTTGAGCGTATCCAGATAGGTGCGTTCCCAGTCCCACTTCCCCAAAGCTTTTGCGTCGAGATTCGCCCATTTTTCCAAGGCGATGCGTGCCTGCTGAAAATGTCCCGAGGCATAGGCGCTCTGCGCCAGCCGGGAATAGACGAGGGAAAGGCGGTTCGCGGCGAGATCCGCGCGTTCCAGAGCCTTGCTGTAATAGAGCTCCGAAGCCGCAAACTCCCGAGCGCGCCAGGCGGCGTCCGCTTCCTGAAGCAGGTTGGGCGTGGAGAGCAGTTCCACGCTCTTTACCTGCTTGGGCGCGGCGCACCCCCAGGCAAAAACCGCGAAAAGCGCGAGCAGGGCCAGAAGAGCGGCAAACCTGCCCGCTCGGGTCGATATGTGTCGTGCGTGCATGGCGTTGTATCCGTCCGGATGGATTGGCATGAAAAAACCCGGCCTGCGCTGCCGCAGACCGGGTAATGCTATACTTTGCTTACGCACTCAAGGCAAGTTGGTTTACTTGACCTCGGTGTAGTCGGCGTCGACCACGTCGTCGTCATCCTTCTTGTCCGTGGCGGGACCAGCCTGCGGTCCGGCCTCGGGACCGGCTCCGGCCTGGCTCTGGCCCTGCTGGGCATAGAGCTGTTCAGCCAGCTTGTGGGAGGACTGGGACAGTTCCTCGGTGCCCTTCTTGATGGCATCGAGGTCGTCGGACTCCAGCGCCTTTTTCAGGGCCTCGACCTTGGTCTCGATGTCGCCCTTGAGCGTGGCGTCCACCTTGTCGCCCAGATCACGCAGGGACTTTTCCGTGGTGTAGACCAGAGTATCAGCCTGATTGCGGGCCTCGATCAGCTCCTGCTTCTTCTTGTCGTCTTCGGCGTGGGACTCGGCGTCCTTGACCATCTGATCGATCTCGTCGTCGCTCAGGCCGGAGGACGCGGTGATCTGGATGGACTGTTCACGACCGGTACCCAGGTCCTTGGCGCTGACATGCACGATGCCGTTGGCGTCGATGTCGAAGGCGACCTCGACCTGCGGCACGCCGCGAGGCGCCGGCGGAATGCCGGAGAGCTCGAAATTGCCGAGCAGCTTGTTGTCTGCGGACATGGGGCGTTCGCCCTGAAACACGCGGATGGACACGGACGGCTGATTGTCGGAAGCGGTGGTGAACACCTGCGACTTCTTGGTCGGGATGGTGGTGTTCCGCTCGATCAGCCGGGTCATGACGCCGCCCATGGTCTCGATGCCGAGAGACAGAGGCGTTACGTCCAGCAGCAGCACGTCCTTGACGTCGCCAGCCAGAATGCCGCCCTGAATGGCCGCGCCCATGGACACGACTTCGTCCGGGTTCACGCTGCGGTTGGGTTCCTTGCCGAAGAACTGCTTCACCTTTTCCTGCACCAGAGGCATGCGGGTCATGCCGCCCACAAGGATGACCTCGTCAATGTCACCAGCGGAAAGACCGGCGTCCTTGAGGGCCTTGCGGCAGGGTTCCACGGTACGATCGACCAGATCCTCGACCAGCTTTTCCAGCTTGCCGCGGCTGATCTTGACCATGAGGTGCTTGGGACCGTTCTGGTCGGCCGTGATGAACGGCAGGTTGACCTCGGTCTCCATGGAGCTGGACAGCTCGTGCTTGGCCTTTTCCGCAGCTTCCTTGAGGCGCTGGAGAGCCATGCGGTCCTGTCCGAGATCGATGCCGTTCTCCTTCTTGAACTCGTCCACCAGATAGGAAATGATGCGATGGTCGAAGTCTTCGCCACCAAGGAAGGTGTCGCCATTGGTGGCGCGCACTTCCACGACGTTGTCGCCCACTTCCAGAATGGAAATGTCGAAGGTTCCGCCGCCGAGGTCGAAGACCGCGATCTTCTCGTTGGTCTTCCTGTCAAAGCCGTAGGCCAGGGAAGCGGCAGTGGGTTCGTTGATGATGCGCTTGACCTCAAGACCGGCGATCTTGCCAGCGTCCTTGGTGGCCTGACGCTGGGAGTCGTTGAAGTAGGCCGGAACAGTGATGACGGCCTCGGTCACGGTCTCGCCCAGATAGTTCTCGGCATCCTTCTTCAGCTTCTGAAGGATCATGGCCGACACTTCGGGCGGGCTGTACTTCTTGCCCGCGATCTCGACCCAGGCATCATTGTTGTTGCCGGGAACGATATTGTAGGGGCAGTGTTCCTTCCACTTGTTGACCTGCGCGGAGTCCACCTTGCGGCCCATGAGGCGCTTGATGGCGAACACGGTCTTGTCCGGGTTGGTCACGGACTGACGCTTGGCGATTTCGCCGACCAGTCGCTCCTTGTCGGTGAAGGCGACAATGGACGGCGTGGTGCGGCCCCCTTCGGGGTTGGTCACGCATTTGGGGTCCTTGCCTTCCATCACATATACACAGGAGTTGGTGGTTCCGAGGTCGATCCCGATGATCTTGCCCATAAAAAGTTCCTCCTCGATTATCTCTGTAAAATCTTGTTTCGTTTCAGTAGCGAAGCGCTTTTTCTTCAATAAGCACCGGATTCGGGTTGTAAACCCCCGGGGCGATCCTTTACGATAATTTGTTGACCATGACCTTGGCCGGACGAAGCAGTCTGCCCTTGAGCACGTAGCCCGCCTGCACCATCTGGGTCACGGTGTTGTCTGCCAGTTCCTGATCCTGGGCAGTGCCCACGGCATCATGGAACTCGGGGTTGAATTCGGTGCCGCGCGTGGTTTCCACCAGTTCCAGCCCGTGTCCCTTGAGGGTGTCCAGAAAAATCTTCCGGGTCATGTCCACGCCCACGACGAAATTCTTGCAGGCGCCGTCCAGGGAACCGGTATGCGCCAGAGCGAGGTCGAGATTGTCGAGCACGGGCAGCAGGTCCGCCAGAACGGATTCCGCCGCGAACTTCTTCATTTCCTCGGTCTCGCGCATGAGCCGCTTGCGCAGATTCTCGGAGTCGGCCAGCACGCGCAGGCGCATCTGGGCTGCCTCCTGTTCCCGCTCACAGTTCGGGCACACGTTTTCCCGGCAAAGCACTTCCAGTTCTTCCTGGCTCAGGTCCATTTTCTGGGTTTCCCCGGCCTCGGCTTCCTCGACCGGAGCGTCGCCCTCCTGCCCGGCTTCGCCGCCGAACAGGGGCTCCTCGTCGATCCCGTTGATGGGCACTTCCGTGTCTTTGGTCTGTTTGGCCATCTATTACATTTCCTTCATTGGATTTTCGCATGAAAAACCCCGCCGAAGCGAGGCTTATTCCGAAACATAAACACAGCGGAAAGGTTGTCAATGGGGCCGGTGGGGAGAAATGTGCAATAATCGGCAGAAGATCGAGCAGCACACAGCCCTGCCGGGCATCAGGTTATAATCTGAACATCCCGTTTTCATAGATCAGTCGGGGACTGCCATCCGCAAGCCGGGCCGTGACACGCTTGCTTTCCGTGTTCACCAGGTCCCAGTGCAGGGACGAAGCATTGAACCCGAGCAATGCTTCCATCTCCGGGGTGAGCAGTTCGCACGCGCCGGAAAAGCACTCCAGTACCGAACCGCCCAGCGCAATGTGGCAGTTGCCGAACTCGCCGCCGAGATTTTCGTCCAGCAGGGTGTGGGCCATGAATCGGTCCACGCGGGAAAACCGCTTGTCCGTGAGGGAGAACTCCCCGATGCGCCGCGCTCCGGCATCGGAATGGAGCTGGTTCTGCAGAAACACTTCGCCGCGCTCGGCCGAGGTGCGCACGGCCACGCCCCCGGAAAACTCCAGCATGGCTCCGAGCACGAGGCGTCCGTAACGGATGGTGGGCTGATCCGCGAAATACACGCCGTCCACCTCGCGGCAGTCCGGGGCGATGTATATTTCGCTGCCCGGAACGTTCACTCCGTTCACGCCTTCGAAATGCCTGTTGTCCCCCAGTCCGATCCGCAGATCGATGTTTTCCGACTCCACCCGCAGGGACTGAATGGACAGGGAATCCAGCCAGTCGCATATCTCGCGGGATTCGCGGGCCAGCCGCCTCCACTCGGCCACGGGATCGGGCATGTTCAACCAGCAGGCACGGGCAAGAGCGTAGGCGTATTCCTCGAGCTTCATGCCCGAGGCAAGGGCAAGGGCTTCCGTGGGATAGATGCAGGTGGTCCACCCCAGCACCCCGGAATTCCTGCGCCGTCTGAGCACGGCCCGCCACGGTTCCTCGGCCCGGCGCGCCTCGGCAATGGTACGCGGGTCCACGGTCTGAAGATGAGTCAGGTCTTCGGGCGCAAGAATGGAGATGCCTCCGGCTGCCCGGGAATACAGCTCCTCCAGCCCGGGCTGCTGAAACATGAGCTGGCCGTAGCTGGAATTCATGTACCGCTCCACTTCCATGTTCGGGGTGGGGCTCGCCATGGGCACGGGCCGCAGATGCGCGTCCATGAGCCGGGAATACACGGCCTCGGCCAGAGCCAGCCCCGGGATGTCGTAGCGGATGACCACAATGTCGCCGTTTCGAAACGGCATGCCCCGCGTGCGCTCCATGGCCCGGACAAGAATTTCCGCATAGTTCCGGATATCGTCGAATTCATACAGAGACACTGCAAATCCATCCTTCTGGTGTTTCTGCGGCAGGATAGACACTCTTCCCGACAGGTGGCAATGAATTTTCCGCCTTTGACATCCGAACCGCACCGCCGTACACACTCAGCCATGCCCACACTGCCCACGCCCGATTATTCACCCCGCTTCCCGTTCACCAGCGGACATGTCCAGACCATGTATCCCACGCTGTTCCGGCCCGAGCCCGAGGCCGAACCGCGCAGGGAACGCATCGAAACTCCGGATCAGGACTTTCTGGACATCGACTGGCACGAATGTTCGTCCGGCAATGCGCACAGGCTGGCCGTGGTCAGCCACGGTCTGGAAGGAAATTCGCGCAAGAAGTATCCGCTGGGCATGGCCCGGGAACTGACCCGACGCGGCTGGGACGTGATCTGCCTGAACTTCCGGGGGTGCTCGGGGGAACCGAACCGACTGCCCCGCCTCTACCATTCGGGCGTGACCGACGACCTGCACACCGTGCTCTGCCATGGTCTCGCAACGGGCAGATATGCCGAAGCCGCGCTTGTCGGGTTCAGCATGGGGGGCAACCAGACCCTGAAATATCTGGGGGAAAACCCGGACAAGGTGCCCAGTCAGGTCAAATGCGCGGCCGTATTCTCGGTGCCGTGCGATCTGGCCGGATCGTGTCGGGTCATGAGCCGGACCATAAACCGGGTCTACATGGAATATTTCATGAAGGGACTGCGCGAAAAGGTACGGATCAAGGCAAACATGTTCCCGGAACTGGTGAACACGGACGGGCTGGACCGCATCAAGGCGTTCGCCCCGTTCGACGACAGATACACAGCCCCGCTGCACGGCTTCCGGGATGCGACGGACTACTATGAAAAATGCTCGTCGCTTCGTGTTCTGGACAGCATCCGCATCCCCACCCTGCTGGTGCAGGCCAGAAACGATCCGTTCCTGTCCAGATCGTGCTATCCCGAGCAGCAGGCCGGAACCAGTCCGTTCCTGTTTCTGGAAATGCCCAAATACGGCGGGCACGTCGGCTTCATGCCGCTCGACCGGGGAGAAACCTACTGGTCCGAAGCACGGGCCGCGAATTTTCTGGAAAGCCGGAGCTGAAGCGGCTCCGAAACGGGAATCACAGACTCCGGCTGATGCAACGTCCGCCGGAAAGCAGACAGAGTACGACCCCCAGAAGCACAAGGGCCGCGATCACGATGGAAGGCACGAGCCACTTGGGCATGCCTGGTTCCTCGGGAATCCACCGCCGCTTGATACGCTCCCTGTCCTTGGCGGGAATTTCCGCAAATCCCCGGTCGATCAGATCGAGCAACTCTCCATTGCCCTTGGACACTGCCGGATGGAGCGTCATTTCATACATGACTTGCACGGCAACGAAATCGTCATTTGCGGCCATGGCGCCGAGCTGATACTGAAGCGTGGGATATTCCGTAAGAAAGGCGTCCACCCGCCCTTCCACTGCCGCCCTGACCATGTCCTCGGACGAATCGAACGCCACGGTTATCATGCCGGGATAAAACTTGTTCATATGGTACTCGGAATAGCCTTCCCGCAGAATGGCGATCTTCCTGCCTGCGAGATCAGCCACGGACGAGGCACCAAGGGACTTGCGTGCAAACAGCTTGTCCAGCAATACGGCGTAGGGCTCGCCGTAATCGAGAAAGGACTCCCGTTCCCTGCTGAAATAAAGTCCGCTATGCACATCGGCCCTGCCGTCGCGTACCATTGCCAATGATTCCGGCCATGTTCCCAGCACAAACCTTACCGGCACCCCGGTTCTGACCGACCATGCATGCCACAAATCCACGGCCAACCCCTTTGCCTCGCCGTTCAGTCCAAGGGAACATATCGGGGGCATGGAAGCCGAACCGCTTACCATGATGCCATTTGCATATTGTTCCGGAACCTGCATGGCCGCGCCGGGGGCCGCCGAAAACAGGAAAAGCATGGCAAAAGGCAACAGCCTGAAAAACATTCTCCGCACAAACACCCTCCTTGGAGCCAAGGTCGTTATCCGGGGCTTGGCGTTGGGTCAATGATAATTCATACCACATACGTATAATATAAAATCCGCCAGCTTCCCGGCAAGGGGACGCTGGCGGATTTTTCATTTGTCTTCTTGAATTACTTGAATATCAGCCCGGATTCATTCGCATCCACGGTCACGTTTTCCCCGTCCGCAAGCTCGCCGCCAATGATGCGCCGGGCAAGCGGGGTCTCCAGATGAACCTGAAGATACCGATGCAGGGGACGCGCGCCGAAATTCGGATCATACGCAGCCTCGGCAATGAACCTTCTGGCCCTGTCCGTCAGTTCCAGACCGATCTTGCGATCCTCGAGCCGCCTGCGCAATCCGGCTGCGAGCAGGTCGATGATGCCCATGAGCTGTTCCGGATGCAGAGGACGGAACAGTACGGTTTCGTCCACGCGGTTCAGGAATTCGGGCCGGAAATGATGTCGCAGTACCTCCATGACCTGTTCCTCGACCCCGGGCCGGAACTCGCCGGACTGGTCGATGCCGTCCAGCATGAATTCCGCGCCGAGGTTGGAGGTCATGATGATGATCGTGTTCTTGAAGTCCACGGTCCTGCCATGGCTGTCCGTGAGCCGTCCGTCATCCAGAATCTGGAGCAGAACGTTGAACACGTCGTGGTGCGCCTTTTCGATCTCGTCGAACAGGACCACGGAGTACGGCTTGCGCCGGACCGCTTCGGTCAGTTGACCGCCCTCGTCGTAGCCCACGTAGCCCGGAGGCGCACCGATGAGCCGTGCGACCGTATGCTTTTCCATGTACTCGGACATGTCGATGCGGATCATGTTGTCCTCGGAATCGAACAGGGCCGAGGCCAGGGTCTTGCACAGTTCGGTCTTGCCCACGCCCGTGGGACCAAGGAAGATGAACGATCCGATGGGACGCGTGGGATTCCTGAGTCCGGCCCGGGCGCGCAGCACCGCGTCGGCCACGGCCTGCACGGCCTGATCCTGACCGATGACGCGCTCGTGCAGCACGTCGGCCAGCTTGAGCAGCTTGTCGCGCTCGCCCTCCATGAGCTTGGACACCGGAATGCCGGTCCAGCGGGCAATGACCTGTGCCACGTCGTCCGGACCGACCTCCTCCTTGACCATGCGCGGACCGTCTCCGGACTGGAGCACCTGTTCCCGCTCGGCCAATTCATTATTCAAGGAGTTGAGCCTGCCGTATTCCAGTTCGGCAGCGCGGTTGTAATCCAGCACGCGCTTGGCCTCGTCGATCTCCAGACGCACGGCCTCGATCTCGGCCTTGAGACTGCGCACGCGCTCGATGCCGCCCTTCTCGTTCTCCCACTGGGCAAGCAGTGCGGCCTGCGCCTCCTTGTGGTCGGCCAGCTCCTTTTCGATCTTCTTCAACCGCTCCGCCGACTTTTTGTCGGTCTCGCGCTTCAGGGCCTCGCGCTCGATCTCGAGCTGCATGATCTGACGATTGACCTTGTCCAGCTCGTAGGGTTGGGAATCGATTTCGGTACGAATCATGGCCGCAGCCTCGTCAATCAGGTCAATGGCCTTGTCCGGCAACTGACGGTCGGAAATGTACCGGTGAGACAGCACGGCCGCCTCCACCACGGCACCGTCGGAAATGCGCACGCCGTGGTGCACCTCGAACCGCTCTCGCAAACCACGAAGAATGGAAATCGTGTCCTCCACGCCGGGTTCTTCCACCATCACGGTCTGGAAACGGCGTTCCAGTGCCGGGTCCTTTTCGATGTACTTGCGATACTCGTCCGTGGTGGTCGCACCGATGCAGTGCAGTTCGCCGCGCGCCAGCATGGGCTTGAGCAGGTTGCCCGCGTCCATTGCGCCGTCGGTCTTGCCCGCGCCCACAATGGTGTGGATTTCGTCGATGAACATGATGATGCGGCCTTCCGAGGACTGGACCTCCTTGAGCACGGCCTTGAGCCGCTCCTCGAATTCGCCCCGATACTTGGCGCCCGCAATGAGTGCGCCCATGTCCAGAGCGAACACGGTCTTGTCCTTGAGGCCTTCGGGCACGTCCTGCTTGACGATGCGCTGGGCCAGTCCCTCGGCAATGGCGGTCTTGCCCACGCCGGCCTCGCCAATGAGCACCGGGTTGTTTTTGGTGCGGCGGGACAGAATGCGGATCACGCGCCGAATCTCGGCATCGCGGCCGATGACCGGATCAAGCTTGCCCTTGCGCGCCTCCTCGACCAGATCGCGGCCGTACTTCTTCAGGGAATCATAGGTGGCCTCGGGATTGTCCGAGGTCACGCGCTGGCTGCCCCGGACCTCGGTGAGCACGGAAAGCACCCGGTCGCGGTCCAGACGAAACTCCCGATTCACCCTGCCCGCGCCAGTGGACGAAGGTTCGTCCAGCAACGCAAGGAAGAGATGCTCCACGCTCACGAATTCGTCCTGCATTCGCCTGGCATGGTCGTCCGCCGCCACCAGCGCCTTCTGGAGCCGGGGCGTGATCACTATCTGATCCGGACGAGCGCCCGGGCCGCTCACTCTGGGCAGCCTGCCGATCTCCTTGTCCAGTTCCGCGACATAGGCGGCCGGGTTCACGCCCAGCTTTTCGAGCACCTGCGGCACAAGGCCGTTTTCCTGCGAAGCCAGGGCGTGAAGAAGATGTTCGCAATCTATCTGCTGATGACCGTGGCGAATGGCGAGATTCTGGGCCTCGGACACGGCATCCTGCGTTTTTCGCGTGAATTTGTTGGGGTCCATATGTGTTCCTCCTTGTATTCCGAAATGCAGCGACAGTTCACAAGACCGCAGTCACGGCCCGATGATCGGCCGCAAAAAAAGTCCAGAACCGAAAGCGGAAAATACGGCTGACGGGACTGAACCTTGTTTGCGGCCCTTCCGGGCCGGGCCGCTAAACCAGCCGTTTCAACGCCTTGATTTCCTTTTCCAGTTCCTCGACCCGTTCCAGCAGGTCCACGATGATGGACCCGCTGTTCAGGGACACGTCCAGATCCTTGACCAGCCGCATCAGTCTGATGATGCGGTACACGTCCTTGAGACGGAAAAGATATTCGTCCGCCCCGGTCTTGGCAGGCTCAATCCAGCCCAGTTCAAGCAATTCGGCAACATCCGCAGGCTGAATCTGGGTCAGCTCCACCAATTGATTCCAAGCCACGCAATCGGACCGTTCGGGCAGGTTCGTGCCGGACATCCGAAGATCAAGCTCCCTGAATTTCTTGAACACCATGGCCGCTCCTAGAAGTTTCTCGGCGTGAATGCCGATTTTTCCCTGAGTTCCTCCCAGAGCCGCCTTTCCTCGCCGGAAACGCGATCCGGGGTCTGGATCATGATGCGCACGAACTGATCGCCGCGCTTGACGCCGCAACCGAGTCCCCTTCCGCGAATGCGCAATTTCTTGCCGGAACCGATTCCCGGAGGAATCTTCATCTCGACCACGCCATCAAGAGTGGGAACACGCACATTGGTGCCGAGCACGGCTTCCCACGGAGACAGGGGCAGGTCCAGAATCACGTCGCAGTCCTTGACCGTGAACAACGGATGCGGCAGCAGCTTGATCTTGAGATACAAATCTCCCTTGGCGCCTCCGGCCATGCCGGGATTCCCCTGGCTGGCCAGACGGATGCGCTGGCCGTCCTTGACTCCGGCCGGGACCTTGACCTCCAGAGTCTTGGTCGTGGTTCTGGGCCGTCCGTCCGGGCCGGTCGACTGTTCCTGCAGGGTGATGGACTTGTTGCCCCCCTTGTAGGCCTCGTCCAGAGTCAATTCGTAGATTGCCTCGGAATCCGCGCCGCGTCGGGGACGCTGCTGGAAACCGCCCGACTGCTGAAAGCCGCTGCGGAATCCCGCACCTCCGCCGCCGAAGATGGTCTCAAAGAAATCCGAAAACCCGCCACCGGAGAATCCGCCGCCCGGGCCTCCGGCTCCGCCGAAGTCGAAATGCACGTTTTCGTACCCCGGAGGCGGCTGAAAATTCTGACCATGTTCCCAGTTTGAACCGAACTGGTCATACATTTTCCGCTTTTCCGGGTCCTTGAGCACCTCATACGCCTCGTTCACTTCCTTGAACTTGGCTTCCGCCCCGGGGTCGTTGGGGTTGAGGTCGGGGTGATACTTCCGGGCCAGCTTCTTGAACGCCTTTGCGATCTCGTCCTTGGAAGCCGAGCGGGAGACACCGAGAATTTTGTAGTAGTCCTTGTATTCCATTACGGGCGTTTCTCCTTGCTGGAGCGAAAAACTTATGCGATTCCAGACTGAAAAATAAACCGCATTTCCAATCTGTCAAGAAGGCGACTTGCATCTCATCGCATTTTTTCCACACCTTTTTCAACACCCAGCCGTTTGGAGGACGCATGACACGACTCTCACACATCGCACTGTGCCTCACCGTCATCGGATTCGCCATGATAAACCTGGCATGGACTCCATGGGGAGCCATCTACGATGCGGCGCGTGACGAGAGAGGTCTGGCCGATCAGGCCGCGGACAAGGAAATATCCCTGTCCATCAAGGCCAAGCTCGCCGACCGGGATGCGAAAAAGGCACTCGGTGTCAAGGTGTACTCTTTTCTGGGCAACGTCTACCTTGTCGGCGCTTTGGATGATCCCGGATTTCAGGTGTTCGCTCTGGAAACCGCCAAGTCGACCGATGGCGTGCGCAACGTGAAGCGCCATTTCGTGCGCAAAAGCGACACCATGGCAACGGATCTGGAGATAGCGGCCAAGGTCAGGACGCGGCTCGTGGCAGAAAAGGATTTCAGTTCCACGCAGGTGGAAACCGAGGTGTTCAACGGTGAGGTGATCATGCTGGGCATGGTGCGAAGCCGGAACGATGAAGCCACGGCCAAGCGCATTGCCCGGGATGTGGACGGCGTGCGCAAGGTCACGTCATTCCTGATCCCTTCGGAATAGACGGCGATCAGACGGCCTCGGCACGGGACAGGGCCGGTTCGCACGCGCCGCACCGCAGGGCGGACGTCAGGTCGGCCAGGCAGGTCACTGGCGAAAGGAAATGCGTGGGGTGCGTGCCCAGTTCGGACAGGGTGTGCGCATCCGATCCGGCGCACGCCGTCAGGCCGTGGCGACGGGCAAGGTCCACGGCAAGACGGTTTTCCGCAAGGGAATTGCGTCCGTTCTCCACTTCCACAACAGGCCGCGCACCGCGCAGCATGGCCTCGTCCGTCCACCGCCCCCCTTCCCCGAAAGGGATGCGCGAACACGGCTGCCCCGTTGTTTTCCAGCGCAAACCGAAACAGACCGGGCGCATCCAGCCCCACGGGCGGCTCGACAAAATCCCCGAACACCAGCACATCCCCCTGAGGGGTGTGGCATTCCACGCCGATCAGCACGAGCAGGCCGTCATCCTGCAATCCCGGACGCACCATGCCGGCCGCGCGCATGGATTCGTGATCCGTGATGCACACTCCGTCCAGCCCCGCGCCACGCGCATTGCCGAGAATTTCCCCGATATCCATGACGCTGCATTCCGACACTGTGGAATGGACATGCAGATCGATGATCATAAATTTTTCTCCCTGCAAGGTTCCTGGTTGCCCGAGGAGGCGCACCTTGCTAGCATCTGGATACACGACCCGAGTCAATTCGAAACATAGTTTCTTTCGATACAACCTTTCAAGGAGCATACCCTTGCCGGATAAATGCCTTCTCATACTGCTGGACGGTCTTGGAGACCGTTCCTATGCCAGCTACGACCATCAAACCCCGCTTCAGGCCGCGGAGACTCCGTGTCTGGACTCCCTTGCGGCCCGGGCAGGCACCGGGCTGTTCCATGCCTCGCGCTATGGCGAGGCCCTGCCCAGTGAAAACGCGCACTTTGCCCTTTTCGGTTACGAGATGACCGATTTCCCGGGACGCGGTCCTCTGGAGGCTCTGGGTTCGGACATCGACCTTGCGCCGAACGACGTGGCCATTCTCGCCCACTTCACCCACCTGCTCAAGGATCTGGACGGCAGACTCATCCTCAAATACGACCGAAGTTGCGCCACGATCGAAGAGGCCAACGAGCTTTACGAGGCCGTGGGCGAATACGAAACCCAGGGAGTGAAGATCAGATTCCAGAAAAGCAACCGGCTGTTCGGCGTGCTCACGCTTCAGGGCGACGTCTCCCCGTACGTCACGGATTCCAACCCCATGATCGACGGACGATTCATTTCCGAGATCGTGCCGCTGGAAGGCCATGAAAACGATCCCGCGACCATCCGCACGGCAGCAGCCCTGACCGAATATCTGACCTGGGCGCACAAGGAACTGGAAAAGCATCCGCAGGCCGCCCTGCGCAAACGCCAGAAGCTGCCGCCCTTCAACGGCATCGTGACGCAGCGCGCAGGCAGGCTCAAGACCCCGCGCCAGTTCACGGACCGCTTCGGTCTGCACGGCGCGTCCATTTCCAATGGCGTCGTGTACAAGGGCATTGCCAAATATCTCGGTCTGGACGCGATCCATGCCGTCAACACCGGCGACCATGCGCGCGACATCAAGAAACGCATGCTGCTGGCGGAAGAAGCCCTGCAAACCCACGATTTCGTGCATCTGCACATGGATGCGCCGGACAAGGCGGCCCACACCAAGAACCCGGACTCCAAGCGCAAGGCCATCGCGGCCATTGACAAGGGGTTGGCCGAGACCATCGAAAACTTCCTGACCGACGACATGCTCGTGGTGGTCACGGCGGACCACTCCACCCCCAGTCAGGGCTACATGGTCCACTCGGGCGAGCCCGTGCCGTGCATGTTCATCGGCGACGGCGTACGCCGGGACAACGTGACCGAATTCAACGAAGTTTCGGTCTGCTCCGGCTCCCTCGGCGGACTGCGCGGCACCGAGATCATGGGCATGATGCTCAACGGCCTTGACCGCGCGCGGCTTCAGGGCATCCGGGACTGCCCGCAGAATCAGGACAGCTGGCCCGGCGACTATCAACCCTTCGTCATCAAATGACGACCCGCTAACCACGGTCGGTCGCGCCGGACCTTCGGCGCGGCCGACCGATTCTCCAAGGAGGCCGAATGCACGAATTGGGCGTGATTCACGGACGATTCCAGATTCTGCACAACGACCACCTCACCTATCTCCTCGCCGGAAAGAAACGCTGCCGCCACCTCCTCGTGGGCGTGACCAATCCGGACCCGATTCTATCCGGAAACGAAACCACGGACCCGGCCCGGTCCGATCCCCTGAACAATCCCTGCACCTATTACGAACGCAGCCGCATGGTCCGGGCCGCTCTGGTCCGGGCCGGAATTCCGCTGACGGACTTCAGCGTCACTCCTCTGCCCATCTCCCGGCCCGATCTGCTGATCCACTATGCCCCGAAGGACGCGGTCTATTACCTCACCATATATGACGACTGGGGACGCGCAAAAAAAGGCCCGCCTTGAACGGCTGGGCCTGACCACCTGCATCTTGTGGAAAAAAGCTCCGCACGAAAAGGGCATTTCGGGCCGCGCAATCCGGCAGGCCATCCGTCAAGGGAACGCATGGAAGGACAAGGTGCCGCCTCCGGTTGCCGAACTCGTGGAACAGCTCGGCATTGCAAGACGGCTCGGGCAGAATCACTGAACCGGGGAATCCTGATCGTAATCCCGGGAATCCGGATTGTAGCAGAAGTAGCAGTGCCCTCTGCGGCGAAATATCTGGATCAGCAGGATTCCGGCAACGAATCCGCCGATGTGCGCCCACCAGGCCACGCTTGCGGCACCGTCGCCATCGGGAAGCAGCCCGGACACGATCTGGGTCAGGAACCACACGCCCAGAAACACCAGAGCCGGAATGCGCAGCAGCAGGGGCAGGAAGAACAGAGGCACCAGCGTCAGCACATTGCCATGGGGATACAGCACCACATAGGCGCCCATGACTCCGGCCACGGCACCGGACGCGCCCACGATCGGAATGGCCGAACCGGTGTCGGACAGCATGTGCAAAGCCACGGCAGCCAGTCCGCACAGCAGATAGAAGACCACGAATCCGCCGTGACCGGTCACATCCTCGATATTGTCCCCGAAAATCCAGAGCATCCACATGTTCAGCAGCAGATGCAGCCAACCGCTGTGCAGAAACATGTAGGTGAACAGCGGCCAGCCAAGAGTGTGCGGATACCCGGCCCATGCCGCCCATTCCGGCTCGAAGAATCGGGCCGGAACAACGCCGAACAGATGAAAGAGTTGCACCACGGCGCGCGGGCCGAGGCTCTGCTCGTACAGAAAACCCAGAACATTGAGCGCGATGATGCCGATGACCATGATCGGCATATGCACACGCGGCACATTGTCCCGGATCGGAATCATGCACTGTCCTCCATTTCCCGGATCTGCCGGGCCAACTCCGGCCACAACGCGGCCAGCCTGTCACGAAATCCGGCCTCGCGTTCCCGGATCAGTTCCCGGGCTCGGGTCACCAGTTGTTCGACTCCAACGCGCAATTCGTCCAGAGTTCCCCGGTTCGGCACGATCACGTCGCACGCTTCACGCTTCCGTTCCGCAGGCCATTGCCAGGAATCGAACGCGGCCAGCGTTTCCGGGGCAAGTCCGCGCGACTCGCGCATGATGGAATGCCGCCGCTCGTCAGGACAGTCCACATAGGCGCACAAATCCACCATGTCTTCCCGATGCCACCCGGCTTCCACCAGCAGAGGCACCTCCGCAACCGCCAATTTCCGATCCCGATTTTCTGCAAAGAACTCCATGCAGGCATGACGCACCATCGGATGAACCATGTCCATGATTTCCCGTCGAAAGGCATCGGATTCCAGCATGGTCTGAAACAGGGCCGGCTTGTCCACGCTCCCGTCATCCCGGGAAAAACGTCCTCCGAACCGCTGTTGCACCATGACCGCGCCGTCGCAGCCCGCCTCGTACAATTCCCCCACGGCCGCATCCGCGCTGAACACGGGCAACCCCATGTCCCGCAGCATTCCCAGTACCGTGGACTTGCCGCATCCGGGCATTCCGGTCAGGCCGATGCGCAGGCACCCCGCATTCAAGCCGCGCAAAAGCGCCTGAAAGTCCTCGGGCGGCTCGCGCCAGAATTCCAAAGGCTCGTTCGAAGCCGGATGGTTCAGGGCAAGGTAGAAGGCATGCAGCATCTGGCGCGGAGCCAGCCCAGCCAGTGCGCCACCACGAGCGACCCACTCCTTGTGTTCGCGCGATCCATATAAGACATCACCCACCAGAGGATGCCCGATGTGGGCCATGTGCACGCGAATCTGATGGGTACGGCCCGTGAAGATGCGTACCGCAACCAGACTTGCCCGGGAACGCGAATCCGTCCAGACCACACGATAGGCGCTGCGCGCGTCCCTGCCGCCCTTGGTCAGCACGGCCATGCAGGTCTTGCGGGACGGATGCCTGCCCAACGGAGCATCGATCAGGCCGGATTCCGATTCGGGAACGCCGTGCACAACGGCCAGATACACCTTGCACACCTCGCGCCGGGCAAAGGCCGAGGAAAGCGCCAGACGATCCGCCTCGGTCCGTGCCACGGCAATGAGGCCGGACGTATCCTTGTCCAATCGATGCACGATGCCGGGTCGCTGCTCCTCCATGCCGGACACGTGCCCGGCCATGTCGGGCCAGCGGTGCAGAAGCCGGTGAACCAGCGTCGATCCGGATTCGCTCGGCGCGGGATGCGTGGTCACCCCGGCCGGTTTGTGCACCACGGCCATGTGTGCATCCTCGTGAATTACGTCGAGATCGACAGGATCGGGTACGGGCCCCCCCCCGGACGACACGCCTTCAGGTCCGACCAGCCGGAGCTGCTCGCCGCCCTTGAGCTTGAGACTGGCCTTGGTCACGGCCCGGCCGTCCACAAGGACACATCCTTCCTCGATCCAGCCCCTGACTCTGCCCCGGGAAATGCCTTCGCCCGCAAGCTCCCGTCCCCAGAACGCATCGAGCCGCATTCCCCGGTCCGAAGCCTGCGCAGTCCTTTCCCATGTCGTGGTTGCATTATCCTGATTCATGGCATGAGGATATACCTCGAATCATTGGAAAGTAAACGAGGATCGAAAAAGTTGTCGTCTTTTACAAAAATGTCTCTTGACCTGAAAATGGCTGAAGACTATAAGGACGAAGTTTTGCGCAATTGAAACTTTTCATGAAAACAATCCGGAAATCATAGCCAAGGAGGAGGAAAACCTGTGGCATTGCACGTGGTTGACCACCCGCTCATCCGACATAAGATCGGCATTTTAAGAAAGCATGACATCAGCACCAGCCGCTTTCGGCAGCTGGCCAATGAAATTACCCGCCTGCTCACCTACGAGGCGACCAAGGATTTCGAAACCGAAAAGGTCACCATCGAGGGTTGGGCCGGACCGGTGGAAGTGGACAACATCAAGGGCAAGAAAGTCACGGTGGTTCCCATTCTCCGCGCCGGTCTCGGCATGATCGACGGCGTATATGACATGATTCCCGGCGCCAAGGTGTCCGTCGTGGGCTTCTACCGCGATGAGGAAACCCTCCAGCCGGTGCAGTACTACGTCAAGCTCGCCAAGAACATCAACAAGCGCATGGCCATCATTCTGGACCCGATGCTCGCCACCGGCGGCACTCTGGAAGCGACCATCCAGCTCCTCAAGGATGCTGGCTGCCAGTCCATTCGCGGCCTGTTTCTGGTTGCCGCGCCCGAGGGCGTGGAACGTATCCAGAAGGCCCACCCGGACGTGGACATATACTGTGCGGCAGTTGATGAACGTCTCAATGACGTCGGCTACATCATCCCCGGACTCGGGGATGCCGGAGACAAGATTTTCGGCACCAAATAGGGACAAGCTCAAGGGCTTGTCCCTTTTTTTAGGTAGAGACCCATTTCATCATTTTCAGGAGAGGAGGACCCGACCCGATGAACAAAATCGACCCGACCGTGTACAACTTCCGACTCAAGGACGGCCTGCTCGGCGCCCAGATGCTTTTCGTGGCGTTCGGCGCACTGGTGCTGGTGCCCCTGCTTACCGGCCTTGACCCGAACGTGGCCCTGTTCACTGCCGGAGCAGGCACGCTGCTGTTTCAGGTGGTAACCCGGGGACGCGTGCCCATCTTTCTGGCATCGTCCTTCGCCTTCATCGCGCCCATCATCCACGGCGTGCAGACCTGGGGCATCCCGGCCACCATGTGCGGTCTTGCCGCGGCTGGCGTCTTCTATGTCGTGCTGAGCTTTCTGATCCGCTTTTTCGGCGTGGACATCGTGCGCCGCATCCTGCCGCCCGTGGTGACCGGCCCGGTCATCATGGTCATCGGCCTGATTCTGGCCCCCACCGCCGTGCACATGGCTCTGGGACGCACGGGTGACGGCAGCGCATGGCTCGTGCCCGAGACCCCGGCCCTGATCGTGGCCTCGGTTTCCCTGATCACCACGATCATGGTTTCCCTGCTGGGCAAGGGATGGTTTCGTCTGGTGCCGATTCTCAGCGGCATCACTGCGGGCTACCTGACCTCCCTCGGTCTGGACCTGACCGGGTACACCGCTGCGGCACAGGCCGCGTTCGATCCGGGCGCGCTCCAGAACTGGACCGCTCCCGCCCTTGTCAACTTCCAGCCCGTGCGTGATGCCGCAGTGCTGGCCGTACCCAACTTCACCCTGCCCGAATGGAAATGGGAGGCCGTGGCCTTCATCGTTCCGGTCGCCATTGCCCCGGCCATCGAGCACTTCGGCGACGTGCTTGCCATCAGCGGCATCACGGGCAAGGACTACCTCAAGGACCCGGGCATCAAAAACACCATGCTCGGCGACGGTCTTGCCACCACTCTGGCCTCCCTGCTCGGCGGCCCGCCGAACACCACCTATTCCGAAGTGTCCGGCGCCGTGGCCCTGACCCGCGTGTTCAACCCGGCCATCATGACCTGGGCAGCCATCGCCGCCATTGTTCTGGCCTTCGTGGGCAAACTCGGCGCCTTCCTGTCCACCATCCCGGTTCCGGTCATGGGCGGCATCATGGTGCTGCTCTTCGGCGCCATCACGGTCATCGGCATCAACACGCTGGTGCGTGCGGGCCACGACCTCATGCTGCCCCGCAACCTCGCCATCGTGGCCATCATCCTCGTGTTCGGCATCGGCGGCATGAGCTTCGAGATGGCTTCGGTCAAGCTCACGGGCATCGGCCTTGCCGGCGTGATCGGCGTTGTCCTGAACCTGATCCTGCCCTGCAAGGACTGCAACGACGAAACGCCGCTGGACGACCTCTAGGCCGCTCCTCTTCCCCGATAGACGCAAACAGCCCCCGGCCCGAAAGCCGGGGGCTGTTCCTTTCGATCATCCCGCATCCCTTACAGCAATCCTTCCCGTTCCATGTCCCGAAGCACCCGGCCCAGCACGGGAACAAGGGCTTCATGCTTCCTGTGCAGATAATGAAACAGGGGAATGGAAACCAAAGGCGGTTCATGAACCTGAAAACCGCGCTCCAGCCACGCAAGGCTGCGCACAAGGGAACGCGGTGCAACGAGTACGTCGACGCGCCCCTCTTCAAGCATGGACGCTCCATGCTCATATCGTTCTATGACAACCTGTTCCACTGAAGCCGGAAGATTCCGCATGACCACCAGCACATTCCTTCGGGCCACACGCATTCCCTTCAGCGAATCCCAGTCCGAAATCCGAATCCCGCCCTTGACCGACACGGCGAGCATCTCCACTCGATGCACTGGCACAGGCACGCAGACAAGCGTCGGGTATTGCTTTTCCAATCCTTCCATACGGCACAATTCCCCATCCACGAAGCCGGAACTGCTTTCCATGAGCGACCGCGCCAAAGGCATGTCCTCGAACCGGACATCCATGTTCAGACGGGCATAGGCCCGGCGCAGCACGTACTTCACCTCGCCACCGAACGGATCTCCCTTGAGGGAGGCAATCACGAGCGGCCCACGTCCCGAAACGGGCTCCGCACTGCACACCATGATGCAGACGAAAAACAGAGCGAAGATTTTTCCGCGCATACCTTTTCCATATGTCAGCGGGAAGGATTCCGCCATCCCGTTATTATCGAGGCGCACCATACCCGTGGACCGCGAGGCCTGAAAACGCTAGGATGCGCCTCCGACAAGGGAGAACTCATGACGAAAAAGACGACCGGACTGATTTTGACATACAACGGCGAACGCCTGCTGGAAAAATGCCTGCGTTCGCTGGATTTCTGCGACGAACTGCTGGTGGTGGATTCCCAAAGCACGGACCGCACGCGGGAAATAGCCGAAGCCTGCGGCGCACGGGTAATCGTCAACCCGTGGGACGGCCCTCTCAAGCAATTCCGATTCGCCTTTTCCCACATCACCACGCCGTGGATCGTCTCGCTGGATCAGGACGAATGGCTTTCCCCGGAACTCAGGGCCGATGTCATGGCCGCACTGGAAAAGGATGAACCGCTCGCCGGATACTGGGTCTCGCGCAGTTCCTGGTATCACGACAGATTCATGAAGCACAGCGGCTGGTATCCGGACCGGCTCCTGCGCGTATTCCGACCCGACAGAATGGAACTTTCCGCCAACGGGCCACACTACCGCTTCACCCCGAAGGGCGAAACCCGGCTTCTGTCCGGGGACATCCTGCACCTGCCCTATGTCAGCTTCCACGACCACATGGCCCGCATCAACCGATACGCGCAGGTCGGTGCCGAAGACCTGCGCCGCAAGGGTCGCAAGGGCGGCCTGCTGCGTGCCCTGCTCCATGCCTCGGCCCGATTCGTCAAAACCTATCTGCTCAAACTCGGCCTCCTCGACGGCAAGGCCGGATTCATCAACGCACTGGTCAGTTTCATCTACGTGTTTCAGAAATACATCCGCGTGGAGGAAAAAACTCCATGGGGCGAGGAAAGGTAGCCTTGATTCTTCAAGGCATGGCAAGTCCCCCCGGCCTACCCAACCTCCCACCGTTTCCCTTTGATCAAGGCATCCGTTCCTGCGGCAAACGCACGGCAGAATAGCCTTGATCAACTTGGAAACGCGCACGGCCGGGGCGATCCCCAAAGGCGGCTTTTGCATTCTTTTATCCACCTTGGAGTAAAAGGAGGTCGCCCGAGAAGGGCGAAATCTTCCCTTATCAAGTTGGTGCGCAGTATACGGCGAATTGCTTCGCCCGGCACAGCCCGCCAAGTTGGCACAGCCCCACCTCTTCAGGGCGCGTAGCCGCGCCGTCTTTGCCGTGCCATCCGGCAAGGTGAGGGTTTCGCCCTTCCCGGGCGAGTTCATTTTTTTGTTGGGGCAAAAAAATAAACGAAAAAAAAGCCCCTTTGCACTGTGCTCCCGACTCCCTCGGGCAGGAACCAGTAGCGCCCTTTCGCCGGGCGATTGCGACGTTTCCTCCGGAAACCGCATCGCCCCGGCTTCGGTCGCCTCGACTGGTTCCAAGCCCTCGCGAGCCGAAATCCGATCTGGGTAAGGAACAGTGTTCCTGATGTGAGAGGTCGCCCCGCCCCTACCAAGCTCCCCCGGCCCAACCAACTTTCCACCGTTTCCCTTTGATCAAGACATCCGTTCCTGTGGCAAACGCACGGCAGAACAGCCTTGATCAAGTAGGAAACGCGCACGGCCGGGGCGATCCCAAAAGGCGGCTTTTGCATCCTTTTATCCGCCTTGGAATAAAAGGATGTCGCCCGAGAAGGGCGAAATCTTCACTGAACAAGCTGGCGCGCAGTATACGGCGAATTGCTTCGCCCGGCACGGGTAACCAAGCTGGCACGGCCCCACCTCTTCAGGGCGCGTAGCCGCGCCGTCTTTGCCGTGCCATCCTGCAAGGTGAGGGTTTCGCCCTTCCCGGGCGAGTTCATTTTTTTGTTGGGGCAAAAAAATAAACGAAAAAAAAGCCCCTTTGCACTGTGCTCCCGACTCCCTCGGGCAGGAACCAGTAGCGCCCTTTCGCCGGGCGATTGCGACGTTTCCTCCGGAAACCGCATCGCCCCGGCTTCGGTCGCCTCGACTGGTTCCAAGCCCTCGCGAGCCGAAATCCGATCTGAGTAAGGAACAGTGTTCCTGATGTGAGAGGTCGCCCCGCCCCTACCAAGCTCCCCCGGCCCAACCAACCTTCCACCGTTTCCCTTTGATCAAGGCATCCGTCCCTGTGGCGGACGCACAGTAGACCAGCCTTGATCAAGTAGGAAACGCGCACGGCTGGGGCGGTCGATAAAAGGCGTTTTTTGCCTACTTTTGTTCGCCTTGAAACAAAAGTAGGTCGCCGGGGGAGGCGAAACATCCCCTTAAAAGCTGGTAAGGCGTGTCCGGCGAATTGCTTCGCCCGGCACGGGTAACCAAGCTGGCACGGCCCCACCTCTTCAGGGCGCGTAGCCGCGCCGTCTTTGCCGTGCCATCCTGCTAGGGGAGGATTTCGCCCTTCCCGGGCGAGTTCATTTTTTTGTTGAGGCAAAAAAATAAACGAAAAAAAAGCCTCTTTGCACTGTGCTCCCGACTCCCTCGGGCAGGAATCCGATCTGTGTAAGGAACACTGTTCCGGGCGTGACGAGCTCCCCCGGCCCAACCAACCTTCCACCGTTTCCCTTTGGTCAAGGCCTCCGTTCCTGCGGCAAACGCACGGCAGAATAGCCTTGATCAACTTGGAAACGCGCACGGCCGGGGCGATCCCAAAAGGCGGCTTTTGCATCCTTTTATCCGCCTTGGAATAAAAGGATGTCGCCCGAGAAGGGCGAAATCTTCACTGAACAAGCTGGCGCGCAGTATACGGCGAATTGCTTCGCCCGGCACGGGTGGCCAAACTGCCCCACCCCCAACAAAAAAAACCCTTTCCCGCAAGGGAAAGGGCTTCCTTCAAATCGAAAAAACAAAAACAGCTACGCTTGCCCGTCAATCCACTCGTTGGCTTCGCGCACATCCAGCGTGCCGACATAAATGGCCCGCCCGGAAATCGCGCCTTCAAGGCCCTTGGCACAAAGCGGATGGAGATTCCTGATGTCATCCAGCGTATGCACGCCACCAGCAGCAATGACCGGGATGGACGTCAGGGAACAGAGCCGCTCAAGAGCCTCCAAATTCACGCCGGTCTGCATCCCGTCCCGGGAAATGTCCGTGTACACGATGAACCGGACATCATCCTTTTCCAGCCGGGGCAACACGTCATCGATCATCTGCCCGGAATCCTCGACCCAGCCCTTGGTCTTGAGTCTGCCGTCCACTGCGTCCAGAGATACGCCAATCCTGCCGGGCAAGGCGCGGCACAATTCGGAAAACAGTTCGGGTTGTTCCAAGGCCATGGTGCCGATGATCAGCCGTTCCACGCCAGCCTTGACATAGTTGCGCGCGGTCTCGATGTCACGAATGCCGCCACCAAGCTGCACCGGAATGTCGATCTCGGCACAAATGCGACGAATCAGCTCGAAATTTCGGGGCAACCCGGAAAACGCGCCATCCAGATCGACCACATGCAGAAAACGAGCGCCCATGTCCGCCCATTTGCGGGCCTGTTCGACCGGGTTGGCGGCAAAGACCGTGACCTGATCCTCCCTGCCCTGAGCCAGACGCACGCATTGGCCGTCCTTGATATCTACAGCGGGAAAAAGAATCATAATCCAAGTTCCATGAGCTTTTCCTCTATGCCATCCGAGGCAATGCGCATGGCAGTCACCCACTTGCCGCCGCGGTCAGCAAACTTGCGAGCGGAGAACAGGTTGTCCAGCAGAGCCTGCTGGGTTTCCTCGTACCGAACCCGCTGCATGCGCTCGTTCTTCACGTCGATGAGATAGAATTCCATGGTCACCGAGGCAGGGCGAACAACTCCGGCACCACTGCCTTCGCGCTCCACCCAATGGGTGACCTGAGGCACGAGCAGCACATCGCAGGGAATGCACTTGGCCACGCCGAGCCAGTATTTCCAGGCCGAAACCTTGGGCAGCCCGGCCTCCTCGAAAACAACCACGTCCTCGCACGGCTCGACAGCCGGGGGCGTGACGTAATCGAACACGCTGTGACGCTGAAGGGTTTCACGCAGGACAATGTCCAGAGATTGCAGAACACCATCCGGAACCGGCTTGCCCTCCTCCTCGAGATACCCGGCAAGAAGCTGCCAGTTGTAAACCGGGTTGGAAAAGCCGACCACAGCCAGCTTGCCGTCCGGCCGAGGCACCGCAGCCTGCTGCTTGGGTGCACATCCGGCACCGAGGATCAGGAACAGGCCAAAGGCCGTGAGCAGAAAAACCGAAACGATTCGCTGCATCAGTCAAGACTCCCTTTTGTGCTTGAAACACCTTTGCGTCCAATGCGCACGGCCTGCCCAAGGGCAATGCCGAGCGCCTTGAAAGCGGCTTCCAGAAGGTGATGGCCGTTGCGGCCGTACTCGTATTTGATATGCAGATTCATGCCCGCTCGAAAAGCCACGGACTTGAAGAATTCGCGCCAGACGTCCTTTTCATCGCCCGCAATGATCGCAGGCAGGAGTTCGTCGTCATAGACCAGATACGGCCTGCCGGACAGGTCCACCACGACTTCGGCCAGCGCCTCGTCCATGGGCACCTTGGTGAACGCGGTGCGCACGATGCCCTTTCTGTCACCAAGAGCTTCGCTGAAAGCCTGCCCCAGACAGAGGCCGAGGTCTTCAAGGGTGTGATGGCTGTCGATTTCCAGATCGCCCCGGCATTCGACTTCCAGATCGAATCCGCCCCAGAAGGCCATGAGCGTCAGCATGTGGTCGGCAAACCCCACGCCTGTGGAGATGGTCGCACTGCCCTCGCCGTCCAGCGAAAGCCTGAGCCTGATGCTGGTTTCCTTGGTGGCGCGTTCCACCGCTGATGCACGCTTGGTCACGGCCGCACTCCTTTTTTTCGGAGGACTGTATAGGAAAACTCTAGAAAAGAAAACCGGGCAAAGCGCGCTCGCGCCCTGCCCGGCCAATATGCCCTATCGGGACTCGGAAGTCTCGGCTTCCCCGGAATCCTCGTCGGATTCCGATTCCTGCTCCGGTTCTTCCTTGATCTTCTTTTTCAATTTCCGATCTTCCTTCTTGCCGAAGAAATACGCTACCCACACGCCCAGTTCATACAGGATGATGAGCGGACCGGCCATGAGGGTCTGCGTGAACGGATCGGGCGGCGTCAGAATGGCCGACACGATGAAGGAAACGAGAATCGCGTACTTGCGCTTCTTGCGCAGTCCCTTGGAGGAAACGATTCCCAGCCGCGCCAGAAAAAAGATGAACAACGGCAGTTCGAACACGACACCGAACGCGAAAAGCAGCTTGAGACAGAAACTCAGGTACTCGTTCAGCTTCGGCGTGAACGCGATTTCCGTGGTGGCGAAACTGGCAAAGAAATCGAAACCGAACGGAAACACGATGAAATAGCCGAACAGGGCTCCGGCCGTGAAGAACAGCGCGGAAACCATGGCCATGGGCACGACCCATTTGCGCTCGTGATCGTACAATCCCGGAGCGATGAACCCCCATATCTGGGCGAACAGGTACGGGCTGACCAGAAACAGTCCGGCCACCACAGCAACCTTGATGTGCGAAAAGAATGCCTCGGCCGGATAGGTGTACTGAAAATGGCCGCCCACCATGATGGTGGACATGGAATCCTGAAGCGCCTGAACAAACAGATCGAGCTTGTCCGGGTACTTGAAATCCGTACCCTGAAGCACCATGCCCAAAGAGCGGCGAAGCTCGATGAAGAAATCCGCCGGAAACACGGTGTGCGACTCGGCCACCTTGCGAAGCACGACCTTCATGGGCTCCATGAGCAGGTCGAACATCCTTTCGGCCAGCGGATAGCAGGCGAGCATGCCCAGTCCAACGGCAATCACGCACCGGACCAGACGGGTACGCAGTTCGGAAAGATGCGCCAGAAGACTCATCTGCCCGCTCTCTTCCTCCTCGTCCTCCTGATCCTCGTCTTCAAGGTCGTCCTCTTCGCCGGAATCGTCGGAGTCGGAAACAGGAGAATCCCCGCCGGCCGCGGAATCTCCGTGGCCAGCGGGGTTTTCGTCGTCTTCCGAAGAGGAATCCGCGGATTTGGCGGGCGACAGAGTCAGCCCCCTGTTCGCGGAATCGCCGTCTTCGTTGTCGTCAAGAGAGGGATCATCAGCCGACAGTTCCGCCCCGGTTTCGTTTTCCGGGGTGTCCTCGGCCTTGATGCCGTCCTTGTCCAGGGTCATGCGGACTCCTTGCCGTCTCCGGCCTTGTCCACGGTCGCCGCCGCCTTGGCCTTGTCCACTTCAGCCTGAGCCAGTTCGGCCTTGGCCTTTTCCATTTCGGCTTCGGCCTTGGCCTGCTCAGCCTTGCGGCGCGCCAGCTCGGCTTCGGCCTCACGCTTGCGGGCATCGTCTTCGGCCTGCTGGATTTCCACATCCAGCGTGCTCTTGACGTCGTTGCCCACGCGCTTGAATTCGGCAATGCCCTTGCCCAGCCCCTTCATCATTTCCGGCAATTTCTTGGGACCGATCACGATGAGGGCCACGACAACGATTATCAGCAGTTCCGGTCCGCCAATTCCAAACATAATCTCACCTTCGGGGTTGGGTCTTGGTTACTCCCACTCAATCGTGCTCGGCGGCTTGGAGGAGATGTCGAGGACAACTCGGTTCACGCCCTTGACCTCATTGATGATCCGGTTGGAAATCCGGGCCAGCAGTTCCGAGGGCAGGCGGCTCCAGTCCGCAGTCATGGCATCCAGCGAATCCACGATGCGCAGGGCAATGACGTTTTCATAGGTACGATCGTCGCCCATCACGCCCACGGTCTTGAGGGGCAGCAGCACGGCAAATCCCTGCCAGACCTTGCGGTACCAGTCGGAAGCCATGAGCTCGTTCTGCACGACCTTGTCGGCCACGCGCAGGATGGACAGCCGTTCCTCGGTCACCTCGCCGATCACGCGGATCGAAAGGCCGGGGCCCGGGAAGGGATGCCGCCAGATGATGTGCTCGGGCAGGCCGAGTTCATAGGCGGCGCGGCGCACTTCGTCCTTGAACAGCTCGCGGAGCGGCTCCACCAGCTTCAGATTCATCTTCTCGGGCAGGCCGCCCACATTGTGGTGGCTCTTGATCACGGCCGAGGGGCCCTTGAAGGACTCGGACTCGATCACGTCCGGGTACAGGGTGCCCTGCCCCAGAAACTTCACGCCGTCGATGGCCTTGGCCTCGCGGTCGAACACCTCGATGAAGGTGTAGCCGATGATCTTGCGCTTCTTTTCGGGATCGGTCACGCCTGCGAGCTTGCCGAGGAATTCCTCGGAAGCGTCCACGCACTTGACGTTGAGGTCGAAATGTTCCTCGAGAAAACCGATGACCTCGTCCCGTTCGCCAAGGCGAAGCAGGCCGTTGTCCACGAAGATGCAGTGCAGATTCTTGCCGATGGCCTTGTGCAGCAGCACGGCGGCCACGGTGGAATCGATGCCGCCGGACAGGCCGAGCACGACCTTGGCGTCACCCACCTGCTTCTTCAGGTCCTCGATGCAATTGTCCACAAAGGACGCCATGGACCAGGAGGGCTTGAGCCCGGCCACCTTGAACAGAAAATTCTGGATAATGACGTTGCCGTCCGTGGTGTGGGCCACTTCGGGATGGAATTGGAGCGCATAGATGTGGCGTTCCCGATCGCCCATGGCCGCGAACTCGATGGAATCGGTCCTGCCCATGACCTCGAAGCCCTCGGGGATGGCCTGAACGCGATCGCCATGGGACATCCAGACGGTCAGGTCATCAGCTTCCTCGATGCCTTCGAACAACGGGCAGTCGTTCATGGCCGTGAACTGGGCGCGACCGTATTCGCGGTCCGCGGAAGCCACGACATTGCCGCCCAGATTGTGGGCCAGAAGCTGCATGCCGTAGCAGATGCCGAGCACGGGCAGGCCCATTTCAAGGTAGACGGGGTTCAGCTTCGGGGAATCGGCATCCAGCACGCTGGAGGGACCGCCCGACAGGACCAGGGCCTGCGGGTTGAAAGCCTTGACCCGCTCGGGGTCCACGTTGCACGGATGGATTTCGCAGTAGATTCCGGCCTCGCGGATTCGCCGCGCAATGAGCTGGGTGAACTGTGAACCGAAATCCAGGATAAGAACCTTGTCGCTTGCTTGCATAAAACCTGTTTCCTGGTTGAGGGGCAATCCCCTGCCGAGAAAGCGGCGCCGCATCTCTCGACGGATTCCCCTGGATAAAGCATGAATCGGGTCTGGTCCACACAGGAACCAGACCCACTACATATGTCACAACCGGGCAAATGAAAAGCGGAAACCCACGGCCCGGACCGGACGAAGAGGCTTACGCGCCGTCGATCCGGTAGTTCGGGGACTCCTTGGTGATGCTCACGTCGTGGACGTGGGATTCACGAAGTCCGGCACTGGAAATCTGGACCATCTGGGCCTTTTCCTGAAGTTCCTCGATGGAGGCGCATCCGGTGTAGCCCATGCCGGAACGCAGACCGCCGATGAGCTGATAGATGGATTCGCCCACAACGCCGCGATATGGGACCCGGCCCACGATGCCCTCGGGCACCAGCTTCTTGGACTTTTCCTGAAAGTAGCGGTCCGAGCTGCCCTTTTTCATGGCGTCGATGGAGCCCATGCCGCGGTACTGCTTGTAGGTGCGGCCCTGGTACAGGATGGTTTCGCCCGGGCTTTCCTCGGTGCCCGCAAACAGGGAACCCATCATGCAGGAATTCGCGCCAACGGCCAGCGCCTTGACAATGTCGCCGGAGAACTTGATGCCGCCGTCCGCGATGATGCACTTGTCCGCCTCGCGAGCAGCACGGGCGGCTTCCATCACGGCCGTGATCTGGGGCACGCCGACACCGGCCACCACGCGGGTGGTGCAGATGGAGCCGGGACCGATGCCCACCTTCACGGTGTCCACGCCCGCTTCGAGCAGAGCCTTGGCCCCCTCGTAGGTGGCGACATTGCCGCCCACGAGCTGGCAGTCCGGGAAGGCCTCGCGCAGATCGGCCACGGACTTGAGGATGTTGCGGGAGTGGCCGTGGGCCGAATCCAGAACCAGGAAGTCGGCACCGGCACGAAGCTGGGCCTCGGCGCGACTCAGGCAATCCGCGCCCACGCCGATGGCAGCGCCCACGAGCAGGCGGCCCTTGTCGTCCTTCACGGCGTTGGGGTACTTCTTGACCTTGTCGATGTCCTTGATGGTGATCAGGCCGCGCAACCGGTTCTCGTCGTCCACCACGAGCAGCTTTTCAATGCGGTGGCGGTGCAGGTACTTCTTGGCGTCGTCCTTGGAAATCTTTTCCGGCACGGTCACCAGATCGCGGCTGGTCATGACCTCGGAGACCGGAGTGTCGTCATCGGTGACGAAACGGATGTCGCGGTTGGTGATGATGCCTGCCAGCAGTTCGCCTCGCACGACCGGAAGACCGGAAATGCGATACTCGGTCATGATGGACTTGACCTTGGCAATGGTGTCGTCCGGATGCACGGTGATGGGATCGCTGATCATGCCGGATTCGGATTTCTTTACCCGGTCGATCTCGCGGGCCTGTTCGCGCACGCTCATGTTCTTGTGAATAACGCCCGCGCCGCCGTGACGAGCCATGGAAATGGCCATCCGCGCTTCGGTCACCGTGTCCATTGCAGCAGAGATCAGAGGGATGTTCAGCTTGATGGAGGGAGTCAGCTGGGTGGTAACGTCCACCGAGTCGGGAAGCACTTCCGAATACGCGGGGAGGAGCAATACGTCATCAAAAGTCAGGGCCTTATCCAGAATCTTTGTCATGGTTTTCCTCCCAATATGTTTGCGGCCGGGCTCAAGGCCCGGCCGCGGTTGTCTCTTCTATAGGCCCAGATAGGCCTTTTTGACCTGCTCGTTGGCGAGCAGCTTTCGACAGGTGTCGCTGAGCACGATCCTCCCGTTTTCCATGACATAGCCCCTGTCCCCGATCTTCAGGGCCAGGTTGGCGTTCTGTTCCACAAGGAAAATGGTCGTGTTGTGCTCTTGATTCACTTTCTGGATTATCTCGAATATCTGTTTGACCACCAACGGGGCCAGCCCCATTGAAGGCTCGTCCAGAAGCAGTAGGCGAGGCTTTGCCATAAGTGCCCGTGCAATGGCAAGCATTTGTTGCTCCCCCTCCGGACAGAGTTCCGCCCTGCTGCCTGCGTCTGCGGGCAAGAATGGGAAACAAATCAAAGCAATACTCGAAATCGCGTTTGATGTTTTCCTTGTCCTTCCGCATGAACGCGCCCATGTCCAGATTCTCCTGCACCGTGAGTTCCGGAAAGATGAGCCGCCCCTCCGGCACCTGACACACGCCCCTGGACACGATCCGATTCGGCGGCTGCCCCACCAGCGACTCGTCCTGATAGACCACCTCGCCGGACCGGGCCTGCACCACGCCGCAGATGGTCATGAGCGTGGTGGACTTGCCTGCGCCGTTGGCACCGATCAGAGTGATGATCTCGCCGTGGTCGATGTGCAGGCTCACGTCGTACAGGGCCTGAATGTTGCCGTAGAAGCTGTTGACGTTTTTCAGTTCCAGCATCCTAGTCATCGTCGTCCTCCCCGAGATAAGCCTTGATGACGTCCGGGTTGGACCCCACTTCCGACGGCGTTCCGTCCGCGATCATCCGGCCGTAGTCCAGCACGTAGATGCGGTCGGACATGCTCATGACCATCTTCATGTCGTGCTCGATGAGCAGAATGGAGATGTCGAACTTGTCCCGAATGCGGACAATGAGCCTTTCCAGATCAAGCGTTTCCTGCGGATTCATGCCTGCGGCGGGTTCGTCCAGAAGCAGCAGGAACGGGTCCGTGGCCAGAGCTCTGGCGATCTCCAGCCTGCGCTGCTTGCCGTAGGGAAGGTTGCTGGACAATTCGTTCACGTATTTGTCCAGCCCGACAAGCTCGAGCAGCTCATAGCTTCTGGCAACCACCGCCCTTTCCTCTTCGCGAGTGACCCTGTTGCGGGAAACCGCTCCCCAGACCGAACTCTTCGTCCGGCAATGGGTGCCGATCATGACATTCTCCAGCGCGGTCATGGACGGAAACAGTCGGATGTTCTGAAACGTGCGAGCCATGCCCAATTCCGTGACCTTGTTGGGCTTGATGCCATTGATGCGTTTGGGTTTCCCGGACGATCCGGCATTGACCACGACATCGCCGTGGGTGGGGGTGTAGATGCCGGTGATGCAGTTGAAGAAGGTGGTCTTGCCCGCACCGTTGGGCCCGATCAGGGCCACGATTTCTCCCTTGGCGATGTGGAAGTCCACTTCGTCAAGGGCGCGGATGCCCCCGAAGTCCATGCTCATGTCGCTGACTTTCAGGACGGAATTATTGCTCATTGCCTGCACTCGCAGTGTTCGCTGGTTCGTACTTGTAGACCTTGCGCTTGGCGCTGATGAGTCCCTGCGGACGGAAAACCATGACCAGCACCATGATGGAGCCGAACAGCAGCATGCGGAACTCCGCAAAATCGCGCAGATACTCGGGCACCAGAATCAGGATGATGGCTCCGGCGATCACGCCCCGGATGGAGCCCATGCCGCCGATGACCACCACGGACAGGATGATGGCCGATTCCCAGAAGGTGAAGCTGGCCGGATTGATGAACGTGGTCTTGGCCGCGAACACGACCCCGGCCATGCCTGCCCATGTCGCGCCCAGTGCAAAGGCCATGAGCTTGGTCTTCGTCTTGTCGATGCCCATGGCCTGACAGGCTATCTCGTCCTCGCGCAGGGCCAGCCATGCCCTGCCGATGCGCGAATTCTGGAGCCGGTTCACCGCAAAGATGGTCAGAACCACCAGCCCGGCCATGATGTAGTACATGTACATGGTGGAATCGATCACGCCCAGCTTCACGCCGAACAGAGTGGGCCTGTCGATGCCGGAAATGCCGGACGGCCCCTGCGTTACGTCGCCCCAGTTCTCCAGCACGAGGCGAATGATTTCGCCGAATCCCAGAGTGACGATGGCCAGATAGTCGCCACGAAGACGAAGCACGGGAAAGCCGAGGATGATGCCGGTCACGGCTCCCAGAACCGCGCCCAGAGGCAGCACGGCCCAGAATCCGATGTCCCAGTGCATGTTCAGCAGGGCGTAGGCATATGCGCCCACCGCGTAGAAGGCCACGTAGCCCAGATCCAGCAGACCGGCCAGCCCGACCACGATATTCAACCCCAACCCGAGCATGATGTAGGTCAGACAGGAAATCATGATGTTGGTCTGATACAGGTTGAAGACCATGGGAAAGGCCGCGACCATGCAGGCCATCACTGCCACGGCAATGAGCTTGAGCCGCTTGTCCGAGGCAATGCGCGTCATGAGCGCCTCGACCCGGTTTTCCTCTCTGGTCTCGTCCTTCTTCAACTCCTTGCGGGCCAACAGCCAGCGCCAGACAAAGGAACCGAAGAACACGGCCACGGCCACGTAGACCATGTTCATCCACCGCCAGTCCACGGTATCCTCGATGGTGTTCACGCGGATCACCATGATGGGAAAAGTCAGAAATACGAACCACACGGCCGCGATCAGCGACTTTTTCAGGGCCTCGGGAAAGCCGGAGCACCCGGCAGTGAGGAAGAAGCCCGGAAAGCCGTTGTTTCGACCGTTGGCATTCATTGTGTTGCTCACGTCGACTTACCTTGTTGCGATTGCGCTCCCAAGACGAAATCCGTCTTGCGGCCGGGTTACACCTTCTGCGTCTTTTCCTTGCCCATGAGGCCGGACGGACGAAAAATCAGAATCAGCACCAGCAGACAGAAGGCGAACACGTCCTCGTAGTCCGAGGACACATAGCCCGTGGCGAATGCCTCGGTCCATCCGAGAATCAGGCCGCCGAGCATGGCTCCGGGTATGGACCCGATGCCACCCAGCACGGCCGCGGTAAACGCCTTGATGCCGGCAATGAAGCCGATGAAGTAGTTGATCTGGCCGATGTGCGAGGCAATGAGCACCCCGCCCACGGCTGCCAGGCTGGAACCGATCACGAACGTGGCGGAAATGACCATGTCCACGTTGATGCCCACCAGCATGGCCATCTTCCGGTTCTGGGCCGTGGCGCGCATGGCCTTGCCTATCTTGGTGTACTTGATGAACAGGGACAGTCCCACGCAGACCAGTGCGGTCATGGCGATGATGACCAGCTCGGACGAACCGAGCACGCCGGAGAACCTGTCCAGAAACGCAAACCTGGGCAGCAGTTCCGGAAAGGGCAGGAAATCCGAGGTCTGGGCGAGCATCACGTAGTTCTGAAGAAAAATGGACATGCCGATGGCGGAGATGAGCGGCGAAAGGCGCTGTGCACCGCGCAAGGGCTTGTAGGCGATCTTTTCGATGGTGAACCCGTAGGCCGCGGACCAGATGACCGCGCACGTCAGGGCGATCACCAGCATGGAGCCTTCCGGGAACCCGAGATGGGTCAGCACGCCCGCCACGATCAGCCCGGTAAACGCGCCGATCATGTAGATTTCGCCATGCGCGAAATTGATCAGCTCGATGATGCCGTACACCATGGTGTACCCGAGCGCGATCAGGGCGTAGATGCTGCCCCGGGTCAATCCGCCGAAAAACAATTCAAGGAAATAATCCATCAGTCACGTTTCCTGTACGCTAGATACTACCAGGGGACAGGCAAAAGCCCGTCCCCTGTATTTTCTGCGAATTTTCAGCGGTTGCTACTTGATTTCGACATACTGGCCGTTCTGCACCTGATAGACGGAGAAGCCGACACCCTCGGCATCGCCCCTGCCGTCGAACTTGATCTTGCCCACGGCGGTCTCCACGTAGTTGGAATGCAGGGCTTCGATCAGATCGTCATACGCCATGGACTTGGCGTTTTCCACGGCCTTGAGCAAGGCGATGGCAGCGGAATAGGCTTCCGGAAAGAACGGACCGGGATCGGTGCCGAATTCCTTCCTGTGCGCCTCCACGGCTTCCTTGTACAGGGCATTGGCCGAGAAGTCGCGGGGGCCGGTGGCGTACACGCCCTCGGCGTACTTGCCCGCCACCTTGATGAAGGTCTCGTCCTTCACGCCGTCGTCGGACATGAACGGAATCTCCAGCCCCTTCTTGCGCATGCCGGAAACGATCTTGGAGGCCTCGGGATGATAGCCACCGAAGATCACGCCTTCCGCGCCGGAATTCTTGATCTTCTGGACCACGGCGGAATAATCCACCGCCCCCGGAGTCACGCCTTCGAACAGCACCACTTCCATGCCGGGCTCCTGATCCGCGAAGTCCTTGCAAAACGAAGCAAAGCCCTTGCCATAGTCGCCCTTGTCATGGATCACCGCAACCTTGGTCAGACCAAGCTTCCTTGCAAAATCCACTTCAAGACGAGCCTGGGCATCGTCAGGCGCAATGGTACGGAAAAAATTGGGGTATTCACCGCTCTGGGTGAGGGGCGGATTGGTGGCGGACGGCGACATGCACACAATCCTGGACTCGAGATAGATGGGCAGAGCCGCCTTGGTCGCGCCGGAGCAGATGTGGCCGAGCACGATCTTCACCTCGTCGGACACCATCTTGGTGGCCGCATTGGTTGCCAGTTCGGGCTTGCACTGGTCGTCCTGCGCCGCAATTTCCACGGTCATGCCGTTCACGCCGCCAGCAGCGTTGAACTTGGCCGCGACCAGCTTGGCCGCGTTGACCGTGGGCAGGCCGTAGGAGGCCAGATCGCCGGAATGCGCGCCCGCAACGCCGAGAACCAGTTTCTTGGCTGCGGGAGCCTCGGTCTTCTTTTCCTCTTTCTGCTCTCCTCCGCAACCGGCAAGCAACAGCGAAGCCATCGCGAAAACGAGCGCGAACAGCGTGAGTTTCCCTCTCATGCTACCTCTCCTGGGTAAGACGTTTCCAACGGGTATGAAGCTCCGGGCGTTCTCCCCAACGCCCGCATCCGAGGCCGCGCATCATCTCCCCATGACGCACAGTCCTCAGAAACTCAGCATTGTAGTGACTTTATAAATCTTGTCAATACTCCTCGACTTTTGATGGCAGTTGAAATTCCTGACTTTTCTACTTGGATTCCAAGGTTTTCAGCTCTTCCTCGGCATGCAGGCGCAACTCTTCATTTTGCCCGGCAAATTCAGCAGCTTGCCGGAAAAACGATTTGGCCTGATCCGGCTTGGACAGGGCATATTTTGAAATGACGCCCATATTGTAAAACACCAGTGCATCATCTGGCGTGATCTCCAGAATCTCGCCATAAACCTGCATGGCCTTGTCGTACTGCTTCTTGTTGTAATAGCAGATGCCGACCCCCTTGAGCAGATTCACGTTCTTCGGCTGGAGCTGCACGGCCTTTTCCAGCGGTTCCAGAGCGCGATCCCAGGCGCGCATCATGAGAAACATGTTGCCCAGTTCGGTCAGGGCCTCCACATCTTCCGGGTTCTTCTCCACCCGAGCCATGAGTTCCTTGACCTGCGCCATGCCCGCCATGTTCTGGGTCATGCCTTCCGGAGCCCGGGTGCGGCTCTGCTGCTTGACATGCACCTGCAGGTTGGGATTCTGCATGCGGTACAGAAAACTGACCGCGAAAATCGCGGCAATGGAACCGAGCAGAATCAGCAGGACAGTCTTGCGGCCCAGCGTGGCCTTGCCATCAGTCATCGCGGTCTCCCAGAAGTTCCAGTTGTGCCACGCGCTTTTCCAGCCCGGAAGCCTTTCCGCCCAGAAAGCACAGATACCCGGCTATGCCGAGCCAGACAGCCACGTTGGCCATGAACAGATACGTTTCTGCAGACATGTCGTCCTCGTTTCGGTTGTCGGTCCCGCGCGAGCCTCGCCGGGCCGTTGTCAGCGGTCCGTTATTCCTCGTCCCAGGCCAGCAGTGCGTCCAGACGGGCCTGATGCCCGAGCTGACGCACGCGGGTCAGCAGCATGCCGCCCCAGAGCAGTCCGAAGGCGACCAGCCCGGTGAACACGGTGTGCCACATCTTCGGAGCCATGCCCCCGCCCTGCCGCGCAAGGCCGTCGGGATGGGCGCTCCCCCAGAGTTTGGCCGCGTAGAATACCAGCGGCACGTCCAGAAATGCCACGATGCCGAGCACGGCACAGACCAGAGCGCGCCTGTCGCGGCCCATGGGCGAATTACGCAACACCAGATATCCGGCGTACACGTACCACATGATCAGGGCCGTAGTGAGCTTGGGGTCCCAGAGCCACCAGTGGCCCCATTCGGCCCGAGCCCAGACCGAGCCGGACGCAAGGGCGAGCGTGGCAAGCAGCACGCCGATTTCGGCAGCGGCACCAGCCAGCCTGTCCAGAGATTCCCTGCGCGTCAGCAGGTAGCCACAGCTGGACAGGAACACCACGAAAAAGCTGACCAATGCCCACCATGAGCACGGCAGATGCATGTAGAAAATCTTCTGTACCGGCCCGGACTGGGCAACCGGCGCATAGAACCAGATCATGTACTGGTGAGCGCACAGGCCGAGCCCGGCCAGCAGGGCCAGAATCCGTTCCTTGGACATCATGAATTCTCCTACTCTTCCCCGCTGTACACGAACGGGAACAGGAACAGCCCGGCTCCGGAGAACAGGGCGTCAAAAGCGAAAATCAGGCCGAGCCACCCGTCATACCCCTTGGCAGCTTCCGGGGAAAACACCATGCCGAACAGGGTGATTCCGCCCAGAAGCACGGGCAGCAGCAGCGGGAAAACAATCACGGAAAGCAGGGATTCGCGCGCGGCCTGCCCTTGCGACAGTGCGCCGAGCAGTGCGCCGATGACCACCAGTCCGATGTCGGCACCGGCCAGCGTGGCCGCAAGCAGCCATGCCGGACCATGCAGGGTCTGGCCCAGAAACGCGATGGTGGCCGGAAAGAACACAAGCTGGGACACGAGCAGCAGGCACAACCCAGCCCCGGCCTTGCCGATCCACACGGCATGCACGGGCGCGGGCGAGGACAGAATGCCGATGCGCTGGCCGTTCAGTTCCTCGAGGCTGAACAGGTCGTTGAAGACCAGAACCAGCCCGAAGGCCGAGGCCAGCCAGAAAATGGCTCCGGCGGCCTGAGCCGTGATGGCCCCGCCAAGCGGCTTGGACAGGGAGAACAGAAAGATCAGGAGCAGGCCGAGCAGCACGGCCTGAACAAGCCCCTGCCCGCCGGACACGGACAGCCGAAGGTCCTTGGATGCCATGAGCATGGAACGCTTCAGCATGCCAGCCTCCCGGCGTCGAATCCGGATGCCGGACCGAAATAGTCCACGCGTCTTCCGCCCAGTGCCAGCACGGTATCGGCCAGCATGGTGTCTTCGGCCACATGATGGCTGATCCAGACAACGGCGGTTCCCTGCTCGCGAAATCCCGCTATCTCCCGGCGAAGCACGTTCAGGGAACGCGGATCAAGTCCGGTGCCCGGCTCGTCCAGAAAGACGAGTTCCGGCCCCACCATGTAGACCCGGGCCAGATTCAGCCGCTGGGCCATGCCCCGGGAAAACCCGCCTGCCTTTTCCTCTGCCGCGCGCTCCAGCCCGACCCGTTCCAGCAGGGAGACAAGTTCGTCGCGGGATGGGGACATCCCATACATCCCGGCCCAGAACCGGAGATTGGCCAGCGCGGACATGCCTGGATAGATGAAGGTGGCGTGCCCCAGATACGCAAACCGTTCCGGGGCCACATGCATGACGGCCTCGCCCGCCGTGGGCCGGGACAATCCGGCCATGATGCGCATGAGCGTGGACTTGCCCGCGCCGTTGGGACCGGCCACAAGCATGACCTCGCCCGCATGGAGTTCGCAGGAAACATCCTTGAACACAAGCTTGGAACCGTAGAACTTGGCGGCCCGCTTGACCGTCAGGACAATCTTGCCGCCGTCCTCAGGCATCGCCCTTCTCCCCGGGTCTGGCAATCCGCCGCAGCAGAAGCAGCGGGAACAGGCTCATGATGGTTCCGCCGATCCACAGCCAGTTGACCAGCGGATTGATGCTCAGCTTGAAGCTGGCCCCGTCGTCCTCGGTCAGGCCGAGCAGAGTGGCATAGATTTCATCGCCCAGACTGAAGATCGTGGACACCTCGGCAAACTGCTGCCGCTCGAAGTTCACGTAGATGCGCTTGTCCGGGGCCAGATATCCGAGCACGGAACCGTCACGGCTCACTTCCAGCGTGGCCGTGGCGCGGGCGCGCAGTTCAGGCGTGGAGTCCTCGACCAGATCAAGATACTTGACCTGATATTCCTCGATGGAGGCCACTTCGCCCTTTTTCAGCACGAACTCGCGCTCCACCTTGTACGGCCCGGAAAACGCGATGCCCAAAGCCACGAGGGCCACGCCGAGATGGATGCCGTAGGCTCCCCAGTTCCGGCGCAGGGACCGCATGGCCGGATAGAACGCGAAGAGCAGCACGATGCTGGTCATGGCACCCACGGCCGAGGCCGCACCGAACGCAGGCCAGAAACGTGTCATGCCCGTGGCGTAAAACGCGCCGAAGGAAATCGCGAACGCAGCGCAGGAAAGGATGAAGCCCTTCATATTGCGGATGCCGCCCTTCCATCCGAGCCAGGGACACAGACAGAAGAAGAAGACCAGCACAGCCATGAACGGCAGGCACACGCGGTTGTAGAAATGTGCGTCCAGTCCCAGAGGACGGGGGCTCCAGAGCTTGCTGATCACCGGCCACATCGTGCCCATGGCCACCACCAGTCCGAGGGCGAGCAGAAACCATGCCGCAGCCACGAGCAGCCCCTGACGGCTCAGGAACTCGGACAGGGCCCGGGTCACGTGACGCTCGCTCATGAAGACCACGACCAGGGTCACGGCAAGGCCCACGACCATGCACATGAACAGGGGAAAGGAAACCCCGGACTCGCCAAAGGTGTGCAGGGAATCGATCACGCCGGAACGCGTCAGATAAGTGCTGAAGATGCAGAGCAGAAAGGTCAGGGACATGAGAAATACGTTGCTGCGCTGCAAGGCCCCGCGCCGGGACTCGATGATGCAGGTATGCAGCACGGCAGTGCCCGCGAACCACGGAATCAGGGAGGCGTTTTCCACCGGGTCCCATGCCCAGTAGCCGCCCCAGCCCAGTTCCATGTAGGACCACCAGCAGCCCAGCAGGATGCCTGCGGTCAGGAACATCCATGACAGCACGTTCCAGTTGCGCGTCACCGCGATCCAGCTCTTTTTCTCGCCCGCGATGAACGCGGCCAGCGCACAGGCGGCCGGGATGGTGTATCCTGCAAACCCCAGAAACAGGAGCGGCGGATGAAAGATCATGCCCGGGTTGCGCAGCAGAGGATTGAGCCCGCGCCCATCGGTTCGGGGCGGCACCACTTCGATGAAGGGATTGCTCCAGCTCGTGAGCAGCAGCAGGAAAAAGCCCTGAATGGTCAGAAAAATGGTCCAGAAATACAGTTTGGTGCGCGGAGCAAGAGACTTGTAGCCCGGCGAGAACACGAATACCGCCCCGGACAGGGCGATGAGCAGTTCCCAGAACAGCAGGGAACCTTCGCGCCCGCCCCAGAACGCGGTCAGGGTGTAGACAAAGGTCAGGGCGTTGTCCACGTTGTCCGCAACGTACATGAAGGAATAGTCGCGCGAGGTCAGGGCGACCAGCAGAATCAGGGAGGACAGCACGACCCCGCCCGCTGCCGCGAGTTGGCCCCGCTCCACCAGAACCAGGCCCTCGTACCGTTCGGTCCAAGCCGCAATGGCGGCCCATGCCGCAAGGAAAAGGGATGCCAGAAGGCCGAACAGCAGGCCTATGTAACCGGTCAGATGCATACGTGCTCCTTGAGTACGCGCGTTGTGAAAACGGATTCTTGCCGAATTTCAGAGTCGGATAGTCGGGATTCAATCACATTGGCAAGCATGTGAAACATTTTTCACCAGACCGGGAATCACCCCTTGCTCCGCTCCATTTCCTCACTCTGTTCCTTGTACTTGGAGGGACACTTGGTCACCAGGGTTCTGGCGTTGAACACACCTGCATCGTGGTCGAACACCCCTTCCACGATCACCTCCACGGATTCCTTGAAAGTATCCGGGAGCGCGCCCTTGTAGACAACGCGGATATGCTGTCCCGCGTTCACCTTGTCCACAAGGTCGAAGGATGCGCCAAGCTTGCCTTCCGCAATGTCCAGATTGGTCGGAGAAACCTTGCCGAACAGCCGCGCCTGTCCGAGGTCTGCCTTGTCCGTTGCCAGAGCCTCGGACACGTTCAGAAAATACACGCTGTCCTGCGTCAGACCGGAAACAACGAGGTAGCCCAGACCGCCCAGAAAAAGCAGCATGGCCACGACATACACCATCTTGTTGGATTTCTTCGCCATTCAATATCCCCCCGCGCGTCGGGCGCGGCTGTGTCATTTGCTGTTTCTCGTGGCCGGATCCTTGACCCTGAGCCTGTCGCGCTGGGCGCGGGCAAACTCGCGCATGTCCACGACCTGATCGGTTTCGTCCACGATCTCGCTGCCCAGAATCTCCTCGAGCACGTCCTCAAGGGAAACCACCCCGGCCAGTCCGCCGTACTCGTCGAGCACCACGAACAGATGCTGGCGGCTGCCCAGAAACTTGAGCAGCACCTTTTCCAGAGTCAGGGTCTCCAGCACGAACCGCACCTCGCGCATGATGTCCGCCATGGTGCTGTCGCCCTTGCCGTCAGCCAGACACTCCAGAACCCGCCGTCTGCTGACCAGTCCCACGATGTCCTCGGGGTCGTCCCCATACACCGGAACCCGGCTGTGGGGCCAGGTCGGATTCTCGGCTCTGGCCTGAGCCACGGTCATGTCCGCGGGCAGGGAAAACACCACGGTTCTCGGAGTCATGATCTGTTCCACTGTCTTGTAGTCCAGGGACAGGATGTTCCGAATGGTCTTTTCCTCGTACGCCTTGATCACGCCGGATCGCCGGGTCAGGGCGGCCACGGCCTTGATGTCCTCCTCGGTGTGGTCCGGCCCGGCATGCTTGCCGTGAAAGGCGCGGGACACCACGACAACCACGGCCACCACAGGCCGAAAGATCAGGACCAGCCACCGCAAGGGCCCCGCGAGCACGGGCGCGATCTGGTTGCGGAAGACCACGCCGAGCGTCTTGGGCAATATCTCTGTAAAGATAAGAATGATTACTGTAAAGGCAAATGTGAAAAGCCAGAGCGTTTCCTTGCCGTACAGAGCGGCCCAGGCCCAGCCCGCAACAGCGGCACCCGCGGTGTGGGCCACGGTATTCAGGGTGAGGATCGCCGTGATGGGCGCCTCGATGTCGGTTCGCAGGGCCTCGAGCGTCCTGGCCGACCGCTTGCCGCTTCTCTTGAGTTTCTCGATATCGCTCCAGGACATGGCATACAGGGCCGCCTCGGCCACGGAGCAGAACATGGAAACAAACACCGCCAGACTGACGGCAAGTACGAGTTCCAACATATGTTTTGTTTTTCCTTGCAACAAGGCGGCCTGAAAGCCGCGTATTGAACACTCGACTCTACCAGATGCGACAGCGTGGCGCAATACGCAAGGCCCTTGACGCAAGGGGTGATTCGCAGGCATTTTGCGCGCATGAAGCATCCCGCACCAGGCAGCCCTCTCGCGGTGTTCCGGCTCGGCCACATGGGCGACGTGGTCCTGACCACGGGCGTCCTGCACCGCTGGCATGAACGATTCGGCCACACTTTCGTTGTTCTCACCCGATCCGGCAACGCGCCCCTGCTCCACGGCAACCCGGCCGTGCGCGAGGTCGTGGGTCTGGATGAATCCGTACTGCACGGCAAGGCATGGGCTACGGAATGCGCCCGGCTGGCCACGAAATACCGCAACCTCGCCCTGGTGGACCTGCACGGCACCCTGCGTTCACGCATTCTGGGCCTGCGCTGGAAGGCTCCTGTATATCGCTACCCCAAGTTCGGACTGACCCGACGGCTCTTCAACCTGACCCGGTGGGACCGCTTCCGCCTGCCGCTGGAAGCCGTGAACGTGCCCCAGCGCTATGCTCTGGCACTGGAAGCCTCGCCGCCCGACAGGACCGAAGTGCTGCCGCGAATCTTTCCGGACAAGGCGGAAACCGAGGCAGCCGCAACCAGACTGGCGGCCATAGCCTCGGACGCGCCCCTGATCGCCCTGCACCCCTATGCAACACATCCGACCAAGGCATGGCCTCACGACCACTGGGCGAAACTGACCGGCCTGCTGGACAAGGCAGGCATGGACTGGTTTGTGGTAGGCAGGAACGAACAGCCGCTTTTCCCGAATGCTCCCCGCGACCTGACCAATGCCACGAACCTGCGCGAAACCTGTGCGCTCCTTGCCCGGGCCAATGCGCTCGTGACCAATGATTCCGGTCCCATGCACCTTGCCTCGGCAGTGGGCACGCCCGTGGCCGTGTTTTTCGGTCCCACGGCCAAGGCGTGGGGCTTCCAGCCATCCGGCCCGCGCGACATGGTGCTGGAACGCCCGCTGGACTGCCGCCCCTGTTCCCTGCACGGAGCCAGGGGCTGCGAACGCGGACTCGAATGCCTGACCTCCATCACGCCGCAGGATGCCCTTGCAGCCGTGAACACCATTCTGCAGGAATAATCAGCCAATTCCCGCATGCACAAAAAAACGGGCCGCCCCGAAAGGACGGCCCATTTCTTTATATTTCTTACAGAACAACGCAGCAGATTGCCGTCCCGTCCCCCGGACTGTTCCGGGATGGTGGGATGCAAGGCGCAGGAAAAGCGCAAGACCGAAGCGTATAGGCAATACGCGAGGGTTTGCGCTTTTCGCAGCAACGCAGCAGACCGCCGTCCCACATCCGGACTGTTCCGGGATGATGGGATGCAAGGCGCAGGAAAAGCGCAAGGCCGACGCGTATAGGCAATACGCGAGGGTTTGCACTTTTCGCAGCAACGCAGCAGACCGCCGTCCCACATCCGGACTGTTCCGGGATGATGGGATGCAAGGCGCAGGAAAAGCGCAAGGCCGACGCGTATAGGCAATACGCGAGGGTTTGCACTTTTCGCAGCAACGCAGCAGACCGCCGTCCCACATCCGGACTGTTCCGGGATGATGGGATGCAAGGCGCAGGAAAAGCGCAAGGCCGACGCGTATAGGCAATACGCGAGGGTTTGCGTTTTTTGCAGCAACGCAGCAGACCGCCGTCCCACATCCGGACTGTTCCGGGATGGTGGGATGCAAGGCGCAGGAAAAGCGCAAGACCGACGCGTATAGGCAATACGCGAGGGTTTGCGCTTTTCGCAGCAACGCAGCAGACCGCCGTCCCACATCCGGACTGTTCCGGGATGGTGGGATGCAAGACGCAAGAAAAGCGCAAGACCGAAGCGTATAGGCAATACGCGAGGGTTTGCGCTTTTCGCAGCAACGCAGCAGACCGCCGTCCCACATCCGGACTGTTCCGGGATGGTGGGATGCAAGGCGCAAGAAAAGCGCAAGACCGACGCGTATAGGTAATACGCGAGGGTTTGCGCTTTTCGCAGCAACGCAGCAGACCGCCGTCCCGGGACAGTCCGGGCTATTCGCGAATCTGGCCCTCGCCAAGCAGCACGAATTTGGCGGAGGTGAGTTCCTGCACACCCATGGGGCCATAGGCATGGAGCTTGGAAGTGGAGATGCCGATTTCCGCGCCCAGTCCGAGCTGTGCCCCGTCGTTGAACCGGGTGGTGGCGTTGGCCACGACCAGCGAGGCATCCACCTCGCGAATGAACCGCATGGCGTGCTCGTAGTTTTCGGTGAGAATGGCCTCGGTGTGGTTGGAACCATGTTCGGCAATGAAATCCATGGCCTCGTCCATGTCGCCCACCACGCGCACGGCCAGAATCAGGTCCAGAAATTCAAAGCCCCAATCCCCGGGTTCGGCGGCTTTTGCATGTTCGCCCATCAGGGGCAGGCTTTCGGGACAGCAGCGGAAGGACACACCCTTGGGGCCGAGCGCCTCGGCCACGCGGGGCAGCAGCCTTTCGGCCACGTCCCGATGCACGAGCAGGCATTCAAGGGCATTGCAGCCGCTGGGATACTGGGTCTTGGCATTGTCCACGATGGGCACGGCCCTGTCGATGTCCGCGGACGCGTCCGCAAACATGTGGCACACGCCCTTGTAGTGCTTGAGCACGGGCATGGACGCCTGTTCGGTCACGGCGCGGATCAGACCTTCGCCGCCGCGAGGGATGACCACGTCGATGTACTCGTCGAGCTTGAGCATTTCGGCCACGGCCTCGCGATCCGTGGTGGGCGGCACCTGCACGGCATCGCGGGGCAGACCGGCCTGCTCAAGGGCGCGATGCATGAGGTCGGCCAGAAAACGGTTGGAGTGAAACGCCTCGGAACCGCCGCGCAGGATCACGGCGTTTCCGGCCTTGAGGCAGAGGATGCCCGCGTCCACGGTGGCGTTGGGCCGGGATTCGTAGATCATGGCCACCACGCCGAGGGGCACGCGCATCCTGCCCACCAGCATGCCGTTGGGCCGCTTCTTCATGGACTCGATTTCGCCGATGGGATCAGGCATGGCAGCCACGAAACGGCAGCCGTCCACCATGTATTTCAGCACTTTTTCGGAAATGGTCAGCCGCTGCACGCGCGCCTTGTCCAGACCGCGCTCGGCAGCCGCGTCCAAATCCCTGCCATTGGCTACGTACACGGCCTCGGCCTCGGACTCCAGCATGTCGGCCAGAATCTCCAGCGCCCGCTGCCGGGCATTTCCCGAGGCATTGGCCAGTTCCCGCGAGGCCTTGCGCGCCTTGCGGCCCATGTCTTCCATCATTTCCCTGCAATTCATGTCCAACTCCTTGAAGCACCCGCCGAATCCGCGCCCGGCAGGGCCTGCTTGGCAAAAATCGGTTTTCCGGCCGGCATGGCCGAAGAAAATTCATGGTGAATGCATCTGGCTAACCTTGGCGGGCCGAAAAAGTCAAACCGCTCGTGCACCCTGTTTTCAGGCTGAATTTTCTTTTTTGTCATATTCCCCTACCCGAAATTCCGGAACTGTGTCGCAACTTGCGAAAATCAGCCTGCGTTTGGGAAATATTCTTTGACCTTTTTTACAATTTTGCTTATCAACCATCCTTGCGCGTACATGGCCCTGAAGCCGGTGCGCAAAAGCATATTTTCAGCGTACACGGAGGACTCCCTTTCAATGGCCCAGCAAGAGACCCAATCCATCAATGTCGAAGAGCTCGAAAAGAACATGCCCACCACGGTGCAGCGCGCCTTCGAATTCGTCCTGAAATTCCGGAAACAGTTCGTCACCGGCCTGGCCGCCATCGTGGCCCTTGGTCTGGCTGTCGGCGGATTCCAGTGGTATGACGCCCACGCCATGAACCAGACCCGGGACCAGCTCGGAGCAATCAACCTCGAAGCCGCCGGTCAGGAAAAGATCGCCAAGCTCGAGGAACTGCTCAAGCAGGCCCCTTCCGTGGCGGAATCCGCCGTGCTGCTGGAACTCGCGTCCGCCAGCATGGAGAGCCGGGACTATGCCAAGGCTGCGGAGTACTGGACCCGTCTGGCTGCGGATGCGGACACCGACACCGCTGTCATGGCGGAACTGGGCAAGGCCAAGTGCCTGCTGCTCGAAGGCAAGAATGCCGAAGCACTCGCCGTGCTGCGTCCCCTGTCCCAGTCCGCTCCCGAAAGCTTCACCGTTCCCGTGAACCGCCAGCTCGCCGAAGCCGCCGAGGCTGCCGGAGAATCCGCCGCAGCCCTTGAAGCCTACGAAAAGCTGCTCGGTCAACCCATGCCCGACAAGCAGTACATCGAATACAAGGTATCCCAGCTCAAAGGGAAGTAACCCAGGAAACGGAGACTCAGACTCATGCCCAATCCGCTTTTGGCCGACACTCCCGGCGAAACGCACCTGCTCCTCGGCAACGAGGCCATCGTGCGCGGTGCCGTGGAAGCCGGAATCCAGGTGGTGACCTGCTACCCCGGAACCCCCTCTTCCGAGGTGCCGGACACGTTCTACCGTCTTTCCCCGGAAGGGAAGTACTATTTCGAATACTCGGTCAACGAGAAGGTCGCCCTCGAGGTGGCCGGTGGCGCGACCATGTGTGGCGCCATGACCCTGACCACCATGAAGCACGTCGGCGTGAACGTGGCCGCCGACCCGCTCATGACCCTGACCTACACCGGCGCGCCCGGCGGCCTCGTGCTGCTGTCCGCCGATGACCCGGGCTGTCACTCCAGCCAGAACGAACAGGACAACCGCCACTATGCGCGACTGGGCGGCATGCCCGTGCTGGAACCGGCCACGGCTCAGGAATGCAAGGACATGGCCCGCGACGGCCTGCTGCTTTCCAAAAAGCACGGCGCGCCCCTGCTCCTGCGCACCACCACCCGCGTGAACCATTTACGCGGCCCCGTGGAGTTCGGTCCGGCGCCCGATCCGGGCAAACCCGAGGGCTTTACCCGCAATCCGTCCAAATTCGTGCCCATTCCGGCCTTTTCCCGGCCCATGCACCTGAGCCTGATCGACAGGCTGAACGCCCTGCGCGAAGAAGCCGAGCATTCCCCGTACAACACGGTTTCCGGGGAAGGTGAAATCGGCATCGTGGCCTCGGGCATCAGCCGCGCCTATCTGGCCGACGCACTGGAGAACGCGGGGCTGGCTGGCAAGGTCATGGTCCTGAATCTCGGCTTTACCCATCCTCTGCCCGAAACCCTGTGCCTCGACTTCCTCAAGTCCGTGAAGAAGGTACTGGTCGTGGAGGAACTGGAACCCCTGCTGGAAAACGACCTGCGCGTTCTGGCCCAGAAAAACGGCCTGAACCTCGAAATATCCGGCAAGGACGTGCTGCCCGAATATGGCGAATTCACGGTCACTCAGGTGGAGAACGTGGTCCGCGCCTTTGCCGGCATGGACACGGTCGAGGTCAAGGGCTGCGCCTCGGTGCAGGACCTGCCCGTCCGCGCGCCGAACCTCTGCGCAGGCTGTCCGCATCGCGGCACGTATTTCGCTGCCCGCGAGGTGTTCGGCGACGACGTGCTCTATTCCTCGGACATCGGCTGCTACACGCTGGGTCTGCTGCCGCCTCTGGCCACGGCCGACTTTCTGGTGTGCATGGGGTCCTCCATCTCCGCAGGCAGCGGCGCGGCCATGGCGTCCGACAAGCCCGTGGTGGGATTCATCGGCGACTCCACCTTCTTTCATTCCGGCATGACCGGCATTGCCAACGCAGTGTTCAACAGCCATGACATCCTGCTCGTGGTGCTGGACAACCGCACCACGGCCATGACCGGACATCAGCCCAACCCGGGCGTGGACAAGACCACGATCGGGGAAAACGACCATCCTCTGGACATCGAATCCATATGCAAGGGACTTGGCGTCACGGAAATCCGCACGGTCAATCCCTTCAACCACAAGAAGACCGTGGAAGCATTCAAGGAGCTGGGCGACATGTCCGGCGTCCGCGTGCTCATCGCTCGCGAGCCCTGCCCGCTCTATGCCCGCCGCGTGTACAAGAAGGTCGCGCCCCAGGTGGCGTACGTGGCGGATTCCTGCGTGAAGCGCGGCGACTGTCTGGAAAAGCTGGCCTGCCCCGCCTTCTACAAGAAGGAAGACGGCAAGGCCGCCATCAACCCCATCCTTTGCAACGGCTGCATGCTCTGTCTCCAGATCTGCGGTCACATCAAAGCCAAGAAAAGGGGCAAGTAAATGCGTGATGTGAAGCCCATTCGCATATTCATGACCGGCGTGGGCGGACAGGGCACCCTGACCGCCACAACCCTGCTGGCGAAAACCGTTCTGTCCCAGGGCCTGCCCGTGACCTCCGGCGAGATTCACGGCATGGCCCAGCGCGGCGGCGTGGTGGAATCCACGGTGCTCATCGGCTGCAAGAGTCCCAAGATCGGCCCGGGCGAAGCAGACATCCTGCTCGGCTTCGAGCCCATGGAAACCCTGCGCGCCCTGCCCTATCTGAAGCCGGGTGGCGCCGTGTTCTCCAGCACCGAATTCATGCCGCCCCTGTCCGTGGCCATGGGCAAGCAGGAAAGCGTGACCCTCGACGAGGTCAAGGCCAAGGTGGCCGCGTGCACGGACAACGCCCACTACCTGCCCTGCCAATCCCTGGGACTGGAAGCCGGAGCCGTGCAGAGCGGCAATGTCGCGCTTCTGGCCGCCATGTGCGCAGGCGGAGCGCTGCCCTTCGGCCCCGAAGCGCTGGAGTCGGCCATGCGGGTCAACCTCCCGGCCAAGATTCTCGACGTCAACCTCAAAGCCCTGGAGCTCGGCGTGGCGGCTGTCCGCAACGCATAGAAAATTATGCCTCACTACCAGGACACATCCAATCTCTCCTATCTGCTGACCCTGAAAAAGGTGCAGCAGGAACTCGTTCGCCGCGCTCCGCTCGAGGAGTGCCTGAACGGGTTGCTGCGAATCCTTGCCGAGGACATGGAATACGTCCGGGCATTCATGGTCATTCTGGACCCGAAAACCGAGAACCTGAAACTCTCGCTCACCTACAGCCCGGCACAGGCCGAGGACGTGACCTACTCGCCCGGACGCGGCGTGATAGGCCGGGTGTTCGACAGCGGAAAGTCCATCAGCATTCCGCGCATGTCCGACGACCCGGAATTTCTGAACAAGGCGTTCGGCAGAAGCGAGGAGGAACTCAGGAAACTCGGCTTCATCTGCGTGCCGGTGGTCAACCGGCGCAAGGAGGAGGACGAGGTCATCGGCGCGCTCTCCGTGGACGTGCCCCTGATCCCGGCCGAAGACCTCAGGGCACACATGCAGTTCCTCGAAGTCGTGGCCGACATCATCGCGGGTTACGTGGCCCAGTTGCAGGAAGAGATGGCTGCCCAGACCCACCATCTGGCTCAGGGCCTGATGGTGAACATGGACGCACCGCCGCCCAAGAACTTCGTGGCCGCATCCAAGGCCATGCGCCTTGTGCTCCGCCAGACCAAGCAGGTCGCGCCCAGCCGGGCAACGGCCCTGCTGCGCGGCGAATCCGGCACGGGCAAGGAACTGCTGGCCGAATACATCCATTCGGCCAGTCCGCGCGCGGACAAGCCGCTCATCAAGCTCAACTGCGCGGCCCTGCCGTCCGAGCTGATCGAATCGGAGCTGTTCGGACACCAGAAGGGCGCGTTTACCGGCGCGTTCCAGACCAAGCGCGGCCTGTTCGAGGTAGCGGATCAGGGCACCCTGTTCCTGGACGAAATAGGCGAACTCTCTCTGGATGCGCAGGCCAAGGTGCTGCGCGCCATTCAGGAAAAGGAAATCCAGCGCGTGGGCAGCGAACAGCCCATCACCGTGGACGTGCGCCTGATCTGCGCCACGCACCAGCCGCTGGAGGAACTTCTGGAACAGGGCAGATTCCGTGAGGATCTGTACTACCGCATCAACGTGTTCCCGATCTTCATTCCCACGCTCAAGGAGCGGCGCGAGGACATCCTGCCTCTGGCCGAGCACTTTCTGGACGAATTCTCCAAGGAGTACAGCAAGGAGGTCAAACGCATCTCCACTCCGGCCATCGAACTGCTGACCATGTACCACTGGCCCGGCAACGTGCGCGAGCTGCGCAACTGCATGGAACGCTCGGTGCTGCTGTGCGAGGAGGCGGTCATCCGCACCTATCACCTGCCCCCCACGCTCCAGTCCGCGGAAAGCTCGGCCACCGGGACCAACCTCTCCTTTGGCGAGGCCGTGGCCAAGTTCGAACAGGAACTGCTCGTGGACTCCCTGAAAAAGACCTCGGGCAACATGCTCCAGTCCGCAAGGGATTTGCGCGTGTCCTACCGCATCGTGAACTACAAGGTGAAGAAGTACGGCATCGACGTGAAACGATTCTCCCAGAGCAAGCCCAAGAAGGGGCGTCGAAAGAATTCGCCGGAATAGCAGATATCACCGGGGCCGCCATCAGGCGGCCCCGTTTTTTTCACTGTCCTGCCCCGGGTTTCGGCTTGCCTGAAAACCGGGACACGTCTACCCTGTCTGGTCAAGGAGACTGCGCATGAACATCGGCATACTCGGGGGCAGCTTCAACCCCGTGCATACCGGACACGTCCGCATGGGCATCGAGGTGCTCGAATCCCTGCGTCTGGACCGCGTGGACCTCATGCCCGCCAATGTGCCGCCCCACAAGGGTTTCGAGGGCATGCTGCCCTTCAGCCTGCGTCTGGAACTCGTGCGCCGGGCCGTGGAAGACATTCCGGGACTGGGCGTGACCGCCATCGAAGGCGAACGGCCCGGCCCTTCCTATACCTACGACACCATGCGCCAGCTCACCGCCGACCACCCGCAGGACCACTTCCACTTCCTGCTCGGCGCATCCACGTTTCTGGAACTGTGCAAATGGAATCAGGGGCTGGAAATCGTGCATTTCGTGTCCCTGACCGTGGTCAACCGCTGGGAGGCTGCGGGCGAGGTCGCAGGCTTCGTGCACGACCACTGGCCCGAGGCCGAACGGTGCGACAAGGGGGTATGGACGTTTGACGCGGGTACGGAAATCCGGGTCGTGGACATTCCCCGGCTGGACATCAAGGGCGGACATATCCGCGACAGATGGCGCGCCGGACGCAGCCTGCGTCTGCTTGTGCCGGACGGCGTGAAACGCACGCTGGACCGGGAATCCGAAATCGTGGCCGCCCACTGGGGCGAACGCGAATCGCGATAGGCATTCCCGCAAGACCTGTTGCATTCCTTGGACAAAGGACTAAAAAACAGGTAGGCGTTATACATTCACCAAACCCAATGTTGCATTGCGGGGAACGATGTACGCCATACTGCTTGTTTCGACCATGCTGCAATTCGCAGCCGCGTTCCTTGCCCTGCGACTCATCCCTCTCACGGGACGCAACTGGTCCTGGACCATCATCTCCATCGGCATATTCGGCATGGCAGCCCGGCGACTGTACAGTCTCAAGGACGTACTGCTCGGCGACCGCATACCACGCATGGACTTCGAACTGGTCGGCCTGTTCGTTTCCGCGGCCCTGTTCCTCGGTCTTCTCATGCTCATTCCCCTGTTCCGCACCCTGAAGCAGGGACGGGACGAACTGACGGAATGCGAACGACGGTTCCGCATCGTGGCGGACACGACCCGGGCATGGGAATACTGGCAGGCCCGTGACGGTTCCTTTGCCTACATGTCTCCGGCCTGCGAACGCATCACCGGCTACACCCGCGACGAATTCATGGCCGATCCCGGCCTGCTCGAACGCATTGTGCATCCGGACGATCACGAGACCGTTTCCCGACATTTCGCTCTGGAGGGAGAAGACCGCGACCCCGGCTATCTGGACTTCCGCATCAGGGCCAGGGACGGCTCCGAGCACTGGCTGGTGCATCACTGCACCCCGGTCCACGACGAAAACGGAGTGTATGCGGGCATCCGGGCCAGCAACCGCATCATCGACACGCGCAAATGCACGGAGGAAGCCCTGCGCGCCAGTCGCCGGGAGTATCAGGACCTTGTGGAACAGGCCCTGTGCGTGGTGCTCCGCATGGATACCAGCGGACGCATTTCCTTCATCAACAGCTACGGGGCGGATCTTTTCGGATATGCCGCCGAAGAGCTTCTCGGCAGACACGTCGTCGGGACCATACTGCCTTCGGTGGATCGAAACGGTCAGCAATCCGAACAGACCGTCGGCAGCCTCATTTCGAAAATGCATGGCCCGGACTTCACGGAATCCGAATGCATGCGCAAGGACGGTTCCCGCATATGGCTCTCCTGGGCGCATTCGAGCCTGCGCAACGCCAACGGAGAGACCTCGGAATTCCTTTCCGTAGGGCTGGACGTGACGGCCCGCAAGGCGGCCGAGGCCTTTCGCGAGGATGTAGCGCGCATCGTCCGGCATGATCTCAAGTCCCCGCTCGCCGGAATCATCAGCGTACCCAAGGCCATGCGCGACGACGGAAATCTCACCCCGGAACAGCTGGAGCTTCTGAACGCACTTGAGGAAACCGGGCTGCGCATGATGAACATGATCAACAGCTCCCTGAATCTCTACAAGATGGAAGCCGGGCAATACGAATTTCAGGCCGAACCCGTGGATCTGGTCGCAGTGGCGGCCAAGGCCGGAGAAGATGTGCAGAAACTGCGCACACGCAAGGTGCCTGTCCGTATCCACCTGAACGGCAGGCCGATCCGGGAAAACGATTCCATGGAAGTTCCCGGCGACCCCAATCTGCTGCGAAACATGGCGGAAAATCTGCTGCTCAACGCAGTGGAGGCTTCGGACGACCAGCCTGTGGAAATCAAATTTGAAACGGATGGGAAATGCGTCATGGAAATCCGCAACAAGCTTGCCGTACCACGGGAAATCCGCGACAAATTTTTCGAAAAGTACGCGACTTCGGGCAAGTCGGGCGGAACTGGTCTCGGCACCTACAGTGCATGGTTGACCGCGCGCGTGCATGACGGTGACATCGCCATGACCACGTCCGAGGAAACCGGGACCTGCGTCCGCGTGACCCTGCCCTGCGCCAAGGCATAATCCGCTCTCCGCCCCCCCTCCCCATATCGCAAAAACGTTACAGGCCGAAAAAACGGCCGGCACTGCGCATTATCGCGATCTTTTTTCGCCAGCCAATTCGTTCACGAAGTACATTGAAAAAGATCGTCTGATAAAACAATTGGTTGAAATATGCAGGAACCGCTTGCCAAAAAGGGTGTTTTGCAGTCACATTGCCCGGAATCGTTTTCAGGATATGCAATGTCTACCAACACTGTAGAAAAACGTTCCCTCGCCGAACAGCGAATATTCGCGGTCATCCTGAGCAGCGGCTTCCTGTCCACGCTCGGGGTCGGCCTGTTTTCCTTCACCATGCCCTTGGTCAGCCTGGACGAAAAGGTGAGCGGGGCATGGCTTGGCAGTGCGTTTGCCGGCTACTACTTCGCCAAGCTGCTGATAGCCCCGCTGTCCGGCCTCTGGGCGGACAGGGCCGGACCGCGCACGCCGCTGCTCGCCGCCTCGCTCATGGGAGCCGCGGCCCCCCTGCTGTATCTCCTGCATCCGGGCATGCCCATCCTGTATTTCATCCAGTTCGTCATGGGACTCGTCTCGGGCCTGATAAAACCCGTGGGCCTCGCCGTGCTCGGTGGGAGTGGCAGGCAGTCGGAGCTTTCCCGATGGTTCAGCCTCCACGCGCTGGTATTCAATGTCGCACTCTTCTGCGGTCCCATGGTCGGCGGCATCCTGTACCTGAATCGCGACATGACGCCCATAATGACCGGATTGTCCCTCTGCATGGCCCTGACCACCGTGATCCTCGGCATCGGTCTGCCGAACCACATCAGGACCCGGAAGCAGCGCAGTGCCATGTCCGCCTCGGCACGACAGCCGTCCCCGTTCGACATGACCGCCCTCTGCATGGCTCTGGCCGGGCGCACTCTGGGCATCGGCATGGTCGTCACCTTCTATCCCATCCTGCTCTCCACCATGCTGGGCAGACACGGCATGGTCATCGGCGCAACATTCGCCACGCCCAATCTGGTGGCCTGCCTGGGGCTGTTCCTGTCCGGCCACATATTCCGCGGACGTCCCCGCCCCATGACCGTGGTGGCGGGCATGCTCCTGAGCGCAGCCGGAGTTTTCGCCCTCGGAGCATGCCGGGAACTCTGGCAGTTCGCTCTGGCCGGGACCATCATGGGCCTTGGATCGGCCATCTCCATTCCCAGTTCCATGGCTCTGGCCTCCTCTCTTGCCCGCAGTCAGGGAAAAATCTTCGGAACCGCACATTTTGCTGCGGGAATCGGCTTTCTTGTCGGCCCGCTGCTAGGCGGACTCATCATCCGGAACTATCACTCCATAGGCCCGGCCATGCAGGTCGCCGCCATTCTCGGTGCCTGCCTGTGCCTGCCGCTCATGGTTCCGGCCTTTGAGGACCAGCTCAAATGGGGCCGCCGTCTGGCATGGGGCGGAGCCCTGTTCTGCACCATCGCCATGGCCGGATTCGGTTCCCTGCCTCTTGTCCTGCAGAAGCAGGTCATCCCCAAATCCGCGCCCGGCCTGTATTATTACACCGATGTGGCCATGGGCACCGTGGTGCGCCTCACTCTGGTGGCCCGCAACGAAACCGAAGCGGACGCGGCCTTTGACAAGGTGCTCACCTCCATGCGCTCGATCCAGCGCGATCTCGATTTCCGTTCCGCCAGCGGCTCCATCGGCCGCATCAACCGAAACGCAGGCCGGAACTGGGTCACTCCCACGCCTCGCGCCTACGGTCTGCTTCAGCGCACCCTGAACCTGAGCCGCCTTTCAAACGGCATTTTCGATCCCACGGTCGGTGCGCTGACCACTTCGCCCCTGTATTACGCTCTGGACGAAACAATAGCCCAGGCCAAAAAGGATCTCGTGGACTACCGCATGATCATTGTCGACGAGACCACCAAGCGCGTGCGGCTCAAGAAACGGGGCATGGCCCTGGACATGGGCGGCATAGCCAAGGGCACCATCATCGATGAAGCCGTGGCCATACTCAGAAAGCAGGGCATCAAGGCAGGCATTGTCGAAGCTGGCGGCGACTTCTACTGTTTCGGCAACCGCGACTGGACCGTGGGCGTCCGCCATCCCCGGGCCCAGAAAATCTACACCACGGTCACGGTGCGGGAAAAGGGCGTCTGCGGCTCCGGCGACTATCAGCAGTTCGTGGCCATCCAGGACGAGCAGGAAACCATTCTCCGCCATCACATCATCAATCCTTCGGACATGGACTCCGCCCACGAATCCGTAGGCGTGACGGTCATCGCGAACTCGGCGGAAAAAGCCGACGCCCTTGCCACGACCCTGTTCATCCTCGGCCCGAACAGGGGGCGCGCATTCATGCGGGAGCACTTTCCCAAGGATGCGGCGCTCTGGTTCAGACCCGATCTGTCCGTTGCCGTGACCGACAATTTCCCGAGATGATCGTCCTTGAAATGCACCGCCGGGTGCACTCTCCCCCGACTTGCGGTATGCAACTTGCTTTGAAGGCAAGGATGCCCCATGCAATCGGGGAAAAAAGGCCATGGAGGCGACTTGTCATGCTTTTTCCGCCTGTTGAGAGCGGAAATGATTTGAAAAATAGGCGGATTTTCGCCGACCAGACCGAAAAACAGAGCCGAATCCCGCGCAAAAGCAGTTTGCTTGCGCATTTCGAAACAACGTGATTCGATTTTTACCGAAAGCAGTTTGCAAAAATGAATGAACATCCAAACATCTTGCAGAAGACCAAAACCAGGGCCTTTCCCATAGCCATAAGCGGATTCTTCATGCTTGGAATCCCCTTTCTCGTGGGACTGGTGGTCTATTACAATTATCTTCAGGACCTGGAGCGGGTCTCCAACGAACGCCTGACCCTGTATGAAAGCACGCTCAATTCCGCCCTGCAGAAATACGAATACCTGCCCTATCTCGTTGCCAAGACCGATATCGCGCACCAACTCCTGACCACGGGCAAGGACCTCACCGAAGTCAACATGTTTCTGGAACAGGCCAATCTCAAGGCCGGGTCCGCAGCCCTGTACATCCTCAATCCCGATGGCATCGTGGTGGCAGCCAGCAATTGGCGGGAAAAGAACAACTTCGTCGGTCTGAACCTGAGTTTCCGCCCGTACTTCAAGGACGCCCTGCGCGGAAACGACGGAAAATTCTTCGGTGTGGGCGTAACCGTGGGCAAGCCCGGGTTCTACATTTCCCATCCCATTCTCGTGAATCGCAAGGTCGTGGGCGTGGCCACGGTCAAGATCGTGCTCTCCCAGCTGGAAGCCCTGTGGCAGGAGGGCGGCGAAACCGTATTCGTGGCCGACTCCAACGGCGTGATCGTGCTGTCCAGTCGTCCGTCATGGAAGTATCGTACGCTGGCAGCGCTCTCCTCGGACATTCTGGACACCATTCACGAGCGTTGGCAGTACCCGGAACTCAAGCTCAAGTACCTGCCCTCCAAACGCACGTCCCGCATGGGTGCCATGGAGGAAGTGACCATCGGCACCGAACGTTTTCTGGAAAAGACCCGATCCATCCCGGACATGGACTGGGAAATCCGCTACCTCATGCAGCAGGATGCCCTGTGGGAACGCACGCTGGGGACCTCCCTCACCTCCTTTGTTCTGGTGGGACTCGCCATCCTGACACGACTTTTCCTGCGTGAACGTCGCCAGAAGGAGATATCCCGCCAGCAGGCCATCGAGGCCGAACGCGTCCGGGCCATCAACCGGCAGCTTGCTCAGGAAATCGAGGAACGCAAACGCACGGAACAGGAATTGCGCGAGGCGCAGGAGGAACTCATTCAGGCGGGCAAACTGGCCGCGCTCGGGGAAATGTCCACGGCCGTGGCACACGAGCTGAACCAGCCCATTGCGGCCATCAAGACCTACATTGCGAGCTGCAAGCTCATGATGGCACGCAACAAGCCGGAAAGACTGGAAGAAACGCTAACGAAAATATCGGACCTCGGCGACAGGCTGGCCAAGGTCACGGGCAACCTGAAATCCTTTGTACGCAAATCCTCGAACAAGAAGAGCGAATTCGATCTCAGATTGGCCATCAATGAATCCCTGACCCTGATGAAGCACCAGTTTCAGGTGGAAGCCTGCGACCTCAAGCTGACCCTGCCCGATGAACCCGTATTCATTCTGGGCGATCGTGTCAGGCTGGAGCAGGTGCTCATCAACCTGTTCCGCAACGCGCTGGATTCGCTCCAGGGCACCCCTTCGCCCTTTGTGGGCGTCACCCTGAGTCTGGGCATGGAGCACGCGAAAATCCATGTCTGGGACAACGGCCCGGGCATTGCGTCCGAGGTCGGCAAACGGCTGTTCGAACCCTTTGTCACCACCAAGAAGGACGGTGTTGGCGTCGGACTCGGACTTTCCATTTCATACAAGATAATCAAGGAGATGGGCGGCGAAATTCGTGGCGGAAACCGAGACGGAAGCGGCGCGGAATTCGTGATTCGCCTGCCCCTGTCCAAACCTTTGGAGGAGGGGTAGCCAATGCCCCAGGTCATTCTTGTCGACGACGAGCAATCTGTCCGGGATTCGGCCCGGCAATGGCTCGAACTTTCCGACTTCACCGTGGAGGACTATCCGGACGCGCGGGAAGCACTGGGCACCATTGCCCGCAACTATGCCGGAATCGTGCTCTCGGACGTGAAAATGCCCGGGCTGGACGGTCTGGCCTTTCAAAAGGAAATCGCCAAGATCGATCCGGACATCCCGGTCGTGCTCTTCACCGGCCACGGCGACATTGCCATGGCCGTGGAAGCCATCCGGGGCGGAGCCTACGATTTCGTGGAAAAGCCGTTCGATCCGGAGCGCATCGTGGAAACCATCAAGCGCGCTCTGGAAAAGCGCCAGCTCATTCTGGAAAACCGACGCCTCAAGGAAGAACTGGCCAGCAATCAGGGACTCGAATCCCGGTTGGTCGGCACCAGCAGGCCCATGCGCGAACTCAAGCAGGAAATCGCCCACATCGCGCCCACCATCGCCAATGTCCTGATCATCGGCGAAACCGGCACGGGCAAGGAAGTCATTGCCCGGTCCATCCACAACCTGAGCGGCCGGAAAAAAGGTCCGTCACTGGCCCTGAACTGCGCCGCCATTCCCGTGAACATGGCGGAAAGCGAACTCTTCGGCCACAAGCCCGGCGCATTCACCGGTGCGCAGGGCAAGCGCATCGGCAAGCTGGAAGCGGCCAACGGCGGCACCCTGTTTCTGGACGAGCTCAGTTCCATGCCCATGGACGTGCAGAGCAAGCTGCTGCGCGCTCTGGAATGCAAGGAGATCACCCCGCTCGGGGGCAACACGCCCCAGCCCGTGGAGTTTCGGCTGATTTCCGCCATGAACGAAAATCCGCGCAAGGCCATTGAAGAAGGCAGGCTCAGGGAAGACCTGTATTTCCGCATAAATACCGTTGAATTGCGCGTCCCTCCCCTGCGGGAACGCAAGGACGACATCCCCATGCTGTTCTCCTTCTTTCTGGAACGCGCGGCCGACACCTACGGCAAGGCCGTGGAGCCGCTCTCCCCGGAAAGCCTGACCATCATGATGGGCCATGACTGGCCCGGCAACGTGCGGGAACTCAAGAGTCTGGCCGAACGCTACGTGCTCTCGGCCCTGCCTCCCAACGAGCGCATCTCCAAGCTGCTCTCCACGCGCAACGTGGACCAGCACGCCTCCTCTGTCTGCCTCAGGGATCAGGTCGCCACGTTCGAACAGCACATCATTCGGGAAGCCCTGGCCCGCCACAACGGCAATATCAAGAAGGTCATTGCGGACCTCCGCGTCCCCCGTCGCACCCTCAATGAAAAGATGGCCAAATACGGCCTGAAACGTTCCTAACATATCAATCGGCGGATTTTCGCTCATTGCCCGTCTCGGCATAAGCGAAAATCCGCCTTCCTTTCTATCCACCAAAATATAACTACCTGTTTTAAAAGGCATTATAAATTATAATGCCTTGGCACAACTGTTGCTCATTCGTTTCCGTTGCGACCCAAAAAATTTTGTGAATCGCCATAAACGAGGAGGTTTGAATGAGGAATGGGGCGGTGTTTTCACAGGACTGCGGGCGCAGGCCCGGCCTGGCCGCCACGCAGGCTGCAGCACCCGAGCACGAGGCCCTGGCGCATGCCAGTTTCATTTCAATTCTATGAAAAACAGGTGAACCAATGCTGAAAACCAACACGACATCCGTAGCAGGCCTGTCCCGTGTCGACGCCGGTCTTGACTGGCTTCAGATGCTCACGGGCGCAAGTCTCATTCTGTTCATGTGGTGTCACATGCTGCTCGTTTCTTCAGTGGTGATCTCGCCGAGCATCATGAACGCCATCGCCGAGTTCTTCGAGGCCACCTACATGGCTCAGGTCGGCGGTCCCCTGATCTTTCTGACATTCCTGCTTCACTTCGTGCTTGCCGCGCGGAAGATTCCGTTTCGCGTGGAAGGGCAAAGCACCATCTGGGCTCACGCAAAGATGCTGAAACACCGCGACACATGGCTGTGGGTCGTTCAGGCCGTCACCGCCATGATCATCCTGATTCTCGGTGCCATCCACATGTGGGTCGTGCTCAACGACCTGCCCATCACCGCGGCCAAGTCCGCCGCGCGCATGCAGCACTTCTGGTGGTTCGTGTTCTACATGATCCTGCTTCCCTGCGTCGAACTCCACGTCAGCGTCGGCTTCTACCGCATCGGCGTGAAATGGGGATTCGTCAAATCCGAGCAGCGTCAGGGTTTCAAGAAGTTCGAGACCACGTTGTTCTCCATCTTCATGGCCATCGGCATCATTACCCTGATCCGCTTTGTAACGTTAGGCTAACGAGGTTCATTCCATGCAAACATACTACTCAGATCTGCTCGTGATCGGCGCCGGACTGGCTGGTGAGCGCGTAGCCTGTGAAGCTGCCCAGAGCGGTTTCAAGACCACCTGTCTCTCCATCGTCCCGGCCAGGCGTTCCCACTCTTCTGCGGCCCAGGGCGGCATGCAGGCCGCACTCGGCAACTGTGCCAAGGGTGAAGGCGACTGCTGCGACATCCACTTCATCGACACGGTCAAGGGCTCGGACTGGGGCTGCGACCAGGAAGTGGCCCGTCTCTTCGCGGACGCCGCTCCCATCGAAATGCGCCGCCTGGCTCATTGGGGCGTGCCGTGGAACCGCGTCGTTCCCGGACAGTCCTTCTACTTCAAGGGCGGGGAAAAATTCGAGAAATATGAAAAGGAAGAAAAGGAAGGCCTGATCACGGCCCGTTCCTTCGGCGGCACCGCCAAATGGCGCACCTGCTATACTTCGGACGGCACCGGCCATGCGGTCATGTGCACCATGGACAACCGCTGCGCCGAACTCGGCATCGACGTGTTCGACAAGAAGGAAGCCATTTCCCTGATCCATGACGGCAAGACCTGCATGGGCGCGGTGGTCCGCTGCCTGCGCACCGGCCAGCTCGAGGTCTTCCTTGCCAAGGCGACCGCCATCTGCACCGGCGGTTTCGGTCGCATCTACAAGGCCACCACCAACGCAGTCATCTGCGACGGCGGCGGTCACATCATCGCCCACGAAACCGGACTGGTGCCCATCGGCAACCCCGAGTCCATCCAGTTCCACCCCACGGGCATCGTGCCCACGGACATTCTGGTCACCGAAGGCTGCCGCGGCGACGGCGGAACCCTGCTCGACGTGAATGAAGAACGCTTCATGCACATCTACGAGCCGGACAAGGCCGAACTGGCCTCCCGCGACGTGGTCTCCCGCTGGATGACCCACCACATGCGGCAGGGCAAGGGCGTCAAGACCCCATACGGCGAACACCTCTGGCTGGACATCCGCCATCTCGGCGACCACCACATCTCCACCAAGCTGCGCGAAGTGGATGAAATCTGCCATCACTTCCTCGGCGTGGACCCGCGCAAGGAACTCATTCCCGTGCGCCCCACCCAGCACTACACCATGGCCGGCATCCGCACCAACAAGGACGGCGCGGCCTACGGACTGGAAGGCCTGTACTCCGCCGGTGAAGCCGCCTGCTGGGACATGCACGGCTTCAACCGTCTGGGCGGCAACTCCCTGGCCGAAACCGTTGTTGCCGGCGGCATCATCGGTTCCAAGATCGTGGAATTCCTCCAGGGTTACGAAACCCGCTTCGATACCCGTACCGTCAATCTGGCCGTCAAGAAGCAGGAAGAACGCATCCATGACCTGATCCACGGCCGCAAGGGCAAGCTCAATGTGTATCAGGTGCGCAACGAGTTGCAGGAAGCCCTGATGAAGGGCTGCTTCGTGTTCCGCAATCAGGAAGGATTGGAGGAATGCGTGGAGACCCTGCAGAAGACGCTGGAAAAATCCCGCAAGGTCGGTCTGGTATCCGACGGCATCGGCGCGAACTACGAGCTGGGCGCAGCCATGAAGCTGGAAGGCCAGGTCCGTCTCGGCCTGTGCATTGCCCAGGCAGCCCTGCAGCGCACCGAATCCCGCGGCTCCCACAACCGCGAAGACTACCCCGAGCGCAATGACAAGGATTGGCTCAACCGCACTCTGGCCTACTGGCCTGAAGGCGCTGACATGCCCGAGCTCTCCTACGAAGACACCACTTCCGTCTTCGAGCTGCCTCCGGGCGACCGCGGCTACGGCGGCGGCACGATCATTCCCGCCGATGAAAAGTATGTGAAGGAGCGCACCGTCAAGAGCCCCGTCACCGAAATCGGCAAGAAGAAGTAACCCGGATCAAAAAGAGGAATGCATCATGGGCAGACAATTACAGTTCGAAATATTCCGGTACAATCCCCAGAAAAAGGGAGACGTGCCGCACATGCAGACGTTCACCCTTGACGAAACCCCGAACATGACCCTGTTCATCGCCCTGAACAGGCTGCGCGAGGAGCAGGACTCCAGCCTGATGTTCGACTTCTGCTGCCGCGCCGGCATCTGCGGCGCGTGTGCCATGGTCATCAACGGGCGCCCCGGTCTGGCCTGCCAGACCAAGACCAAGGACCAGCCGTCCAGGATCACCCTGCATCCCCTGCCGATCTTCAAGCTGGTCGGCGACCTGGCCGTGGATACCGGTGTCTGGTTCCGCGAAATGTACGCCAAGACCGAATCCTGGGTGCACACGACCAAGCAGTTCGACCCCAAGAGGCAGGAAGAACGCATGGACAACGAGGTCGCCGAGCAGATTTACGAGCTCGAACGCTGCATCGAATGCGGATGTTGCGTGGCGGCCTGCGGAACCGCCCGGCTGCGTGACGACTTCATGGGCGCGGCGGGCCTGAACCGCATTGCCCGCTTCGTGGTCGACCCGCGCGACGAGCGCACCGACAAGCAGTACTTCGAAATCATCGGCAACGATCACGGCATATTCGGCTGCATGGGCCTGCTGGCGTGCGAGGACGTGTGTCCCAAGAAGCTGCCTTTGCAGAACCAGCTCGGATTCCTGCGTCGCAAGATGGGCATCACCGCAATCAAGGAAATATTCAGGAAGAAGTAACATGCGCACTATTCACACCAGCGAAATCATTGATGCCGTGGCCAACATGTGCATCAAGGCCAACACCGAGCTGCCGGACGACGTCCGCGCCAAGCTGGAACAGGCCCTGGCAGAGGAAACCTCCCCGTCCGCCAAGGAAGTGCTTCGTCAGCTTCTGGAAAACGCGGATCTGGCCCGCGACACCAAACTGCCCCTGTGTCAGGACACCGGCCTTGCCGTGCTGTTCGTGGAATTGGGCGACGAAGTGAAGATCGAGGGCGGCAACCTGCGCGAAGCCATCAACGAAGGCGTACGCAAGGGCTACAAGGACGGCTTCCTCCGCAAGTCCTCCTGCCATCCCCTGACCCGCGCCAACATGGGCGACAACACCCCGGCCATCATCCACTTCGACATGGTGCCCGGCGACAAGCTGAAGATGGTCTTCATGGCCAAGGGCGGCGGCAGCGAAAACATGAGCCGCGTCACCATGCTGGCTCCGGCGCAGGGCTGGGAAGGCATCAAGAAATTCGTCATCAACCGCATTGCCGAAGCCGGCCCCAACCCCTGCCCGCCCACCATCGTGGGCATCGGCATCGGCGGCACCTTCGACCATGCTGCCAAGATCGCCAAGAAATCCCTGATGCGCCGCCTGGACGACACGCATCCGGATCCGCAAATCGCGGCCATGGAAAAGGAACTGGAAGAAGACCTGAACAAGCTCGGCGTCGGCCCCATGGGCCTCGGCGGCAAGACCACGGTCCTGAGCGTCAAGATCACCGTCGAACCCTGCCATCTGGCAAGCCTTCCCCTGGCCGTCAATGTCCAGTGCCACTCCCAGAGGCACGAGGAGGTTGTACTCTAATGGCTGAATACAAGCTGAACACCCCGTTGACCGATGAAGACATCGTGCAGCTCAAGGCCGGAGACGTGGTCTTCCTGACCGGAACCATCTACTCGGCCCGCGACGCGGCGCACAAGAAACTCGTGGAGCTTCTGGATCAGGGCAAGGAACTGCCCTTCGACCTCGAAGGCGCGGCCATCTACTACGTCGGCCCCAGCCCGGCGCCTCCGGGCCGCCCCATCGGCGCTGCCGGTCCCACCACCAGCTACCGCATGGATTCCTTTGCCCCGCGCCTGTACAGCCTCGGCCTCAAGGCCACCATCGGCAAGGGAAAGCGCGACGAGCCCACCCGTCAGGCCATGCAGGACTACAAGGCCGTGTACTTCGGCGCCACCGGCGGAGCCGGTGCCCTGCTGTCCAACTCCATCGTGGAGTCCACGGTCATCGCCTTTGACGAACTCGGCCCCGAAGCCATCCGCGAAATGAAGGTGCAGGACTTCCCGCTTCTCGTCATCAACGACGCACACGGCAACGAACTGTATGCAGTGCCGGACCGCAAGGCGGCCGGGATCGAATAACGGTTATCAACCACAAGGAGATTGAAATGGCATTGTTCACCAAGCAAGAAGCTCTTGATTACCATTCCCAGGGACGGAAAGGCAAAATCGAAGTGGTTCCGGTCAAGCCCTGCGTGACCCAGAAGCATCTGTCCATGGCCTACAGCCCGGGCGTTGCCGAAGCGTGCATGGAAATCGCCGCAGACGAAGCGAAATCCTTTGAATACACCGGTCGCGGCAATCTGGTCGGCGTGGTTTCCAACGGCACCGCCGTGCTGGGCCTCGGCAACATCGGCGCTCCCGCAGGCAAGCCGGTCATGGAAGGCAAGGGCGTTCTGTTCAAGGTATTCGGCGATGTGGACGTCTTCGACATCAACCTGAACGAATCCGATCCCGACAAGATCATCGAAATCGTCAAGGCGCTGGAGCCCACCTTCGGTGGCATCAATCTGGAAGACATCAAGGCCCCCGAGTGCTTCTACATCGAGGAGACCCTGAAAAAGGAAATGAACATTCCGGTCTTCCATGACGATCAGCACGGCACTGCCATCGTCACGGCCGCCGGCATGATGAATGCTCTGGAAATCTCCGGCAAGAAGGCCGAAAACCTGCGCGTGGTGGTTTCCGGTGCTGGCGCGGCCGCCATCGCCTGCACCAACCTGTACAAGAACATGGGCGTTGATCCCGAGAACATCGCCATGTTCGACTCCCGCGGCCACATCAACAAGAGCCGCACCGACCTGAACCCGACCAAGCAGGCCTACGCCACCAACAAGGAATACGCCTCTCTGGCCGAAGCCATGGTCGGCGCCGACTGCTTCCTGGGCCTGTCCGCCAAGGACGTGGTGTCCAAGGACATGGTCAAGACCATGGCCGCCAATCCCATCATCTTCGCCTGCGCGAACCCGGATCCCGAGATTTCCTACACCGACGCCAAGGAAGCCCGCCCCGACGCCATCATGGGCACCGGTCGCTCCGACTTCCCCAATCAGGTGAACAACGTGCTCGGCTTCCCCTTCATCTTCCGCGGCGCTCTGGATGTCGGGGCCACGGCCATCAATGAAGAAATGAAGCTCGCTGCCGCCCAGGCCCTGGCCGACCTCGCCAAGCAGCCCGCACCGGAATACGTGTGCAAGGCGTTCGGCGTGGACAAGCTGGAATTCGGCATCGACTACATCATCCCCAAGGCTCTTGACCTTCGCCTGATCGAATACGTGTCCGTGGCCGTTGCCAAGGCCGCCATGGAAACCGGGGTGGCCCGGAAGACCATCGATCTGGCCGAATATGCCAAGGGACTGCGCAAGCGCATCGCCGATTCCTCGGCCCGCGTGGGCGCGTTCGTGGAATCCTATCACCTGGGATTCTAGATTCGGAAAATCCTCTGTCGGGCGGGGATTGCGGCCCCGCCCGGCAATGCGAGGAGCGTGTCGGTTGAGGTGAACGACAGCGGCAGCGGTGCCGCCAACACAAGAGAGAGGAAAACCAATGAGCGCACAACAAGACAGTGGAAAAGGAAAGATAGTCGGCTTTTTTCTCGGGCCGATCGTCTTCATAGCGATGCTCCTGCTCCCGGCTCCCGAAGGAATGAATCCCGAGGCGTGGCGCGTTGCCGCGGTGACGGCATTCATGGCTATCTGGTGGATCACCGAAGCCATTCCCATTCCCGCCACGTCCCTGATGCCCATCGCCCTTTTCCCGCTCCTCGGCGTCATGAAGTCGAATGCGGCCACTGCACCCTATGCGAACCATCTGATCTACCTGTTCATGGGCGGCTTTTTCCTCGCCGTGACCATGGAACGGTGGAACCTGCACCGCCGCGTGGCTCTGCACACGATCCGTCTGGTGGGCACCAGCCCGGCCAGAATGACGCTCGGGTTCATGGTCGCCACGGCCCTGCTGTCCATGTGGGTGTCCAACACGGCAACGGCCATGATGATGGTTCCCATCGGACTGGCAGTCATCCAGCAGGCCACGGGATTCAATTCCGACCAGCTGCGCATGACCGGCACGAACGACCCCGAACACAACTTCGGCAAGGGCCTGATGCTCGGCGTTGCCTACGCAGCCTCCATCGGCGGCGTGGCCACCATCATCGGCACGCCCCCGAACACCGTCATGGTGGGCATGGTCGAAAAGATGTTCGGCGTGGAAATCGGCTTCGGCCAGTGGATGCTCTTCGGCGTGCCCCTGTCCGTGGTCATGCTGGCCATCGCGTGGGTGCTGCTGACCAGGATGCTCTTCCCGACCGGTGACATGGAACTGGCTGGCGGCAAGGCCATCATCGAAGAGGAAATCAGAAAACTCGGCCCCATGCTTCCCGAAGAAAAGAAAATCGTGATCGTGGGCTGTTTCATCGCCTCCTTCTGGCTGGCGCGCGGCTTCCTCAAGAAGATGCCCTTCGTGCTGGATATCATGCCGAAGTTCGGCTTCATTCACGACGCAACCATCGGTATTCTCGGTTCCCTGATCCTGTTCGCCATTCCGACCAACTTCAAGAAGGGCGAATTTCTGCTGGACTGGAAGACCGCGGTCAAGATTCCCTGGGACGTGATCCTGCTCTTCGGCGGCGGTCTGGCCATTGCCAACGGCTTTGCCAAGACCGGACTCGCCACCTACATCGCGGGACAGCTCGGCGGACTGGAAGGCGCGAGCATGCTCATCTTCGTGTCCACCGTGGTCCTGATGACCATCTTCCTGACCGAGATCACCTCCAACACGGCCACCGCGACCCTGCTGGTGCCGATCATGGGCAGCGCGGCCATCGCCATGGGCGTGCATCCCTACGCCACCATCATCAGCGCCTGTGTGGCCGCCTCCTTTGCCTTCATGCTTCCCGTGGCGACTCCGCCCAACGCCGTCATCTTCGGCAGCGGGTGCGTCTCCATCAAGCAGATGGCCAAGGCAGGCATATGGCTGAACATCATCGGCACAATCCTGATCACCGCCTTCGTGGTCTACGTCCTGCCCATCGTCTGGGGCATCGACCTGGGCGTGGTTCCGGATTGGGGCGTGATTCCCAAGTAACCTTGCAAACACTTCCCGAGGGCGGTCGTACGGCCGCCCCGGGATGATACCGTCAATCCAATAACCGTTGAGCTGCCCCCGACGTGCGGCGGAGAGAAAAATGCGTGCAAACTCGAAGACTCTTCCGGTGATAGTGATAGCGGTCGTGCTCCTTGGGGCAGCCGTCCTGGGATACGTCAAATCCGACGACACCCCGAAAATGCCGGTGCGAATCCTGTTCAAGAACAACGGAGGCAAGGTCATCTTCTCCCATCTCGTGCACCATCGGGACTATCAGATCGACTGTGCCCAATGTCATCACGACAGAAAGCCCATGCCGCACGGCAAGGACGACGAAACCATGGCTTGCGGATCGTGCCATCCCACGGAATTCGACGACGACTACATGGCCGCACACATGGATTCCTTCCCGGACGAAACCTATTGCGTGCGCTGCCACCACACGGAATACGGCGAAGTAATTTTCGACCACGAGGCGCACAAGGACTACGCAAGCGACTGTTACGACTGCCACCACGGCAAGGAGATCGAGCCGGAACCCCAGAAGTGCGCGAACTGCCACAAGGATGACGATTCGGGCGAACTTCTCAGCATGCGGCTGGCCGGTCATCAGAGCTGCGCCAACTGTCACGACGACATGTTCGAGAAGGGACTCTCCAGTTGCAAGTCCTGCCATGTGCCCGTGGACATGACCCAGTACGAGGGCGACTACACTTCCTGCGACAAGTGCCACGACTCCGAGGTCAGGGAGCTGGTGCTGCCGCGCATGAACGCCTTCCACGATCAGTGCATGTCCTGCCACGAGGGAATGGATGCAGGCCCCTACGGCCCGGACAACTGCAAAAAGTGCCACATCAGCAGGTAGGTCACGATGAATACGCATGAAACACATCCTTTGCCGCCGCATGTCGAACTGACCCTGATGCGTCACTGTCCGCTCGTCACGTGCGGACAGGAAGTCAGGCGCGGAGAACGGGTCGCCACTTCGTCCGTGCCGGACATGGGCGACATCCATACTCCCATTGCCGGAAAAGTGAGTCAGGTTGACGCGTTCCGGGTCAGGATCACCGCCGAAGGCAACGCCGAAGTCGAGCCCGAAGACCTCCGGGACATCTCCGGAGCCGAGCTGCGGACGAGACTGGCCGGACTGGGCGCGGATCTGGCTCCCATCCCGGAAGCGGGAACGGATTTTCTCATCATCAACGCAGTGGATGCCGAACCCGGCGTTCTTGCCAGACAGGAACTGCTTTCTTCCTCCCGAGCAACCCTTGAGCGCGGCCTTGAGGCCGTCATCGCCCTATACGCCCCTAGCAGGACGGTTCTGGCCACGCTCAAGGGGTCTGGCAAGGCTTTTTCCGATACGGAATCCGCAGAGATTTCCGAACAGTACCCGGCCGGACTCGACCCCATGGTCGCCTATACCGTGACCGGGGTGGAAGCCCCGGACAAGACCGTGGTGCTGGGATTGGAAATCCTGTTTCACGTGGGCCGCATCATGGAGACCGGGCTTCCGGTCATGGAAACCATGGTCACGCTGGGCAATTCAGCCAGTCTGGTACCGCTGGGCACTCCGGCAGGACTGCTTCTGGAAAAGACCGGACAGAAGCCCGGCAATCTGGACCGCATCGTCCTTGGCGGCGTCCTTCGCGGAACAGCTGCGGCCTCGCCCATGCAGGGCGTTGCGCGCAACACGAGCGCGATCTCGGTCGTGACCAACGAGGCTCCTGTGGCCGTGGACTCCCCGTGCGTGGGGTGCGGCGAATGCGTCCGCCACTGTCCGGCCCGTCTCGATCCGGCCATGATCACCAGCTATGCGGAATTCGGCATGTACGACAAGGCCGCAGCAGAGCACGTGGAAGCCTGTTTCGAATGCGGCCTGTGCGGATTCTTCTGCATCGCCCGCCGCCCCATGCTGCAATACATCCGGCTCGCCAAAAGCGAACTGGCACGCGCCAAAGCCCTCACTGCAGAGGAGAACTAACCGTGAAACAGCTCACCCCGCTCATCCTCACCGTTTCGGTTCCGCCCCACCGCCATTGCGGCGTGACCGTACGGGACAGGATGCTCAACATTCTTCTGGCCCTCATCCCGGCAGCGGCAATGGCCGTATCCAGCCTCGGTCTGGCCGCGTTCCGGGTCATGGCTCTGGCAATGGCCGTGGCGCTGCTCGCCGAGAGAATCTGCGACCATTTCATGGACCGGGAAACCCAGATCCACGATCTGCACGCCCTGACAGTGGGACTGTGCTTCGCCTTTCTGCTGCCCTCCTCGGCCCCGTGGTGGCTGGTGGCAACGGGCAGTGCCATGTCCATCGTGCTCGGCAAGATGGTATTCGGCGGACTCGGCGGCAGCCCGTTCTGCGCCCCGCTGATCGGCTGGGCCATTTGCAGACTCTCATGGCCCGCGTTCATGGACATCAACGCCACCATGCTGAACACGGACATGGTGTACCCTCTGGCCCAGCTCAAGGACTTCGGTCTGGATGCGGTCACGGTAAGCAGCCTTCGGGAACTGATACTGGGCAAGCAGCTCGGCGGTCTGGGCGCGGTGCAGATGGCCGGCGTCATCGTCGGCGGCCTGTTCCTGCTGGTGCGCAAGCACATCTCGTCCATCATCCCGGCCGGCGTGATCATCGGCGTACTGCTCACGGCGTGGGTCTTCAACATGATCGATCCCGCGACCCATGCCAGCCCGGCCTTTCATCTCTTTACCGGTTCCACGCTGTTCGGCGCCTTCTTTCTGGCAACGGACGGCCCGTCCTCGCCGAACAGGCGCATCCCCATGCTCCTCTTCGGACTGCTGGCCGGAACCATGATCGTCGTCATCCGCACGTACGGCATCTACCCGGACGGCGTGCCGTTCGCCATACTGCTCGCCAACCTGTTCACCCCTGTTTTCGAGCGCATCCGGCCCCGGCCGTTCGGAGTGAGGTAAACCATGAAGGAAATGATGAAAATGATGGTTGTCCTGTCCCTGATCTGCGGCCTTTCCGGCGTGACGCTGGCCGCTCTCAAGCAGGCCACCGCTCCGATCATCGAGGAACAGGTGCTCACCTTTGTTCAGGCCCCGGCCATTGAACAGGTGCTGAACGACTACGACAACAACCCCATCAAGGACCGCAGAAAATTCGAAATGGACGGCAGCAGCATCACGGTGTTTCCAGCCATGAAGGACGGCAGGCTCAACGGCGTGGCCTTCGAGACCTCGGGCAAGGGATACGGCGGCCAGATCGGCGTCATGGTCGGCTTTGACATGACCGCGAACACCCTGTCCGGCATCGGCATCACCACCATGAAGGAAACCCCGGGGCTGGGCTCCCGGGTCACGGGCCACGGCTTCACCACCCAATTCAAGGGCCATGCCCTGGATTCCATGAAGCTCAAGAAGAACGGCGGAGACATCGACGCCGTGGCAGGGGCCACCATCTCCTCCACGGGCACCGTGTCCGCCGTGCGCGAGGCCGTTTCCATCTTCAATACCCTCAAGGGCAAGTTCGCCGAGGGTTGGTCCTAGCCGCCCCCGGGCAAACACTCTGGTCTGGAGCATACTCATGAACAGATTATGGAAGGAATTCTCCAAGGGTCTCTGGAAGGACCTGCCCCCGTTCAAACTGGTGCTGGGCCTCTGCCCGGTGCTGGCCGTGACCAACACCGCGGACAACGGGCTGGGCATGGGCATGGCCGTGGTCTTCGTGCTCACCCTGTCCAACCTGCTGATCTCGCTGGTGCGCAAGATAATCCCGGCCAAGGTCCGCATCGCCTGCTTCATCGCCATTTCCGCATCCCTGGTCGTGGCCGTGGAGCTGCTCATGCAGGCGTTCGCCTATCCCCTGTACCAGCAACTGGGCATTTTCGTGCCCCTCATCGTGGTCAACTGCATCATTCTGGGCCGGGCCGAGGCATTCGCGTCCAAGAATCCGCCCCTTCTCGCCATTGCCGACGGTCTGGGCATGGGAATCGGCTTCACCATGTCCCTGACCTTTCTGGGCGCCTTGCGCGAATTTCTGGGCAAGGGTCAGCTCTTCGGCATCGACGCCACATGGCAGGGATTCGAACCCTTCGGATTCATGGTCGAGGCGCCGGGCGCATTCGTGAGCCTCGGCATTCTGCTGGCCATCATGAACTTCTCGGAAAACGTGCGGCGCAAGCGTCAGGGCCTCAAGGCAGTCGAGGGACCGACCCACGACTGCAAGTCCTGCGGCGCATGCAACAAGGCACAATCCGCCTAGTCGAGGGAGAACAACATCATGCAGGAATACTTTCTTCTCTTCATAGGCGCGATGTTCGTCAACAACATCGTGCTGGCCCAGTACCTCGGCAACTGCCCGTTCATCGGCACGTCCAAGGATACGGGCGTGGCCGTCGGCATGGGCGGAGCCGTGGTGTTCGTGGCCGTGATGGCCGCAGCCATCACATGGCTGGTCCAGCGCCACATTCTGGTGCCTTTCGGTCTGGGCTATCTCCAGACTCTGGCCTTCATTCTCGTCATCGCGTCCCTTGTCCAGTTCGTGGAAATGTTTCTCAAGAAGATGGTCCCGCCCCTGTACAAATCGCTGGGCATCTTCCTGCCGCTCATCACCACGAACTGCGCTGTCATGGGTATCGCCCTGATCTGCCAGCGCGAGGAATTCGGTCTGCTGCACACCGTGCTGTTCGCGTTCGCCTCGGGTCTGGGCTTCATGGTCGCCCTTGTCCTGCTGGCGGGCATCCGCGAACGGCTGGCCGTGCGACGGCTGCCCATCGCCATGCGTGGCACGCCCATCGGGCTGGTCATGGCCGGGCTGATGTCCCTGGCCTTCTTCGCCTTCAAGGGCATGATTTAACGAGCTGCCATACAGGAAGAATGATATGATAACCACATCGGGACTGACTCTTTTCGGCATCGGTCTAGGCGCGGCCGCCATTCTGGGCGTGGCTTCCAAGCTGCTCTACGTCAAGGAAGACCCGCGCATCGCCCTGATCGAGGACAACCTGCCCGGCGCAAACTGCGGCGGCTGCGGCTTTCCGGGCTGTTCCGGCGCTGCCGCGGCCATCGTGGCGGGCAAGGCCCCGGCAACGGTCTGCATCGTGGCCGACGCCGAAGCCTCGAAAATCATCGCCGGCATCATGGGACAGGAAGTCATCGAGCGCGAACCCGAGCTGGCCCAGCGCGACTGCACTGGCGGCACCCGCGCCGAGGACGCCTTCAATTACGAAGGCGTGCTGGACTGCCGCGCCGCCCACCAGCTCTACGGCGGATCGAAATCCTGCCCCGAAGGCTGCCTGGGCCTCGGCTCCTGTGTGCGTGCCTGCCCGTTCAACGCCATCCACATGGGCCCGGACCACCTGCCCGTGATCGATCCGGCCATGTGCAAGGCATGCGGCAACTGCGTGGACGCGTGTCCGCGCGGCGTGATCGCCGTGACCGGCATGACGGCCCGGCTCCTGCATCTCAACCAGACCACGGACTGTCTGGCCCCGTGCCGCCAGAAATGTCCGGGACAGATCAATATTCCCAGATACATCGAACAGGTCAAGGCCGGAGACTACGACGGCGCACTCATGACCATCCGCGAGCGCAATCCCCTGCCCATCGTGTGCGGTCGCGTATGCCCGCGCCCCTGCGAGACCGAATGCCGCCGCCAGTACGTTGACGAAGCCGTGGGCATCAACATGCTCAAGCGTTTCGTGGCGGATCGCGAACTGCATTCCGGGAACAGATTGACCATACCCTGTGCCAAGGACACCGGCAGGAAGGTCGCCATCGTGGGCGGCGGACCTGCCGGTCTGTCCTGCGCCTACTTCCTGCGCCGCCTCGGGCACAGCCCCACCATCTTCGAGGGCATGCCCCATCTGGGCGGCCAGCTCCGCTACGGCATTCCCGAATACCGGCTGCCCAAGGCCGATCTCGACTGGGAGATTCAGGGCATTCTGGACCTCGGCATCGAGGCACGGCTCAACACCCGGTTCGGCAGGGACTTCACCATGGAGACCCTGAAGGAGGAAGGCTACGAAGCCGTTTTCCTCGGCATCGGCGCATGGCAGGCCAGCGGCATGTACGCCGAGGGTGAAGACCTTGACGGCGTAATGGGCGGCATCGAGTTCCTCACGGCCCATGCGCTGGGCCAGCGGCCCGAAGTGGGCGAACACGTGATCGTGGTCGGCGGCGGCAACACCGCCATTGACGCGGCCCGCACCTGTGTACGTCTGGGCGCGAAAGCCACGCTCATGTATCGCCGCACCCGTGCGGAAATGCCAGCCAACCCCGAGGAAATCGTGGGCGCCGAGGAAGAAGGCGTGCAGTTCCGTTTTCTGGCCGCACCCGCCCGGGTCATCGGTGACGAGAACGGCAAGGCCACGCATCTCGAATACTATGAGATGGAGCTGGGCGAACCCGATGAATCCGGCCGCCGCAGGCCCATCAAGAAGGAAGGCTCCGAAGCGCGAATGGCTGCGGACCTGATCATCCCGGCCATCGGTCAGAAGCCGAATCTGGAATGCCTGTACGACGAGAACGCCGAAACCTGCCCTCTGGAAACCACCCGTTGGCAAACCATCGTGGCCGACGAACACACGTTCCAGACCGCAATCCCCGGCGTGTTCACCGCAGGCGACGTATACACCGGCCCGGATCTGGTCATTTCGGCCATCGGCGATGGCAGGAAGGCTGCCCGGTCCATGCACTACTACATGACCCAGGGCGACATTCCGGTCCCGGAAACCACGCAGAAGGACATGATCCCCTATACCCTGTTCCGGGAGATCGACCATGTTGAACGCAAGAAGCGTGCAGTCATGCCGCACCTGTGCCACGGCGACGACCGCAACTGCACCTTCAGCGAAGTCGAAGGCGCGATATCCGAAGCCGAGGCTCGGGCCGAGGCTGACCGCTGCCTGCGCTGCGGCCTGATCTGCTACGACAAGGATGTTGCGGAGGACGCCCCGACAGCAACCGAGAATGCATAAAGAACACCACCCCATCCCCGGAGAGCAGGATAACGCCGGTTCACCTCGATGACGAAGTCGGCGCGATTATCCGGGAGGGGCGGCTGCCCTGCCGCCCCTCCCCTCCATCGGAACCCCAAAGGAACGCGACATGTCCAAAAGCCTTTACATAGCGGCAACCGAAGCCAGAAGCGGCAAGTCCGCCATCGTTCTCGGCGTGATGCAGCTCCTGCGCGCCCATGTTCGACGCGTGGCCGTCTTTCGCCCGATCATCAATGATCCGCTGGACAATGGCCGGGATCACGACATCGACCTGATGCTCAAGCATTTCAAGCTGGAAATGGAGTACGACCAGACCTACGCCTATACCCTGAGCGAGGCGCGGCGGCTCCTGAACAAGGGCCAGCAGTCCCTGCTTCTGGAAAACACGCTCAACAAGTTCAAGGAACTGGAAAAGCAGTACGACTTCGTGCTCTGCGAGGGCACGGACTACATCGGGGACAATGCAGCGCTGGAATACGAGATGAACGTGTCGGTCGTGTCCAATCTGGGCTGCCCCGTGCTGCTGGTGGTCAACGGCCTGAACAAGACCGCACCCGAAATCACGGGCTCGACCCAGCGCATTGTCGAAACCTTCGAGGAAAAGGGACTGGAAGTCACGGGGCTGGTCGTGAACCGGGCCCGGCCCGACCTGCCTGCATCCATGCTGGAGGAGATCAAGGCCAACACGCAGGCGTCCCATCCCCTGCTTGCCTACGTGATCCCGGACGACAAGCGCCTCGGAAACCCCACCATCCACGACGTGATCAAATGGCTGGATGCGCGCGTGCTCTACGGACACGGCAGGCTCGACACGCAGGTGGACGAATTCGTGACCGCGGCCATGCACATCGGCAACTTTCTCAAGTACATCAATGATGGCACTCTGGTCATCTCCCCGGGTGACCGTTCGGACATCATTCTGGCAAGCATCACCTCGCGCCAGTCCTCGTCCTACGGGGACATCGCGGGCATCGTGCTCACCGGCGGCCTCCAGCCCCCGGACACCATCCACAGACTCATCGAGGGATGGACCGGCGTGCCCCTGCCCATCCTGAGCGTGGAGCACCACACCTACAAGACCACCCAGATTCTACAGGGACTGCACGGCACCATCGACCCGGAACACCCGGCCAAGATCGCGTCCGCCATCGGCCTGTTCGAATCCTGCGTGGACACCGAGGAACTGCGCAAGCGGCTGGTTACCACCAAATCCAGAAAGATTTCCCCTTTCATGTTCGAATACAACCTGATCGAAAGGGCCAAGTCCGCAAAACAGCACATCGTTCTGCCCGAGGGCACGAGCGACCGCGTGCTTCAGGCTGCGGAAATCCTGCAACGCAGGCAGGTGGTGGACATCACCCTGCTCGGCGATCCGGACGCGGTTCGGGAACAGGCCTCCCGACTGGGCGTCTCCCTGAACGGCACGCGGATTCTCGACCCTGCGAAATCCGACAGGTTCGAGGAATACGCCAAGCTGTACTTCGAGGCGCGCAAGCACAAGGGCGTGCGCATGGAGGACGCCCGGGACCGCATGAGCGATCCCACGTACTACGGCAGCATGATGGTCCAGACCGGGGACGCGGACGGCATGGTGTCCGGTTCGGTGACCACCACGGCCCAGACCATCCGCCCGGCCTTCGAGTTCATCAAGACCAAGCCGGACGCGTCCATCGTTTCCAGCGTGTTCCTCATGTGCATGGGCGACCGGGTGGTGGTATTCGGCGACTGCGCCGTGAACCCGAATCCCGACGAACGCCAGCTTGCGGAAATCGCGCTCAGTTCGGCCGAGACCGCACGCATCTTCGGCATTGATCCCTATGTGGCCATGCTCTCCTATTCCACGGGCAAGTCCGGATCGGGTCAGGACGTGGAAAAGGTGGCGCGGGCGACCGAGATTGCCCAGGAACTGGCCCGGGAACGCGGACTGGACGTGCCCATCGAAGGCCCCCTCCAGTACGACGCAGCCGTGGATCCGGAAGTGGCGCGCACCAAGATGCCGGACAGCAAGGTTGCCGGCCGCGCCACCGTGTTCATCTTCCCGGAACTGAACACCGGCAACAACACCTACAAGGCAGTGCAACGCGCCGTGCCCGGCTCCACAGCCATCGGCCCGGTTCTTCAGGGGCTGAACAAGCCCGTCAACGACCTCAGCCGCGGGTGCCGCATTCGCGACATCGTCAATACCGTGGCCATCACCGCCATACAGGCTCAAGCGGAAAAGGACGCATAAATGAAGATTCTCGTCATCAACAGCGGGAGCTCCTCGCTCAAGTACCAGCTTCTGGACATGGAGACCGAGGCCGCGCTGGCCTCGGGAGTTGTGGAGCGCATCGGCGACCCCATGGGCGGAGCCAGCCACAAGTCGCATCCCGGCACGGATCGGGAGCAGAAGCACTCCGAACAGCTTCCGGTGCCGGATCACGGTGCGGCCATGCAGATCATGATCGACAAGCTGACCGGCAAGGATCTCGGCGTAATCGCCTCCATGGAGGAAGTGGACGCCATCGGCCACAGGGTGGTTCAGGGCGGAGAACTCTTTGCCGCCCCGGTGCGGGTCACCAAAAAGGTCATCGACGACCTGTGGTCGATCCAGTCTCTGGCCCCGGTGCATCACAGTGCGAACATGACCGGCATAGAAGTAGCGTGGGAACTCTTTCCGAACACCCCCGCAGTCATCGTGTTCGACAATGAATTCCATCAGACCATGCCGAAAAAGGCGTTCCTCTACCCCCTGCCCATGGAGTTCTACACCCGGCTCAAGATTCGCCGGTACGGGTTCCACGGCACGTCGCACAAGTATGTGTCCAAGGCAGCGGCCCGTTTTTTGAACAAGCCGCTGGACCAGAGCAACCTGATCACGGTACACTTGGGCAACGGTTGCTCGATGGCCGCCATACGGAACGGCAAATGCGTGGATACCACCATGGGCCTGACCCCGCTGGCCGGGCTGATGATGGGCACCCGTTCGGGCGACATCGACCCCTCGATCCATGCCTATCTGGCGGACAATACGGATCTCGACCCCAGGGAAGTGGACACGCTGCTCAACAAGAAGAGCGGCATGTTCGGCATCTGCGGCCTGAGCGACATGCGCGACGTGCACGCCGCCAGGGAAAAAGGGGATGAAAACGCCCAGTTGGCCTTTGACATGTTTGCGTATCGCGTTAAGAAGACTCTCGGCGCATATGCGGCAATCCTCGGTTCCGTGGACGCAGTGGTGTTCACGGCCGGGATTGGCGAGAATGACGACGCGGTCCGCGCCGCTGCCTGTGACGGTCTCTCCCTCCTCGGAATATCTGTGGACCCGGAACTGAATGCGACCCGCTCCCCCGGGATCAGGGCCATCCACACCAGTGGAAGCGCCGTGTCCGTGCTCGTGATTCCCACGAACGAGGAACTGGAGATTGCGCAGACGACAAGGGCCATCGTTGCCGGCTGATGACTGAATAAGCGTATAATCTGAAAAGGGTACACCAATAACAACGGAGCTTATCATGTCCAAGAAAATGAAGACCATGGACGGCAACACCGCTGCCGCCCACGTGGCCTACGCCCTGAGCGAGACCGCGGCCATCTACCCAATCACGCCCTCGTCCACCATGGGCGAGATCGCGGACGAATGGGCATCCCAGGGACGAAAGAACATTTTCGGCCAGACCGTCAAGGTCCGCCAGATGCAGTCCGAGGCCGGTGCAGCCGGCGCAGTGCACGGCGCACTTGCCGGAGGTTCGCTCACCAGCACCTTCACCGCATCGCAGGGCCTGCTGTTGATGATTCCCAACATGTACAAGATTTCGGGCGAGCTCCTGCCCGGCGTTTTTCATGTCTCGGCCCGCGCCGTGGCCGGACACGCCCTGTCCATCTTCGGCGACCATCAGGACGTGATGGCCTGCCGCCAGACCGGTTTCGCCATGCTGGCCGAAGCCTCGGTGCAGGAAGTCATGGACCTCGCCCTCGTGGCGCATCTGTCCGCCATCGAATCCAGCGTGCCGTTCGTGAGCTATTTCGACGGATTCCGGACCTCGCATGAAATCCAGAAGATCGAACTGATCGACTACGAGGACATGAAACCGCTGGTGAACATGGAAAAGGTCGAGACCTTCCGCGCCCGCGCCATGAACCCCGAGCATCCGAACATCCGCGGCACCGCCCAGAACCCGGACATCTACTTTCAGGGCCGCGAGGCTGCCAACGCCTACTACGACAAGCTGCCCGAAATCGTGGAAGGCTACATGAACAAGGTCAGCGCCCTGACCGGCCGCTCCTACAAGCCCTTCGACTACGTGGGCGCTCCCGACGCCGAACGCGTGATCATTTCCATGGGTTCCTCGTGCGAGGCCATCGAGGAAGTGGTCAACATGCTCGTGGCCAAGGGCGAAAAGGTCGGCCTGCTCAAGGTCCGCCTGTACCGTCCGTTCTCGGCCAAACACTTTCTGGCCGTGCTGCCCGAATCCGTGAAGACCCTGTGCGTGCTGGACCGCACCAAGGAACCCGGTTCCCTGGGCGAGCCCCTGTATCAGGACGTGTGCACCGTATTTCTGGGCAGGGAAAACGCCCCGAAGATCATCGGCGGCCGCTACGGTCTCGGCTCCAAGGAATTCACCCCGGCCATGGTCGCGGCCGTGTTCGACAACATGACGCAGGCCCAGCCCAAGACCCAGTTCACCGTGGGCATCGAGGACGACGTGACCGGCACCTCCCTGCCGCTGGGCGAAGCGCTGGACACCACGCCCGAAGGCACTGTGCAGTGCAAGTTCTGGGGTCTGGGTTCCGACGGCACGGTCGGCGCGAACAAGCAGGCCATCAAGATCATCGGCGACAACACCGACATGTATGCGCAGGGCTACTTTGCCTACGACTCCAAGAAGTCCGGCGGCATCACCATTTCCCATCTGCGTTTTGGCGAAAAGCCCATCCAGTCCACCTATCTGGTGAACACGGCCGACTACGTGGCCTGCCACAATCCCAACTACGTCCACCTGTACGACGTGCTGGAAGGCATCAAGGACGGCGGCACCTTCGTCCTGAACGGTCCCTGGAGCGCGGAACAGATGGAAACGGAACTGCCCGCAGCCATGCGCCGCACCATCGCGGAAAAGGGCCTGAAGTTCTACACCGTGGACGCGGTGAAGATCGCGGGTGAAGTCGGCCTCGGCGGACGCATCAACATGATCATGCAGACCGCCTTCTTCAAGCTGTCCAACGTGATCCCCTTCGAGCAGGCCGTGGATCTGCTCAAGGCCGGCATCAAGGCAGCGTACGGCAAGAAGGGCGACAAGATCGTCAACATGAACAACGCCGCCGTGGACAAGGCTGCCGACGCCATCGTGGAAATCCCGGTGTCCGAGGCATGGAAGTCCCTGGCCGACGAAGCCCCCGTGGAACGCGACGAGCCGGATTACGTGAAGAACGTGATGCGCCCGATTCAGGCGCAGAAGGGCGATTCCCTGCCTGTTTCCGCCTTTTCCGAGGACGGCACCATGCCCGTTGCCACCGCGAAATATGAAAAGCGCGGCGTGGCCATCAACGTGCCCGAATGGATCGCGGACAACTGCATCCAGTGCAACCAGTGCGCGTTCGTGTGTCCGCATTCCGCCATCCGCCCGGTTCTGGCCACGGATGAGGAACTCAAGGGCGCTCCGGCCTCCTTCTCCACGCTGGAAGCCAAGGGCAAGGACGTGAAGGGCATGAAGTTCCGCGTCCAGATCAACACGCAGGACTGTCTGGGCTGCGGCAACTGCGCCGACATCTGCCCGGCCAAGGAAACCGCGCTGGTCATGAAGCCCATCGCCACCCAGACCGCTGAACAGATTCCCAACTTCGAATTCTCCGAGACCGTTTCCTACAAGGACGCGTTCAAGCGCGACACGGTCAAGGGCAGCCAGTTCCGTCAGGCCCTGATGGAATTCTCCGGCGCCTGTGCCGGTTGCGGCGAGACCCCGTACGTCAAGGTGCTGACCCAGCTCTTCGGCGAACGCATGGTCATTGCCAATGCCACGGGCTGTTCCTCCATCTGGGGCGCGTCCGCTCCGTCCACGCCGTACTGCATGAACCGCGACGGCCACGGTCCGGCATGGGGCAACTCCCTGTTCGAGGACGCCGCCGAGTTCGGCTACGGCATCAACATGGCCGTGTCCAACCGCCGCGACATTCTGGCTGCCAAGGTAGCCGAAGCTGCCCAGTCCGCTTCCGGCGAAGTCAAGGAAGCGCTGGAAGCATGGCTGGCCGCAAAGGACGATGCGGCTGCTTCCCAGGAAACCGGCGACAAGCTCAAGGCAGCTCTGGCCGGAACCAAGGATGAAAAGCTGGCCGAAATCGCATCCATGGCCGACCTGTTCACCAAGAAGTCCGTCTGGGTCTTCGGCGGTGACGGCTGGGCCTACGACATCGGCTACGGCGGCGTGGACCACGTGCTGGCGTCCGGCGAGGACATCAACATCCTTGTCGTGGACACCGAAGTGTACTCCAACACCGGCGGCCAGTCCTCCAAGGCCACCCCGCTCGGCTCCATTGCCAAGTTCGCTGCCGCTGGCAAGCGCACCGGCAAGAAGGATCTGGGCCGCATGGCCATGACCTACGGTTACGTGTACGTGGCCTCCGTGGCCATGGGCGCGGACAAGCAGCAGATGATCAAGGCCTTCAAGGAAGCCGAGGCCTACAAGGGCCCGTCCCTGATCATCTGCTACGCTCCCTGCATCAACCAGGGCATCCGCAAGGGCATGGGCAAGACCCAGTTCGAGCAGCAGCTTGCAGTCAAGTCCGGCTACTGGCCGCTGTATCGCTTCAACCCGGAACTGGCGGACAAGGGCGAGAATCCCTTCTCCCTCGACTGCAAGGCCCCGGACGGCACACTGCAGGAATTCCTGTCCGGTGAAAACCGGTATGCCATCCTCGAGAAGTTCCATCCCGAGGCGTCCAAGGCCCTGCGCGAAAAGATCGAACAGGACTACAACAACCGCTACGAGCAGTACAAGCACATGGCGGGCGAAGAATAGGCAACGAAAGACAGAAGGGAGCGCGGCTGTCCGCGCTCCCTTTTCCGCAAGCACGAGGCCCGGTTTTCCGACCGCAATGGAAACGTACCGAGCTCCCTTGACCAGCCGGGCCCATGCCGGGCCTCCCGCGCACACGGGAGGCCCGAAAACGAGAACGAACTTTCATTCAATCTGTCATTCACCGTTTTTTTCAAAGGATTTCGACGAGTAGCACGAACCGACCTTCATAATCCCCAACTTCTGTTCGAGGTGCGTATGTGGCGGAAATTTTCCATCCGAACCAGAATTCTGGTTCTCCTGCTTCTGATTGTCCTGTCCACCATCTTTACCGGCGGTACATTCTGGGCCGGGCTGATCCAGCTCTCGGCCGAAGGAACCGGGGAAACCCGGGCCGCAATCATGGAAGGCTTCGAACGAACCCTGAAATTCTCGGTCCAATCCGTGGCCACCCGGGTTGCCGATGCCGTAAGCGAAGCCAAGGCAGCAGGAACAGCACCGGAAAAAGCGGTCCAGCGCGAACTCAGGAACATCCGCTTCGACAGGAACGGCTACTACTTTGCCTACGACACCTCGGGCGTGAACGTGGCCCATCCCCTTCGCCCGGAATTCCAGGGCACGGACCGCATCAACATTCAGGACAAGAAGGGCAAGCCCTACATTCGCCAGCTCGCGGAAAAAGCCCGGCAGGGCGGCGGATTCGTCACCTACTGGTTCTTCAAGCCCGGGGAGAAGGTCCCCTCCCCCAAGCTGGCCTACGCCGAACTGATCCCGGGCACGGATTTCTGGGTCGCCACAGGCATCTACATCGACGCCATCGACAAATGCAGTGCGGCCACTGCCGACAAGTTCAACGCCTTCACCAACAAGCTGGTCTTCTGGATCGCCATGGCCGTGATTCTCGGGCTGGTACTGGTGGTCATCCCGCTCGTGCTCTTCATCGCGCGCAGCATCACCCAGCCCCTGTCCCGGTGCGTGGACGCGGCCCGCGCCATTGCCAAGGGGCGGCTCGACGTGCATCTGGAAGACAATCACAAGGATGAGGTGAGCCAGCTCACCCGGGCCATGAACCGAATGGCCGACCATATTCGCGACGTGGTGCAGAACGTGCAGGAAGGCAGCGATGCCGTGGTCTCCAATGGCGAAGAACTCGCGGCCTCGTCCCAGAATCTGGCTGCTGGCGCATCACGGCAGGCCGCATCCGCGGAACAGATTTCCGCCAGCATGGAACAGATGACCGCCAACATCACCCAGAACGCAGAGACCGCGTCCCAGACGGAAATCACGGCCCGACAGGCAGCCGATGAAGCGGAAAAGGGCGGCAAGGCCGTGACCGAAACCGTGGAAGCCATGAAAAAGATTGCGGAACGCATTGCCATTGTCGAGGAAATCGCCCGGCAGACCAACCTGCTGGCGCTCAACGCGGCCATCGAGGCGGCGCGGGCCGGAGAACAGGGCAAGGGATTTGCCGTGGTGGCGGCGGAAGTGCGCAAGCTGGCCGAACGCAGCGGAACGGCTGCCGGAGAGATCAGCGAACTCTCGGCCACCAGCATGCAGATAGCGGAACGCGCCGGGTCCATGCTCGTGGACGTGGTCCCGGACATCAAGAGCACCGCCGAACTGGTACACGCCATTTCCCGGGCCACGGCGGAACAGAGTTCCGGAGCCGACGAGATCAACCGCGCGCTTCAGGAATTCGATCAGGTGGTGCAGCAGAATGCGGCCGCAGCCGAGGAGGTGGCTTCCACTTCGGACCGGCTGTCCTCCCAGGCTCTCCAGCTTCAGGACTCGGTGGGCTTTTTCAAGCTGAACGGCAACGGACATGCGCTTTCGGCCCCGACACAGGAAAGGCAGGCCCTTCCCGGCTCCCACCCCCGTCAGGTATTCCCGGTGCCGATCCGGGACGAACAGGACGTGTACGAACGTTTCTGACGTTCCCCGTCCCCATGACCGCACAAAAGAAAGGGAGCCTCGAAAGAGGCTCCCTTTCCCATACCCTGCCGTAATCGAAAACTATTGCACGGTGACCGTGGTGGCTTCCACTTCCGTGTACATGAAACTGCTGGCGATCCGGCCGTTCACGTTCACGGTGGCGTGCTGCATGTCCACGTTGTCCAGTGCGCCGTCCTCGGTCTGGAGCAGCAGTTCGCCGGTACCATCCGAAAACAGATACACGTTGTCCTTGACCTTGCGGACCAGATGGCCGCTGAGCACCACGCCGGTATCGACGCCGCAGGTCTTGGCCTCGGCCACGGAGGTTGCCTTGTAAGGTCCGAAGGATTCCGCCTTGACAGCCGACATGGCGGTTCCAGCCATCACCAACATAAGAATCAAAACCATACCCATACGCTTCATGACTATACCCCTGTGTAAAACTTTCCTGTGCTTTGGAACGACTTCCTCGCCGTTCGTGAGTCCAGAAATACCACAGTCAAACAAAAAAGCCAGAAAAAATATCGCCTTTAACATATCGCAATATTTGGACAAATAAAATTTCTTCAAAAATTAATTGATTGGTCAATCAATTTTTGCCCCCAAATCGCCCTTTCTGTATCACCCGTTCCAGCTACGCCGTCTGTGGAAAACCTGCGGGTATTGCCTCTTCCACAGGTCGGAAAAAAACAGGCTCTCCTATGCTCCACTTCGAGCGTTTCGCACACGTCCGGACAAGCCCGAAACAAGGCTCGCACATTGCCGGGCAACCCCAAAAAAAGCGCATCCCGCAAGGATGCGCTTGAGGAGATTTCTGCTGAAACCAATTTCTATATGGGAAAGACCCTCGGTCCCTTGGCCGTGTCCTCAACACGGTATCCAGCGGACGCCAAGCGGTCCCGAAGGGCGTCGGAAGCCTGAAAATCCTTGCCCTGACGCGCCTTCTGACGGTCCGCCACCATTGCCTGCACCTCATCGGGCAGACCGGACAGCGGCACGGGCAGATGCTCCCGATCCAGAATGCCGAGAATGTCGTCCGCAGCCAGCAACTGGTCAAGGCAGGTCCGGGCCTCGGCACCGGTCAACCGGGACTCGGAAATACAGGCGTTGGCCTGCTTGATGAACCGGAACAGCACAGCCCAGAACCGATGCAGGGCCAGATCATCCTCCAAGGCATCACGCAGTCCGGCCTTGAGATCGAAAACGGCCTGATCCACATCGCGGGAGACCTCGTCGCCCGGGGCATCCTGCATGGCAGCCAACGCTGCCGCGCCCTCCTGCACCCGCTGCCAGTTGCGCGTCCACATGGCCAGATTCTCGGGCGTGGCGCACAACGGCTTGGAATGGGTGGCGGAAAGCAGCCAGAATCGAGCAGCCCGATATCCGCCCAAGGTCTTGGCCACGGAATCCAGATTCATGCCCTCGCAATCCACGGCCATCTTGTTGATCACCCACGTCTGCAACTCGCGCCGGGCTGCGCTCCAGATGGCGCGCATGTTTTCCAGATGCGGAAACTGGTGGGTTTCGCTGCCGATGAACACGTCGATGCGCGACAGGGAATCCAGCGCCGCAGCAGCGTGCTGGAGAAACCACGAAGGCCGGACATTGCCCCATTCGGTCTCCATGACTTCGCCGCGCTTCAAATCCATGAGCGAAGCGCGCTTGAACAGAGTGAAATCAAGGGGGTTGTCCTTGACGTAGGCACCCAGATCAACCGTGCGCCCTGCCGAGACCTTTTCCAGATCCATGGTCCCGACCTCGCCGTACCGCTTGTCGCGAAACACGTCGAAATACACGGAACGCAGCTTTTCATAGGCCAGCCCCTTGCCCAGCAGCTTGCGGCACAGGTCCACGGCCGTGGAGCGGGAATCCGAAGCCAGAGGAAACAGCATTTCCTCGGAAATGCCCATGTCCCTGGCCTTGGTCCGAATGGCCTCCCGGGTCTGCGCGGCAAAATCCGCCCATGCCATGCCTGCATCGCGCGATGCAGCCAAAGTCCGGTCGTCCATGTCGGCCAGCCCGGCCACGGCAGTCACATCGATCCCGCGGGCAGACAGGGCGCGACGCATCACGTCCAGCACCACGAGCCGCCGCCAGGAATCAAGGCCGGAAATGTTGTCGAGACTCGGCCCCATGGAATACAGGCCCAACCCGCCCGAGGCGTTCAGCGGCTTGAGCGTTGCAGAAGCCGCGTCCATCAGGGACATGCAGCTCGCGGCCTTGGGCGCGAACAGCGGAGTGCTCAGGTAGCGTTCGCCACCGTCCGGAAAAATGGCCACGATCACACCGCTCTTCATGCGTTTGGCGAGCTGCACAGCTCCGCCAAGGGCAGCCCCCGAACTCATGCCCGCGAAAATGCCCTCTTCCCGGGCCAGCCTGCGGCAGTAGTCGAAGGCAACCTCGTCCTCCACGTGCAGGATTTCATCCATCTGTTTCTTGTCATAAATTCCGGGAGGATAGGACTCCAGCATGTTCTTGAGGCCCTGAATCTTGTGCCCGGCATACGGCTCCACCGCTGCGACGCGGGCCGTGGGACTCATCTCGTGCAATCGCTTGGCAATGCCCATGGCCGTGCCCGAGGTGCCCAGACACACCACGGCGTAATCGACCTTTCCCTCGGTCTGTTCCCAGATTTCCAGCCCGGTGCCGTTGTAGTGTGCCTCGATGCAGGCCGGATTGTTGTACTGGTCCATGAGCACATACTTGTCCGGTTCCTCGCGGGCCAGACGATAGGCCAGCTCGATGGCCCCGTCCGTGGCAAGATGGCCGGGAGTCAACTCGATCTCGGCTCCGTAGGCGCGCATGATCATCTTGCGCTCCTCGCTGGCGGTCTCGGGCATGATCAGCCGGATGCGATATCCCTTGACCGCGGCCACCATGGCCAGACCGATGCCGGTATTGCCGGATGTGGGCTCGATGATGATCTTGTCAGGGCTCAACTCGCCCGAACGTTCCGCAGCCTCGATCATGGCGCGAGCCACACGGTCCTTGATGGAGCCGCCCAGATTGGCGCATTCCAGCTTGGCCAAAATCTTGACGTTCGGATTCGGATTCAGGCGGCGTATTTCCACAAGGGGTGTGGACCCGATGAGGGAAAGCAGGTCTCTATTCATGGCATTTCCTTGAAATCAGGGAACATGAAGTTATATTTGTCATCCGCACGGTAGGGCAAAAATCCGATGGACGCAACTGGCACGCATCATGCAAATTTTCCGACGATCCGCCATGAAACCAGCGCCCCAAGGAGACGTCATGACAGGCTACCCGTTCATCAAGGACAACATAGAGGCCCTCAAGGAAATGGGCCACCCGGTCTATACCTGGCTTGCCAGCGGCCAGTATGATCAGGAAGACATGACCAGCAGGCTGTTCATCAACGACCTCGGCCTGCACGACTGGCGCATGGACAACGGCACGGGCATTTTCGAGGCCCTGCCACCCGTGGGCGCATACAAGAACTGGAATCCCGGGGAAAAGGCCGGAACCAGCGCCACCATCATCGTGGGCTGCAATCTCGGCTACGGCGTGAACCACGTGCTCATGAACACCCCGGACACGCACAAGGTCATCCTGCTCGAACCCCGGCCCGAAATGCTCATGGCCTGCCTCGGCCAGACCGACTACCGCCCGTTCATGGAAGCGAAGAAGCTGCACCTGATGGTCCCGGACGAAAACTACATTCAGGAAGTCATCCGCAATCTGGACATGCAGTTCATCTACGGCCAGATTCATCTGCGCGGCGACCTGCCCAGCCGACAGATAGGTCCCGAGTACGCGCACTGGACGCGCATCATCAAGGAAAAGCTGGAAAACTTCTCTCTGGAACTGTCCACGCTGCGCCACCGGCAGGACACCATGGTGAGCAACGAACTCAAGAATTTCCGCCGCGCCCTGAACGACGGCAGCCTGCTTCAGCTCGAAGGAGCGGCACAGGGCATGGGCGCGGTCATTCTGGGCGCCGGGCCGAGCATCGCGGAAACCGCACCCAAGCTTGCGGCCGATCCCGGAAACATGCTCTACACCACGGCGCTCCAGACCCTGCCCGTACTTCAGCAGCACGGACTCAAGCCGCACATCTGTCTGGCCATCGACTTCGATGACAGCATGCTCAAGGTCTATGACCGTCTGGACCCGGAATTCGCTCGGGACATTCCCCTGATCTACTCCACCAAGCTCAATCCCGAAGTGGTGGAGCGGTACCCCGGCCCCACCGTTCCTCTGTGGACCGTGGGCGGCATGGGCACCTTCGTGATGAAGGACCGGGAACTGGTTCTGGACGCGGGCGGCAACGTGAGCCTTGCCCTTGCCCGCTTCCTGCGCTGGTGCGGGGTCAGCCACATCGTGCTGGCCGGTCAGGATTTCGCCTATGTGGGCGCACGCACCCATGCCAACGGCCACCACGCCACGGGCAACCTGAAGTTCAATCCGCGCATGCACCAGAGGATCACGGATATCCATGGCAACGAACTCATTTCCTCCATCCAGTACCTGACCGCGAAACGCGAGATGGAAGAAGACCTCACACGCGGAAATTTCCCGGTCTTCAACCTCTACGGTGGCGGTGCGCCCATTGACGGCACCACGCCGGAAAGCGTGGAACAGGCCCGCATGCGGGGTCATCTGGCCTCGACTCCGGGCAGCGTGACCCGATTTCTGGCCGCGCTGGAAACCTGCCGCACGATCCGGCCGCGCATGTCCGCCGTGCCTCAGGGACCCTCCTGGGCCGCTTCCCTGCGCAACGTGGAAAAACGACTCAGGAAGCTGTTCAAGCACGTGGCCGACAATCAGGAGGAAATCCACAAAACAATGCAGCAGGTGGAGGAATTCATAAAGCAGGACGCCCTGTACATTCCCTACCTGTACAATGAAACCGTGGACATGGCCGGTCTGACTCGCGCCAAGTTCCGTTACGAAGCCAAGGATTTCCAGACCTTTCGCACAATCATGAAAACCGTTATCCGCAAGGTCCGGGAAGTGGACCGCCACGTCTGCCCCAAGGACACGCTGGCAGCCTGACAGGCCGCCCCCATCCGTTGACAAAGCCCTCCTGCATCTTGTGCAGGAGGGCTTTTTCCTGTTGCCCGCCTCCTGATTCTCATTGACTGCGGGCATCAAGACCCTATCTTCTATTAATGATAAAAATAACCATTTACGACAGGTGGTGACAATCATGAACCCGACTGAAAAAATGTTTGCCATCATTGGAATGGCACTCCTGGCATTCGGGATTCTGCTGTTCGCGGATGGAAGGAAAGCAATCGGAGACGACATGACCGAATCGAAGAAAACGGAAACGGCAGTACTTGCGGGCGGCTGCTTCTGGTGCGTGGAGGCGGATATGGAAAAGACGCCGGGCGTGATACGCGCCGTGTCCGGCTATGTGGGCGGCACCGAGCCGAACCCGAGCTACGAGCAGGTTTCCGGCGGCACGACCGGCCACAGGGAAGCGGTTCAGGTGGAATTCGATCCCGCCCGGATCACCTATGCCCGGATTCTGGACGTATTCTGGAAGCATCATGACCCCACGGACCCGGACGGATCGTTCGGAGACAGGGGGCACCAGTACACCTCGGCCATATTCTATCAGAATGACGACCAGAAGCGCATCGCCGAAGCCTCGCGCGACGCATTGAACGAATCCCGCAGATTCAGCAAGCCCGTGGCAACGGAAATCCTGCCGCTGAACCAGTTCCACAAGGCCGAGGAATACCATCAGGACTATTACAGGAAGAATCCGGTACGATACAAAAGCTACCGTTTTCTCTCGGGACGCGACCGCTTCGTGGACAAGCATTGGGGCGACGAAGCCGAAATGCCGGCAGCAATGCCGAAGGCACGGACCAAGGCCCCGACCTATGCCAGACCGGACGATGAAACCCTGCGCCAGAAACTGACCCCGCTCCAGTACAAGGTCACGCAGGAGAACGGCACGGAGCAGCCCTTTGCCAATGCCCATTGGGACAACCACAAGCCGGGCATTTACGTGGACGTCGTGTCCGGAGAGCCGCTGTTCAGCTCGCTGGACAAGTTCGACTCGGGCACGGGCTGGCCGAGCTTCACCAGACCGCTCGAACCGGAAAACATCGTGGAAAAAAAGGACGAGACCCTGTTCACGCTCCGTACGGAAGTGCGCTCGCGCCACGGGGATTCCCATCTCGGCCACGTGTTCCGGGATGGCCCGCCGCCCACGGGACTGCGCTACTGCATCAATTCCGCCTCCCTGCACTTCGTGCCGGCTGAAGACTTGGCAAAGGAGGGATACGGCAAGTATTCCAGCATATTCGAGCAGGCGAATACCGTTCGAAAATAAGATACTCACGAGGTTTACAACCGGGCCCAGCTCTGTTACTCGGGCGGTTCCCCACAGGGGAAAGCGTATAGGGAGGAGCGTATCATGAACTACTGGACCGAACTCGGATGGATCATCATCCCCATGGATGCCATCGAAATCGGATTCGCCGTAGTCGCCTGCTGGATAGGGGTACGGCTCGACAGAAAGCGGATGAAAAAAGCCGCTTAGGGTGAAACCGGGCTTCGGCCCGGTTTTTTCTTGACCATCTTCCCGGAACACGCCGATCATGTCCCATGTCTCCCGTCACTCCCGCGCATCGTGACACGGACGTTCTGGTCCTCGGCTCCGGCCTTGCCGGACTTCGCGCCGCACACGCCGCAGCCGCGGCCCCGCACCTGTCCGTGACCGTGGCAAGTCCTTCAAATGCGCCATCCGGATCCTCCTTCACCAACCGCAACAACGCCCTGGGCATCCAGCGGCCCGGGAAACACGACCGGGACGACTTCTGCCGCGAGGTTCTCGCCCTTGCCCGGCCCGGATTCGTGAATCCGCATCTTGTCCGGATCATGGCCGAGGACGCCGAAGCGCGCTTCGCGGAACTGGAAGAAATGGGGTTGGACTTCCGCCGAAACGACTCGGGCGACCTTGCCCTGTTTCCCGGATGCGGCAGCCGGATTCCCCGGGCCGCGATATTCGACGATCTTGCCCATGCCCACGCCTGTTTCACGCAACGGGCCGAACAGGCCGGAGCCCTGTTTCTGCCCGGCTTCACGGTTCTGGGCCTTGCCATGGACAATGCCCGATGCGTGGGCGCATGGGGGATGCATGAAGGACGCCCCGCAGCCATCCGCGCCCGGACCGTGATCATGGCCGTTGGCGGTCCGGCCCCGCTTTTTGCCCTGAACGTGAGCGGCAGGGCCAATCCCGGTTATGGGCACGCAATTCTGGCCCGGGCCGGGACGCGCATGGTCAACACCGGCTTTCTCCAATTCATGTGGTACACGCGCGATCGACAATTCCGCTCCCCTGCCGCGCTTCTGTCCCCGGGCAACCGCATCCATCCCGACTCCGGCACTCCCGTCACGGCGGAACAGGCCGTTGGCAGCGAACTGGAAGCATTGCGCTCGGCCCGCGCCCTGCATTGCCCGGCCTTTTTCGGCCAGCCGCAGTCGAAACTGGATGCATTGCTTCGGGATGCCCGGCATCACGACGGATTCGCACGAATCGAAACGCCGCGCGGAATGGAAGAAGTCGGGCTCATGGCCCATGCCGGGAATGGTGGCGCGGTCACGGACGAGCACGGCGCAACATCCGTGCCCGGCCTGTTCGCCGTGGGCGAATGCGCCGCGTCCATGCACGGCGCCAACCGCATGGGCGGCTGCATGGTGCTGGCCACGCAGGTCTTTGGTCACAGGGCCGGCATCATGGCTGCACAGGAAGCCGCCAGTACTGCCCTCTGTTCACAATCCCGATTTCGGGAAGCATGCGCAGACGCAAAAAAAACGGCCCAGCCTTCCAAGGCAGAGGCCGCTGAATGGGCAGGATTGCAAAAGGAAATGACGCGACTCGCAACATTCCCGGACTTGAAAACGGAAAAACCGGAGCTGACCGATTTTCCGGACCAGCTCCGGGACGTCGCACACTCGTCAGGACCGGAGCTGTCACTGGCCGCAACCGCCATGCTTTTGGCCGCAGACAGAAAAGGCAGGACGGACCAACCCTTCTACCTGTAGAATTCCTCGATCACATCCGCAGCCCGGTCCAGATCGTCCACCACATGATCGGCCACATCCGCGCATCGCGCCTCGTGCGCCGCGCCCTTGCCCGTGCGCACCAGAATGGTGGCGCTCCCGGTATTCCTGCCCAGCAGGATGTCGCTCTCCTTGTCCCCGATCATCACGCATTCACGCGGATCGAATCCAAGGACCTCGACAGCCTGTTTCATGAGTCCGGGGGCAGGTTTGCGACAGTCGCAGGCCTCTTCCGGGGCATGCGGGCAATAGAATGAGCCGTCGAATTCCACGCCATGCGGCCGAAGCAGGTCGAAAAGCCGCTGGTTCACGGCCCTGACCGAATCATGGTCGAAATATCCCCGGCCCACACCGCTCTGGTTGGAAAGCAGAATCAGGCCGAACCCCATGGACCGCATCCGGGCCAGTCCCGAAGCCGCGCCGGGCAGCAGTTCCACTTCATCGGGATCATGCAGGTAGTGCTTGTCCACCATGATCGTGCCATCGCGGTCCAGCAGGATGAATCGTTTTGCCATTTACCCGTCCTGTCTTTCGGTCAGCAGCCGGACCATGTCCAAGGCGGAATGAAAGCTTTCGGTGGAGGCCTTGCCCGTGCCCGCGATGTCGTACCCGGTGCCGTGATCCGGCGAGGTGCGCGGATATGGCAGGCCGAGGGTCACGTTCACGGCCTGACTGAAATGCGCCAGCTTGAGCGGAGCCAATCCCTGATCATGATACATGGCGAGCACGGCGGAATACTGGCCTCGCGCCGCGAAATGGAAAATGGTGTCCCCGGGGAACGGGCCTTCCACGTTCATGCCCTCGGCCCGGGCCGCCTCGATGGCCGGGATGATGGTCTTGCCCTCTTCGCTTCCGATGCATCCGGATTCCCCGGCATGGGGGTTCAGGCCGCACACGGCAATGGGCGCGTCCAGACCGAGCCGGGCCGTGAACGCGGCGGTCAGCCGCAGGCAGCGCAGAATGCGTTCACGCGAAATCATGCCCGGGACATCGCAAAGAGGCGGATGCGTGGTGGCCAGACTGACCCGAAGCATGGGGGCCTGCGGGTTCTCGGGATCATGGCCGCACAGGTGCATGCACACATTGTCCCGGCCCACGCCCAGCTTTTCCGCAAGGAATTCGGTATGTCCGGGAAACGCGAACCCGGCCTTCTGCAGCATGGCCTTGTTCAGGGGGCAAGTCAGCAGGCCATGACATATCCCGGCCTTGAGCGTCTCGATGGCCGCGTCCAGACTGACCCCGGCAGCCAGGCCGCCTTCCACCACGGCCTTGCCAAGAGGAAACCCGAGCCGTGCGAGCTGCGGAGGTTCGTACAGATATGCGCCAGCTTCCTGCTCCAGCAGGGCCTCGGGAGACTTGAGCACGGAAAAGAACGCGGGCGCGCCCAGCCGCTCCAGTTCGCGGTCGAGCGCCAGCTTCGGGCCGATGAGCAGCAGCCGCTCGCCTTCAAGAGGCGGATGTTCCGTAAAATGGCGGCAGACCAGTTCCGGGCCCAGGCCGCAGGGATCGCCAAGAGTGATGCAGAGATTCTTCACTGTTCCGTCCGTAGTGCGAAGAGGTTGAAAACGACCGCGAAACCATAGTCCCGGCCCTGTGGCGAGTCAAACCGGCTCAGCGCAGATGTTCACGCTGCCGGATGAAGTCGGCCACGATCCGAGCATGGTCGAACACCAGTTCGGGCAGACTGTCCAGAGGATGAACCACGGCCCGCGCCGCATCGTCCCCGGCGCACAGGGCATCGGGATTCCTCGCCACTGCCGAATACACCACGCTCATGGTGTGATGTCTGGGATCGCGCGCCGGGTCGGAATACACGCCAAGCAGTCCGGTCAGGATCACGTCCAGCCCGGTTTCCTCGCGCGCCTCGCGCACGGCCGCGTTCTCGCAGGTCTCGCCGTAGTCCACGAATCCGCCGGGCAGGGCCCAGCCGTGCGGCGGGTTGGCCCGTTCCACCAGCACGACGCCTTCCCGTCCGTCGGACAGTTCCATCAGAATCACGGCGTCCACGGTGGGAACCGGGTTCCTGTACATTTCCACGGGATGCCCGCAGGCCGGGCACGGTTTGGAATAGGTCACGTCAGCCTCCTCACGGCATGCAGTTCACGCACAGGTGTGCCGCCATTCCGCAGTCGAGTCAAACGCCTGAAAAACGAAAAGGCTTTTCAGGAAGTCCTGAAAAGCCGTTTTCGTGCTTGATCGTGCAAAAGAAGGAAGTAAGGATGATCTGTTTCTAGCATTCTGCGTGCCAAAACATGGACAACACCATGAAAAACATTTTTATCATTTTATTTCAGAGTATTAAGAAAAAAGAAAACGGCTTGGCATCGGTCGGAACAATGCGGACAGCGTACAAAAATTTCAACCGCTTTTCCGAAACCCGGCAACTGCGTCACCTCGAAGTTCAATTTTTTTCACCCGCGGTTTCCCTGTCCAAAGGCAGGCTGAAGAAAAAACAGGCACCCTTGCCGTATTCGCTCTCCACCCAGACCTTGCCGCCATGCTCCTCCACGATCCGCCGGACAATGGACAATCCCAGTCCGGTACTGGACTCCCCGGCCGTGGGCCGCACGCTGGTCTTGCCGAAACTCGCGAACAGATTGTCCTCCTCGCCGGGCGGGATACCCTCTCCCTGATCACACACGGAACAGACAAGGTCTGCCCCCTCACCATGCAGCGAAACCCGAACCGTGCCACCGGCCGGAGAGAATTTCAGGGCATTGGACAGCAGGTTGTCCACGACCTGCCCCATCCGGCGTTCATCGAACAGGAATTCGGGCAATGGCTCGAATTCCTGTTCCAGTCTGATGTTCTTCTGTCGCGCTCCCACGGTGTGGACGCGAAGCCGGAACTCGACCATGCGGGTGAAGTCCTGCTCGCGCCGAAGCAGCTTGAGCTGGCCGGACTCGATCACCGAGATGTCGAGCAGATCGTTGACCATGCTGTTCATGTGGCGGTTGGCAGTATGAATGTACTCGATGACCTCGCGCTGATCCTCGTTCAGTTCGCCGCACAGCCCTTCCATGAGCATCTTGGAAAACCCGTGAATCCCGTTGATCGGGCTGCGAAGGTCGTGGGCAGCCATGCCCAGAAAACGGTTCCGCAACTCCCCGAGTTCCCGGAGTTCGGCCACCTGTTCCAGCATCTGGGCCGAATGGGTCACGCGACAGTTGAATTCCTCGGCCTCGAACGGCTTGGAAAGAAAATCGTCGGCCCCGGCCTTGATGAACCGGGCCGCAAGAAGCGGATCATCCAGATGGGACACCCCGATCAGGGAAAGAGGGCGGGCCGGAAACCGCTTGCGTATGACCGAGGTCAGTTCCACGCCCTTCATGCCCGGCATCTCCTGATCCACCAGCACCACGGAAATGGACGAATCCGCATCCAGCGCAGCCAGCGCGCCTTCCGCATCCTCGGCCACCACGGCGCGGAACATCTGGCGGTGCAGCAGCCCGGTCATGGAATGCCGCGAGGAATCCGAATCATCCACCACGAGCACGGTCACGTCCCGATTGCGAAACAGCCGCTCCACGTATTCAAGGAGCATGTCCACGGCAAAACTGTCCTTGACCACGTAATCGATCACGCCCGAGGACATCACGCGCTGCCGGGTGGTTTCATTGAAGTCCGAAGTGAAGACAAGGGAAGGAATGCCCATGTCGCAGAACAGGGGCACGATCTCTCCGTCCTGCGCATCCGGCAGGATCAGATCGAGTATGGCGAGGAAGATGCGATCCTGAAAGGCAAGCGCCAAGGTCCGGGCCTGGGCAAGGCTTTCCGCAGTCCGCACGTCGAAACGGCCGGAAACGGCAAGTCTCCGCTCCAGTTCCGCGACAATGGACCTGCTGTCCTCCACCAGAAGGATGATCGGAAGATCGGGTTTTCCGGGCTCGTACCGCATGCTTTCCCTCCTGGGATTCCCATGCAGAATAGCCTGTCGGCGAATTCTTGAACAGCAGGTTATAAAAAGACGAACACCTGCCCGGAATTCACGTGCGAATCCACGAAAAGAACCGGAACCCGACGCACACGCGTCCGGTCCCGGCTCTGCAAGCCATTGTGTTGTGCGGCATCAGGAAAAAGTGACGGCAAAGCCCTTGTCGCAGAGCTTCTTCAGGCTCACGGCCCCCTCGCGAAGCAGTTTCAGGCTGGTGGGCCCAAGCACGCGAACCACGGACGAAGCCTTGCCGCCCCGGGGCCACGGCGGATCCAGATACGCTGCGCCGCACATGGCGAGCAGTTCCGGATCAATGGCTTCGGGCACGGCGGCCGGAGGATTGCCGCTCAGATTGGCGCTGGTGGCCACCACGGGCCGCTTCAGACGGCGGGAAAGTTCGCTGGCAAAGGGATGCCCGGACCAGCGGACCGAGGTGTACCCGTCCGCATCGGACACGATGTCCGGCAATTCGGGCCTGGCCTTGACCAGAATGGACAGGGGACCGGGCCAGAACGCCCGGGCCAGGGAGACCATCTCCTCGGGAGCATGGTCGGTGACGAGCCGCAGCATGTCCAGCCCGCCGATGATGAGCGGCAGGGGTTTGGATTTGGAGCGCCCCTTGATTTCCGCAACCTTGTTCGCGGCTTCGACGTTGTACGCGTCGCACCCGATGGCGTAGAGCGTTTCCGTGGGATAAATGACGGCTTCCCCGGCATTCAGCGCTTTCAGTATTTCGTGCACCGCGACCCTCCAGGCGGCTAGTGTTGTTCTGCCTGCAAAAACCACAGGCTGCGCAAAAAGATTCGAATGTCGGGCTGCGGAAGGAATCAGGGCCAGGGTGCGGCCGGCATGCTTTTCCGCTGCATCGCCGCATTCGGGCCTTTCTGGAGCAGCCTGTTATCCGGCAACTGTATACAGCCGGATGCGTCAGGTTTCAATACCGAAACGCAAAATACTAATGGTCCGCAGCATTCCCGTGCGCCGAAGTCAGCGCCAGGACCATTCCCGGAACTTCTCCTCCAGTTCCTCCTCGGAGAAATCCGGATAATCGAACATGCCTGCGGCATGGCGCTGACGAAACGCCTCGTAGAGAATCAGTGCGGCGGCAACCGACACATTCAGGCTCTGGACCATCCCCTGCATCGGGATGTATACTTCGTCAGGCACCAGCTCGGACAGCTCCGGAGCAGTCCCGCTGTGCTCGTTGCTGAGAATCACGGCCGTGGGCCGGGTGAAGTCGAAATCCATGACCGGACGCGCGGTTTCGGAAAACCCGGTCTTGAGGACCTGGCACCCCTGTTCGCACAGTTCGCGAATCATGGCCGGACCGTCGTCGTGACGGACGCGATCCACCCATTTCTTGGCCGAGGCCGATGTCTTCCGGCCCAGATTCGGCCATTGGGCCGTGGTATAGTACAGATTGACCCTTGCAACGCCGAAGGCATCACAACTGCGGAGGACTGCGGAAACATTGTGCGGGTCCCAAATGTTGTCCATGACCAGGGTCAGATCCTTCTGGCGCCGTTTCAGCACGTTCAGGATACGCTGCCTGCGGTGTTCGGAAATGTCTCTGAGCATGGGCGGCTTGGTACATGATCATCCGTAATCAGGCAAGGATATCGATTATTTTTTTCAAGGTTTTATTGACAAGGTTTTCCATTGGATACCAGAATGAAAAGGTAATCATGGGAAATTTCCTGCAACACACAGGGACGGGGCTATGCGGGCACTTATCGTTGAAGATGAATTTCTGAGCAGAAAGGTACTGCGGTCCTTTCTCATGACCCTTTTCGAGGTGGACATCGTTGTCAACGGTCGCGAGGCCGTGGAAGCGTTTCGTCTGGCGCACAAGGAAGGATCACCCTACGACCTCATCCTCATGGACATCATGATGCCCGAGGTGGACGGCATCGAGGCCTTGCGCAAGATTCGGGAAATGGAAGACGCGGGCGGACTCAAGCCCAAGGTCAAGGTCATCATGACCACGGCCCTTGATGATCCGCAGACCGTGATCAAATCCTTCTACGACGGCGAGGCCTCGGCCTACATCGTCAAGCCCGTGGCCAAGGACAAGCTCTACACGGAACTGGAAAAACTCGGGTTGCTCAACAAATAGGCGGGTGCGGGAATGACTGACGACCCCATGGTCGAGGAATTCTTTTCCGAGGTGAACGACAAGTACTATCCCCAGGTCATGGAGGGACTCGAACTGCTCGATTCCGGCGACGTCGGACAGGGCATCGAGATACTCGCGCGCCCCCTGCACACCATCAAGGGCGTGACCGGATTCATGGCCGGATACGAGGAAGCCTCGGGCTTCACCCACAAGGTCGAGGACTTTCTCAAGAAGGTGCAGGCCGGAGAAGTGGAACACACCTCCGAAAACATCACCCTGCTCTCCCGTTCCGTGAACATGATCTTTCAGGTTCTGGAGATGCTCCGGGACGGAGACACGGACCGCGAGGAGCAGGAGGAAGTGCTCGGCCTGATCCTGACCGCCTCCACACCAGCCCAGTCCGAAGCCGAGGTGGTCCTCGCCGGAGTGGAGGTGGAGCACAGGGGCGACGTGCATATTCTGCGCATCCAGGACAAGCGAATCCACCTGAAGGTTCACCGGGACATGATCGTGTCCGAGATTCTTTCCGTGGAACCCGGGGACACCATCCTGCTGGACATGGCCCATGTCCTGTCCTTCGGCTCGTCGGCCTGGGCCATGCTTTCCACCATGGGCGTCACCTTTCACATAGGCGCGTTCAACGTGAACCCGGACTGCAAGCAGACCCTGTACCAATGGGGATACGACAGGGATATCACCGTCTATCCCGACGAAGAAGCCTTTTTCACGACCCAATAAGAGGACAGCATGCGCGAGAGCATCGACCAATGCGTTGAGGAATTGCAGGAACGAGTCCTGAAGGTGGCGGAAACCGGCCAGGGCATCGGGGAAATACTCGATGCGCTTGGCCTGTCGCACATGCGCCTGAATTCCGCCCAGCTCATCGCGGTTCTGGACATGCTGATCGACGGGATCACCCCGGTCAACGACGAAATCGTCACGGCCTGCCTCAACGTATGCGAGGCGCACAAGCGTTTTCTGTACGCCATTTCCGGCCTGCTCCGAAAGGGCGACGTGGTGGAGGAACAGGCCCCGGCAGCAAAGTCCGCCCCCGTGGAAGAACCTCAAGCGGAAGCCCCGAGCGAGGACATGGCCGGCATGGCGGCCATGGCAAAGGAAATGGGCATGGAAGAGGACATGGCCGAGGAAACCGCGGACATGCCCGTTCCGGAACCGGAGCCCGAACCCGAACCGATGCAGCCCGAAGCCAAACCAGCGGAACAGGCCAAGACCCCGGCCAAGCCGGACAAGGCTCCTGCCCCACAGGCCATATCCTCCATCCGCGTGCCCACGGACCGTCTTGACCGGGTCATCGAACTGGTGGGCAAGCTCATGGTCACCTACGCGGTCATTGCTCAGGGCGGCGCTCAGAACATGAATCAGGTGGCAGCCAGCCTGCGTGAACTGGACAACGTGATCAGCCAGCTCCAGAAGGAAGTGGACGCCATTCGACTGGTGCCGCTCAAGCAGATTTTCATGCCCATGCATCGACTGGTGAAGAGTCTGAGCCAGAAGATCGGCAAGAAGCTGGACTTCGAGGTCAAGGGCGAGGAACTGCCTCTGGACAAGACCATCGTGGAGAGCCTGAACGAGCCTCTGGTCCATCTGCTGCGCAACGCCGTGGACCATGGTCTGGAACTCCCGGACGAACGCAAGATCGCAGGCAAGCCCGAAATCGGCCACGTCACTCTGTCGGCCTGGCGCAAGGGGGAATACGCGTACATTTCGGTTCAGGACGACGGCAAGGGCATGGACCCGGAACGCATTCTGAACAAGGCGCTGGAAAAGGGCATTGCCGAGGTCGGGGCCGAATATTCCGAAGAGGAAATCCTTCAGTTCGTGCTCCAATCCGGATTCAGCACTGCGGAAAAGATCACGGATGTGTCCGGCCGCGGCGTGGGCATGGATGCGGTGGTCAATGCCATCCGCGTATCCCTTGACGGCGATGTGGAAATATCCAGCGAACTGGGCAAGGGATCGGAGTTCACCATCAGCATTCCGCTGGACCGCTCGGCCAACGAAGGCATCGTGGACGCACTGGTCTGCAAGGTGGGCGGCGACGTGTTCATCATCCCGAGCCGGGACGTGGTGGAAATCTACATGCCCAAGCTGAACGAGGTGGTGGAACTGCCGGACGGCCGCGAAACCGTGGACGTGCGCGGCTCGGTCCATTCCCTGCTCAGACTCGCCGACCTGCTCGGCCTGACCGCCGAGGTGGAGGACATCCAGCTGGCTCAGGCCGTGGTGGTCCGCGTGGGCGAATACAAGGCCGCCATTCTGGTGGACGAAGTGCTCCGCCAGCAGCAGGTGGTCATCACCGGATTCACCGTGCCCGTGGAAGAAGTGTTCGACATCCCGATTCTGGGCTACGGCATGATGGGTGAATCCGACGCACTCGTCATCAACACCGAGGAATTGCTTCAGAACTTTCAGGACCGCATTCATCGGGAAAACCGGAACGCCTGACCCGGCCTCCTGCCGCACGTCCGCACCCGGCTCCAATCGTCTTGACACGACTGCACCACTGCGCCTAGAACCTGTGACAATTCAGGTGTCCATCGGACTTGATAGGGAATCCCGTGCGAATCGGGAGCGGACCCGCCGCCGTGACGCCCCGCGAATCCTCGCCATCATGCCACTGGGCCACCCCGGGAAGGCGGCGCAGGAGGGGCCAGCCGGAAGACCTGCCTGAAGGCCGACCAATGGTTCGCTCGGAGGCAACGAGGGCTTTTGCCGTCCGGGACACGTTCGAAGGGACAAATACGGAACCCCTTCTCCGCACAGCGGGGAAGGGATTTTTGTATCCCGCAAACAAGCCCTCCAATCAGGGAGGAAGCATCATGCTCCGTTACAGGTCGCGCATCTGTGCGCTCACCCTTTTCCCGATTCTCGCGGCCATGCTCCTGCTCGCCGCCCCGGCAACGGCCGGACACGCCAAGGCCGAAACCGGCAGGCAGGCCATTGTCCTCACCGCATTCGGCACCAGCTATCCCGAGGCGCTGCAATCCATTCTGCACATCCGCGACAAGGTGGCCAAGGCCAACCCCGGCACGCCCGTGAAGCTGGCCTTCACCTCGAACATCATCCGCAGGATATGGCAGGAACGCCGGTCCGACGAGGCATGGAAAAAGGCCAACCCCGGCATTCCGGAAGACGTACTCTTCGTGCGCACGCCGCTGGCCACCATCGCCGACCTTCAGGATGAAGGCTACACCGACATCGCGGTGCAATCCATGCACGTATTCGCGGGCGAGGAGTTCCACGACACCCTGACCATGGTGGCGGGTCTGCGTTCCATCTCCACGCTCAAACCGCAGCACAAGCCCTTCAAGTGTATCGTGGTGGGCCGTCCCGCTCTGGGCATGCCCGGCGTGGCCCACCCGTATGCCGAGGACATCGCCGCTGCGACCAAGGCCCTCAAGGGCGACGTGGCCGAAGCCGGGAAAATGGGCGCGGCTCTGGTCTACATGGGCCATGGCAACGACTTCTTTTCCACGGGCATCTATGCGGAATTCCAGGCCGCCATGCAGGCGGAATACGACTACCCCGTATTCGTGGGCTGCGTGGAAGGCTTTCCGGGCTTCGACGAAATGCTGAAGCAGCTCAAGGCGTCCGGCAACAGGAAGGTGCTCATGAAGCCCTTCATGATCGTGGCGGGCGACCACGCCTCCAACGACATGGCCGGGGACGAGGACGACGCATGGAAGGTCATGCTGGAAAAGGCCGGATTCTCGGTGAAGACCGAACTGCGCGGCCTTGGCATGATCGACGCGTGGGCCGACATCTACGTGCGCCATCTCAGGGACGCCATGGCCGAATAGGACTCGACACATGACGAAAACCGCCTCCCGCATGCCCGGCCGCAACGGGCTCTGCCTCCTTCTGCTGGCGCTGGCCGTGGCCTTTCTGGCCGTGGCTGCCACGGGCATGGGATTCATCCCCGTGTCTCCGGCGGAAGTGCTCGGCGCGCTCGCGGACTGGGCGCGGGGGGCGGACGTTTCCGGCCTGCATGCCAGCGTGGTGCTGGACGTGCGGCTGCCGCGCATTCTCACGGCCCTGTCCGTGGGTTTCGGGCTGGCCGTGGCCGGAACCGTGTTCCAGTCCATCCTGCTGAACCCGCTGGCCGACCCGTTCACGCTGGGCGTGTCGTCCGGGGCCGCATTCGGCGCATCTCTGTCCATCCTGCTGGGCCTGTCCTTTCTGGGACCGTCCACGCTCTGCGTCATGGCCTTTGCCGGGGCCTCGGCCACCCTGTTTCTGGTGCTGGCCATGGCTGGCAGGGATTCCGCACTCTCTCCGTCCAGCCTGATTCTGGCCGGGGTGATCGTGGCCGCAATCCTGTCCGCAGGCATCAGTTTCATCAAGTATCTTGCGGACGAGCGCGTCTCGGCCATCGTGTTCTGGCTCATGGGCAGCTTCACGGCCCGGACATGGACTGACGCAGCCCTGACCGGACTGGTGGGGCTGGCCGGATTCCTGATCTGCCTGCTGCTTGCCCGCGACCTGAACATCATGAGTCTGGGCGAACGCACTGCGCGCTCGCTGGGCGTGAACACGGCCCGCACCCGGCTTGTGCTGCTGGCCACGGCATCCCTGATCAGTGCGGTCTGTGTGTCCGTGTCCGGAATCATCGGTTTCGTGGGACTGATCATGCCCCATCTCATGCGCCTGATCACCGGCCCGGACAACCGCTGGCTTCTGCCCGCGTCCGGACTGGGCGGCGCAGCCCTGCTTCTGGTGGCGGATACCGTGTCCCGCGCCATGCTGCCTCACGAAGTGCCCATCGGCGTGCTCACCGCGCTCATCGGCGGCCCGGTGTTCTGCTGGCTCTTCATCCGCAGCCGCACCCGGAGACATCATGCCTGATTTCGTAGTCAGCCTGCGCAACGCATCCTTTGCCTATGCCGACGCCCCGGTGCTTCAGGACATCAACCTGAACCTTGCGGCCGGAACCCTGCACGGCATTGTCGGACCGAACGGCAGCGGCAAGTCCACCCTGCTGGACCTGCTGGCCGGGAACCTTGCGCCCGTATCCGGCACAGTGATGCTGGCCGGGCGCGACGCACGCACCCTGCCCCGCCGGGAATACGCGCTGCTGGCCGGACTGGCTCCGCAGGAATTCGCCTTCAACTTCCCGTTCACGGTCCGGGAAACCGTGCTCATGGGCCGTCATCCGCACATCCCCCGCTTTTCCGGCCCCTCCGATCAGGATACCAAGGCCGTGAACAACGCCATGCGCGTCATGGACGTGGCCCATCTGGCAAACCGGCCCCTGACCGACCTTTCGGGCGGAGAAAGACAGCGCACCGTGCTGGCCCGGACATTGGCGCAGGATACGCCCCTGCTCCTGCTGGACGAACCCACCTCCAGCATGGACGTGCGCCACGCCCTCGCCTGTCTGGAACACATGCGCGACCTGTGCCGGAACAAGGGAAAGACCGTGATTGCAGTGCTGCACGACCTGAATCTGGCCGCCACGTTCTGTGCGGAGATCACCATGCTCTCGCACGGCAGAATCCATGCACAGGGTCCGGCCGAAACCGTGCTGAATCCGGACGCGATCCGCAAAGTATTCAACGTGGAAGCCCGCGTGGGACACAGCGCGTTCACCAATGCGCCCAGTCTGGAATATCGAAGGATTCGCCATTGATGAAACGACTCGCCGCACTTCTGTCGCTCCTGCTCTGCCTGTACGCTCCGGCTCGGGCCCAGCAGACCATCACGGACGACACCGGCCTTTCCGTCACATGGGACCGCCCGTTCACACGCATCATCTCCCTGTATGCCGCGCACACGGAGAACCTGTTCTCCCTCGGGCTGGACCGGGAGATCATCGGCGTCTCGCGCAACGAGGATCATCCGGCAGCGGCCCTGCAAAAGCCCGTATTCTCGGCACGGGACGGGGTGGAACGCTTTCTCGCAGCCCGGCCCGACCTCGTGCTGATGCGGCCCATGCATGCCCGGGCCCATCCCAAACTGCGCGCGGCTCTGGAACAGGCCGGAATCACGGTCATTGCCCTGCAGCCCGGCAGTCTGGACGACATGTACGACTACTGGCTTGATCTCGGACGGCTCTCCGGCCGCGAAAGACAGGCGCGCACCATGATCGACCGTTTCCGTACAGGGCTGAACAAGGCCCGAACGCAGACCGCGACCATCCCGCAGGCAGACCGCCCCCGCGTGTTTTTCGAGTCCATCCACCGCAAACTCGCCACGTTCCCGCCCGGCTCCATGCCCATGCTGGTACTGGACGCGGCAGGCGGCGTGAACACGGCAAGCGATGCGATTCCCCGGCACAACACCAACATTGCGGAATACGGCAAGGAACGGATTCTGGCCAAAGGGCACGCCATTGACGTGTATCTGGCCCAGACAGGCACCATGAACCGGGTAGACGCACGAACCATTGCTGACGAGCCCGGATTCGGAACAATACTGGCCGTGCAAAACGGCCGGGTGCATCTTGTTGACGAACGGCTGGTTTCCCGACCCACGATCCGGCTGCTGGACGGCATACGGACCGTACGCGCACTTCTGTACCCGACCCGGGATTGACGCCCCGGCCACAACAATTCACAATACTCAGCCCGGCACTTCCGGGCGCAAGGATACCCATACATGAACCAGACCGGCACATTGTACGGCATCGGAGTCGGCCCCGGCGACCCGGAACTGCTCACCATCAAGGCGGTACGCGTCCTCGGCAGCGTGGACGTGATCTTTGCCGCAGCCTCCACAAGGAACGACTACTCCACGGCCCTGTCCATTGCCGGGCCGCACCTGCGCAAGGACGTGCGCGTGGAACAGCTCGGCTTCCCCATGACGCGCGACAAGGCCGAACTTCAGGCCGCATGGGACAAGAACGCGGCCATCGTGGCCGAATCCCTGCGCAAGGGCGAAAACGCGGCCTTTCTCACGCTGGGCGATCCCCTGACCTATTCCACATTCGGCTACCTGCACCGAACCCTGCTCGATCTGGACCCGTCACTGCCCGTGCAGATCATTCCGGGCATCACGTCCTTTCACGCAGCCGCAGCCAAGGTGGGCTTCATTCTCGCGGAATCCAGCCAGAGCCTGCTGGTGACCTCGGGCGTGGCCGACATGCAGCGGCTCGAATCCCAGCTTGACGCAGCAGACAATGCCGTTATCCTGAAGGCATACAAGAACTTCGACGAAATTCGGTCCCTGCTGGAAAAACTGCGGCTGGGCGACAGGACCGTTCTGGTCTCCCGGCTGGGCATGGAAGGGGAATCCGTGGTCATGGACATCAGGGACGCCCCGGCCCGGCCCCACTACTTTTCCCTCGTACTGGTCAAGAAACAGCCATGAAGCAAGCCATTGTCCTCGCCGCATACGGTTCCCGCCACGAAAAGGCCGTGGCCTCGCTGGATCACATAGCCACTCGGGTGCGCCAGTCGTTCCCGGGCGTTCCGGTCCGGCTGGCCTACACCTCCCGCACCGTGCGCGGCCACATGAAACAGCAGGGACAGGAAGCGGACTCCGTGCCCAAGGCACTGGACCGCCTGCTCGACGAAGGCGTGACCCATGCCGTCATCCAGTCCCTGCACATCATTCCGGGCAGCGAGTACCACGAACTGCTGTCATTGGCGAACGACCTCATGCTGCGCAAGGGCGGATTCACACGCGTGGAGGTCGGCTTTCCGCTCGTGGCCGGAGAACGCGGCGTGGAACGCGTGGCCAGAGCCATTGCCGAACTCGTGCCCCAGTGCAACACCAGCCACGAGGCCGTCATCTTCATGGGACACGGCACCATGCACCCGGGCAACGCCTATTACGAAGCCCTGCACGCCGCCATTCAGGAACACGACCCGTCCGTGCACGTGGGCGCGCTCGAAGCCGAACCCGGCATCGACGACATCCTCGTCCGGCTCGCCAGACAGAACATCACCCGCGCCCATCTCCTGCCCTTCCTGTTCGGCGCAGGTTGGCACGCGGCCAAAGACATGGTCGGCGATCACCCGGAAAGCTGGAAAAGCCGACTCGAACAGGCAGGCATCCACTGCGAAGCCATCCTCAAGGGCGCCGGCGAATACGACCAGCTCGTCCAGATCTGGCTCGACCACCTCTCCGACGCCATGCAACGCCTGCAACGCGGGTAGGAAGCACCAACTATTTCATTCCTAACCGCAACTTCATTTTTCCCCAAAAACGACGCAATTGGTTTCGCAACATCTTTTGTTCAAGGCGTTCAATTTTACGAAGATTCGTCTTCTGCAAAACAAAAGAAGCAAGAAACAAATTTTCTGAAGTCATGGACATGTCGCCACCTTTTTCATCAATAACAACAGAATCATGAAAAAGTACTCCATTGCTTTCCGGAACAAACCGGTTAGCAATCTCTTCATATTCGCCCTGATTTATTTCGATAAAATGTCGTTGTTGCTCTGGAGTCAAAATATTAACTGAGTATTGTGGCCAAATTTCTTTAGGCATTCTCCGTACAATGGAACAACATGCTTCCAAATCTTTCCTTTCTAAAAGACCTGCACCGTACAGCTGATAGAAAAAAAATGAAGCTTTGAAAAACTCACCCCGAGGTGATACATTTTTCATACTATTGAGCTGATATTCCGGGTATATTTTTTCATCAATGGCATTAAAAAAAGTCGCTATCAAGGAAGAAGAAGAAAAGGTTGCTTTTTCGAAAGGAATAACTTCCACATTCTCGTCTCCAAAGCATTCAGCCCACCTGTTCAACACACCAAGATAACCTACGTTCTCAATAGAACTCCAGGTCCTTCCAATTTGAGCATTCTGAATGGCTTCTAACCAAGCAGAATTTAGCCATAAATCATGACGGCGAACATAGCATATAACCTTGACAATACATCCCTTCAGTAACTTTTTAATTAGGGGCTGTACCAGATAACTCCGTTGGGGTATCGGTATGGCAATGCGAAAGAGCCGTTTAGATCGCAAGAAGCAGCTCCGTTTGATTGAGCATTTTGTAGCTGGGACAACAGCACGATGTGCCGCTGATCTGGTCGGTGTGAACTTCAAAACGGCTGCGTACTATTTTCACCGGCTTCGTGAAATTATAGCCGAAGAAGAGTCCAGCGAAGGAATGGCTTTCGGCGAATTTGAAGTTGATGAAAGCTATTTCGGCGGCAGACGAAAGGGCAAACGTGGTCGTGGGGCCGCAGGGAAAGTGCCGGTGTTCGGAATTCTTAAAAGAGGCGGGAAGGTATACACACAGGTGATTCCCGACGCCAAGGGCAAAACGTTGATGCCGATTATCCAAGAGAAGATTCAGCCCGACAGCGTCGTTTACTCAGATTGCTGGTACGGCTACAATGTCCTTGATGTGTCCGAGTTCAAGCACTTCAGGATCAACCATTCCAAGCTGTTCGCCGACAGCCAGAATCACATCAATGGGATTGAGAACTTTTGGAACCAGGCCAAGCGTCACATGAGAAAATTCAACGGCATTCCGACCAAGCATTTCCATCTCTTTTTGAAGGAATGCGAGTGGCGTTTTAACAACAGCAATCCGCGAAGCCAACTTAAACAGTTGAGACAGTGGGTTAAGAAGCATATGGGCTAGTTATCTGGTACAGCCCCTTTAATTAACTGAACACTTTCCTCCGTAATAAAATAATTGTTGACGTAAGCAGAAAACAATTCACTGCTGACAACAATCTTTTCACAGTTACTATGATTGGCTTTTTTCAACAAACGCTTCCACGCAGCTTCTTGACATCCAAGTCCAGCTATTTCCAAAAAGCCATTGTTGCTTTCTGAAATCAGGTGTGCATGAGATTCCTTTTGCCTTTCACCGACATCATAAAAAACACCCCTCCTTGCCATTTTTTCTCGATTTAAATATATATAATGCTGGATTGATGTTGATCCAGTCTTAGGCATGCCAATATGGATATAAACTTGCTTCTTCATTTTCCACTCTTTAACTAAAAATAACCAACACTTGCTGCTTATTAAAAAAACTCCCCTTTCACGTCAATGTTAAAAGCTATTCAATCAACCGGGCATAGGCTATTCAGAGAGACGGCGCATTGCCGATAACAACCATGACCATTCACATCCGAACGCATGACGGGCAGACCGTCGCAGCCGAATCCCATGCCGGACATTCTCTGGCGCGGGCCGTGTTTCTCACGGGCCTGTGGCAGGGCGTGCCCCTGTGCTCGGGACTGGGCAAATGCGGGCTGTGCCGAGTGCGATTCCTGTCGGATGCTCCGCCTCCGGTGGCAGAAGAACTGAAAAAGCTCGGTCGGAACGCGGTGAGTGATGGCTGGCGACTGGCCTGCCTGCATCCGGCAAACGCGTGCGAAATCGAACTGCCGAATCCGATCCGCGCACGAGTCGAAAGACACGTGACCCAAAAGGCCGGACCGTTCGCTCTGGCCGTGGACCTCGGCACCACCAGCATTCACTGGACGGCTCTGGCCGATGGCAAACTCGTGGCAACCGGATCGGAACTCAATCCCCAGATCGGTCTGGGCAGCGAAGTCATGTCCCGACTCGCCGTGGCAAGGGAACCGCAAGGCCGCGCCACGCTCTCCGCGCTGGTCACGGACCGGCTGAATCAAATATGCCGGGAACTGGAACGGGAACTTGGCGGCCCGTGCGAATCCATGGCCGTGTCCGGCAACTCGGCCATGACGTACATCCTGCTGAATCTGGACGTGGACGGCCTGAGCCATGCCCCGTACCGACTGAATTATGCTGGCGGAGACTCGCGCGAGATCGCAAACGGATTGCCCCCTGCCCTGATCCCGCCGCTGCTGGCCCCGTTCGTGGGCGCTGACCTGAGCGCCGGACTGGTGGCCGTGGAATATGCCGAAAAGGCAACGTATCCGTTCGTGCTGGCGGACATGGGCACCAACGGCGAATTCATTCTTGCCCTGTCGCCGGAGGAACGGCTGTGCGCCAGCGTGCCACTCGGCCCGGCACTGGAGGGCGTGGGACTGAGCTTCGGCCGGACCGCATCGCCCGGAGCCGTGACCGGATTCACGCTCGCTCCACAGGGGTTGGTACCCCGAAGACTGGAGGGCCGGACCGACAGGCCGGGCATGACCGGAACCGGATATCTTTCCCTGTGCTCCATTCTCCGACAGCACGGCGTGCTTGACACCGAGGGGCTGTTTGCCTCAGGTTCGACTCCGCTCGCGGCCCGACTGGCCGCGAAACTGACCACGCGGGACGGGGAACCCGCATTCCATGTCGCGGACGGGCTGTACCTGCCGGGTTCGGACGTGGAGGAAATCCTCAAGGTCAAGGCGGCCTTCAACCTAGCGCTCTCCGCCCTGCTGGACCGGGCCGGACTGTCCGTGTCCGATCTGGCCGCCATTCATCTGGCCGGAGCGCTTGGAGAACATGTTTCCGTAGCCGATCTGGAACAGCTCGGCTTTCTGCCCCCCGGCACCCGCGCACTGGCCCGCAAGGCGGGCAACACCTCCCTTGCCGGGACTGAACGACTTTTGACGGATTCCGCCGCCCGGGCGTGGCTGGAATCCATTCCCGCAACCGTCCGCGCCCTGGACCTGGCCTCGGACCCGAAGTTCGGGGCCCGCTACCTGCAAAGGATGCGTTTCATCTATGTGGATTGATCCCCTTTTTCCTGAACTCGACGACCAGACCGCACAGGCTCTGGAAAACTTCGGACTGGTGCTGAAAAAAGCCGTACCGCTCAAAAGCAAGCACTGGCAGTCCCTGCCCTACGACATCCGGGACATGTCCCGGGCCATGACCTCGGAATCCCGAGGCGCGCGCAAGAACTACATGACCGAGGCAAACTTCCTGTCCGCGTACCTCTACTATTTTCTGCCGTGGAACCTGTACCGCCAGTCACGCCTGTTCCCGGGGCTTGGTCTGGACGTTCCGGACGGCGGCCATGTGGTGGACCTCGGATCCGGCCCGCTGACCGTGCCTCTCGCCCTGTGGATTTCCCGGCCCGAACTGCGCACGCGCAAGCTGAACTTCACCTGCGTGGACCGTTCGCCCAAGCCCATGCACATGGGGCTGGACATCTTCCGCCAGCTCGCAGGCAAGGATTCGCCATGGCGCATCAAGACCGTAAAGGGACTGTTCTCGGACCGCATCGCAGGCAACGCGGACCTGCTGGTTTCGGCCAATGCCCTGAACGAACTGGTCTGGACCGGCAGGGACGAGGCACAGACGGGCAGAATCGCCCGACGCATGGCCGAGACCGTCAAGCCGGACGGCAAGGTACTGATCATCGAGACCGGGGTGCGCCAGACCGCGCACATTCTGGACCTGTTCCGCACCGCGCTCATGGAGCAGGGCCTGCTGCCGCTCGCGCCCTGTCCGCACGCCGAACCGTGCCCCATGGCGGGTCAGGGCAAGGAAGCGTGGTGCCATTTCAACTTCATGGTCAAGACCGCACCGGAATGGCTGCGCGACCTTTCGGAACGCGCACGACTGGGCAAACGCAACGCCACCATGAACTTTCTGTACATGTCCCGCGAAGGCGAACTTTCCGGCGGCGTGCGCACCGTGTCCGAGGCTTTTCCCATCCCGGAAGGCCGCGGCCAGTACGCATGCTCGGACCGCGGCCTGACCCTGCTGGGCTATCGCGGTGCCACCACGCCCACCCTGTTCCCGGGCAGACTGACCAAGGCGAATTGGCCGGAGCATCCCGAAACCGACCGGAAATCCGGAGCCCTGATCCTGCCGACCTCGTCCCCGGCCGGACCAAAGAAATAGACATGCGGTTCATCGATCTCGGGGTGATTCCCTATGCCGAAGCCGAGGCCATCCAGAAAACAACGCTGGAAGCGGTCATGGCCGACAGACAGGAGGACACGGTCTTCCTGCTGGAACACCCCAGGGTCGTGACCTACGGCCGTCAGGGCGGTGCGGAGAACCTGCGCATCAGCGAAGCCGCGCTGCTTACTCAGGGCGTGGAACTGGCCCGAACCGCGCGCGGCGGGAACATCACCTGCCATTTCCCGGGCCAGCTCGTGGCCTATCCCGTGATACGCGTGGAAAAACGGCCCGGCGGCATCCGGGCGTTCTTCCACGACATGGAAGAGGCTGTAATCCGCACCTGTGCCGCCTTTGGCGTGACCACGATGCGCAGGCCCGGACATCCCGGGGTCTGGATCGACGAGACCCGGAAGATCTGTTCCATGGGCATCGGGGTTCGACGCTGGGTCACGTGGCACGGACTGGCCCTGAACGTGAGCCGGGACGTGAGCCTGTTCGACATGATCACCCTGTGCGGCATCCCGGATGCCGCGCCCACCTCGCTGTCCGCCGAGGCCGGACGCGACATCTCCGTGGAGGAAGTCAAGAATGTCTTCAAGCGCGAATTCGAGAAAGCCCTTGCGCATTCCGCCGTGGCTTCGAATCAGGCTGCCCGAGGATAGAAAATTCGCCTGCACCTCGGGACTGGTGGACGACCTGCGCCTGAACACGGTGTGCCAGTCCGCAAAATGCCCGAACAAGTGGGAATGCTTTTCCAGAAACGTGGCCACGTTCCTGATCATGGGCAGCGTGTGCACGCGAAACTGTGCGTTCTGCAACATCACGCCCGGCAAGACCGAACCTCTGGAACCGGACGAGCCGGAACGGGTGGCCGAGGCTGCCCGGCGGCTGGAACTCAAGCATGTGGTCATCACTTCGGTCACGCGCGACGACCTGCCGGACGGCGGGGCCGCGCACTTTGCCGCCTGTGTACATGCCGTGCGCAAGGTCGTGCCCGACTGTACCGTGGAGGTGCTCATCCCGGACTTTCAGGGCAGCGAATCCGCCCTGCGAACCGTGCTGGACTCCAGGCCGGACATCCTGAACCACAACATCGAGACCGTGCCCGGCCTGTATCCCGCGATCCGGCCCAAAGCCGACTACGCGCAAAGTCTTGAGCTATTGCGCCGCGCCAAGAAGCTATGCCCGGACGTCCGCACCAAGAGCGGCATGATGGTCGGGCTGGGCGAAAACGACTCCGATGTCATCCGCACCATCGGCGATCTGGCCGACGTGCAGTGCGACATCGTGACCATCGGCCAGTACATGCAGCCGAGCCGCGAACATCCCTGCGTGGAACGCTACGTGCCGCCCCCGTTCTTCGACGAATACACCGCAGCCGGAAGGGCCAAAGGCATCCCCCACATGTTCTGCGCCCCGAGGGTGCGATCGAGCTACAACGCGGAACTGTTCGCCTGACAGCCCGCTTTTCCCTCGAACAAAAAATCCCCTGCCCGTTGCCGGACAGGGGATTCTTCATTTCGAATATGCGGCGAACCGCTAGCAGGTGCAGGCAAAGATGCGGTCAAAGACCTTGAGCACCTTGAGCGCGTCCTCGCCCGTGATGGGCAGGGGCGTGCCATTGCGCAGGGCGTCCAGAAACTGGGTCAGTTCCGAACGCACGGGTTCGCGCCAGATGAGCGGCCATTCGCGGACCGAATAGCTCTTGTCATAGGTCGAGAAGCTGGAGAATTCCTTGACTTCCTGCGTGATCAGGTTGGCCTCGATGTACTTGGACTCGCAGGCCACGTGAATCTTGCGGGACTTGTACGGGGTCACCCAGTTGGTATTGATGTTGGCGAGTACGCCGTTTTCCATCTCCGCAGTGATCAGGGCCGTGTCCTCATGCTTGCCGATGGAAGTGGAACACACCGCGTACACGGACTTGTAATCGGAACCCGTGATGTAGCGAATGAGGTCAATGTCGTGGGAACCGAGATCCTTGATCACGCCCACGTCCTGAATGCGCGGCGGATACGGGCCGACACGTTCGATCTGGATGGAGATGACATCGTCGCCCACCAGTTCCTTGACGCGTTCCACGGCCGGATTGAAGCGTTCCACATGGCCGACCATGAGCGGCACGTTTCCGGCAGCGGCCTTGGCAACAAGCTCCTCGCCCTGCTCCACGGTAGCGGCCAGCGGCTTTTCAATGAGCACGGCCACGCCCTTTTCAATGACCTTGAGGCCGATCTCGTGATGCAGCACGGTGGGAACGCAGACGCTCACCGCATCCAGATCGTGTTCCAGAAGCTGCTCCACGGTCTCGAAGGCAGGCACGTTGAACTGCTCGGAAACCTCTTTCAGGGTGTTGCTGTCCACGTCCACGATGCCCACGACTTCCACGCCGGACATCTCGGTGTAATTCCTCAAATGGACCCGGCCCATCCAGCCGAGGCCGATAACGGCTACTTTCATCATGGTTGTATATCTTCCGGTTAAGGTTGATCTCGCGCCCCGATTCCTACCTTCTCAAGCCCGGGTTGGCAAGTTTTGGCAACGGGCGGCAACACGGCAAGTCAATGACTTGTATTCACAGGATTTTTTTGCATTACGGAATCATGCCCCACTTCTTCAGGGCGCGTAGCCGCGCCACCTTTGCCGTGCCAACCTGCAAGGTGAGGATTTCGCCCTTTCCGGGCGAGTTCATTTTTTTGTTGGGGCAAAAAAATAAACGAAAAAAAAGCCCCTTTGCACTGTGCTCCCGACTCCCTCGGGCAGGAACCAGTAGCGCCCTCCCGCCGGGCGATTGCGACGTTTCCTGCGGAAACCGCATCGCCCCGGCTTCGGTCGCCTCGACTGGTTCCAAGCCCTCGCGAGCCGAAATTCGGTCTGAGTAAGGGGACAGTGTGCTGGGCGTGAGAAGTCGCCTCGCCCCTACCAAGCTCCCTCGGCCTAACCACCTCCCACCGTTTCCCTTTGATCAAGGCATCCGTTCCTGCGGCAAACGCACAACAGGTCAGCCTTGATCAAGTAGGAAACGCGCACGGCCGGGGCGGCCCCAAAAGGCGGCTTTTGATTACTTTTATCCGCCTTGGAATAAAAGTAATTCGCCCGAGAAGGGCGAAATCTTCCCTTATCAAGTTGGTGCGCAGTATACGGCGAATTGCTTCGCCCGGCCCGGCCCGTCAAGTTGGTACAGCCCCACCTCTTCAAGGCGCGTAGCCGCGCCGTATTCGCCGTGCGATCCTGCAAGGTGAGGATTTCGCCCTTTCCGGGCGAGTTCATTTTTTTGTTGGGGCAAAAAAATAAACGAAAAAAAAGCCCCTTTACACTGTGCTCCCGACTCCCTCGGGCAGGAACCAGTAGCGCCCTCCCGCCGGACGATTGCGACGTTTCCTGCGGAAACCGCATCGCCCCGGCTTCGGTCGCTTCAACTGGTTCCAAGCCCTCGCGAGCCGAAATCCGGTCTGAGTAAGGGGACAGTGTGCTGGGCGTGACGAGCTCCCTCGGCCCAACCAACTCCCCACCGTTTCCCTTTGATCAAGGCATCCGTCCCTGTGGCGGACGCACGGCAAAACAGCCTTGATCAAGTAGGAAACGCGCACGGCTGTGGCGGTCGATAAAAGGCGCTTTTTTGCCTACTTTTGTTCGCCTTGAAACAAAAGTAGGTCGCCGGGGGAGGCGAAACATCCCCTTAAAAGCTCGTAAGGCGTTTACGGCGAATTGCTTCGCCCGGCACGGGTAACCAAGCTGGTGCAACTCCCCCTCTTCAAGGCGCGTAGCCGCGCCGTCTTCGCCGTGCCATCCTGCAAGGTGAGGATTTCGCCCTTCCCGGGCGAGTTCATTTTTTTGTTGGGGCAAAAAAATAAACGAAAAAAAAGCCCCTTTGCACTGTGCTCTCGACTCCCTCGGGCAGGAACCAGTAGCGCCCTCCCGCCGGGCGATTGCGACGTTTCCTGCGGAAACCGCATCGCCCCGGCTTCGGTTGCCTCGACTGGTTCCAAGCCCTCGCGAGCCGAAATTCGGTCTGAGTAAGGGGACAGTGTGCTGGGCGTGACGAGCTCCCTCGGCCTAGCCAACCTTCCACCGTTTCCCTTTGATCAAGGCATCCTTTCCTGTGGCGGACGCACGGCAGAACAGCCTTGATCAAGTAGGAAACGCGCACGGCCGGGGCGGCCCCAAAAGGCGGCTTTTAGTTCCTTTTATCCGCCTTGATATAAAAGGAACTCGCCCGGAAAGGGCGAAATCTTCACTGAACAAGCTGGCGCGCAGTCTACGGCGAATTGCTTCGCCCGGCACGGCTGGCAGTGCTGGTGCAACTCCCCCTCTTCAGGGCGCGTAGCCGCGCCCCCGCCTCCGCATCCCCATTGCGCCTCTTCGGCAATCAGGCTACATGCTTGGGCATGCATTATTCCAATCCTGACGGTCCGATCTGGATCGGGGCGGGCGAGGCGTCCGGCGACATGTACGGCGCTTTGCTGGCCCGCGAGTTGCGCAACCTGAATCCCGGCCTGAAGATCATGGGCATGGGCGGTCCGGCCATGGAGGCGCAGTCCGTGGACGTGCGCCATTCCATGAAGCTCATCTCGCTGGTGGGCGGTACCGAGATTCTCGCGGGGTTGCCGCGCATCATTCGGCTGCTCGGCGAAATCAAGCGATCGCTCATGCAGGAACGGCCCCGGGCCATCATCCTGCTGGACTGCCCGGACTTCCATTTCCGGGTAGTGAAGATTGCGCGCAAGCTCGGCATACCGGTCTATTACTACATCAGTCCCCAGCTCTGGGCATGGCGTTCGGGCCGGGCCAGATTTCTGCGCGACAACGTGCGCAAGCTCATCTGCATCCTGCCGTTCGAAAAGGCGTTCTACCGCAAATACGACATGGACGTGGAGTACGCCGGACATCCGCTCATGGACCAGATTCCGCTGGACGAACTGGACACGATTTCCCGCGAGGCGGACCGCATCGCCATCCTGCCGGGCAGTCGCAACAGGGAAGTCTCAAGCCTGCTGCCCGAGTTCGCGGCCACGGCCCGCAACCTGCTCCGGAACAATCCGAATCTGCGCTTCAGTCTGGTGCGTGCTCCGGGCATGGAGCCGGAACGGCTGGCCGAATTCTGGCCGGACGACATTCCCGTGGACCTTGTGGAGCCGGACGATCGCTACCATGCCATTCGTCAGGCCCGATTCGTGCTGGCCGCGTCCGGAACCGTGTCGCTGGAATGCGCGCTCATCGGCACCCCGGCCATCATTGCGTATCAGCTTTCCAAACTCAGCGTGTTCATTGGCAGAATGATCATCAACGTGCCGTTCATCTCCCTGCCCAACCTGATCATGAACCGGGAAATCTTTCCGGAAAACATTCAGGAGGACGCGCGCGCGGAGAATCTGACCCGGCTGGCCGAAAGCTGGCTCGACGACACGGAATATTCCCGAGTGCGAAGCGAACTGGCCGCCCTGCGCAAGGAAGTGGGCGAACCCGGAGCCGTGGCAAGGGCTGCGGAAATCATTTTCAACGACATTCCCCGGGCCTGATTCGTCCCGGACAGGAGCCGCCATGCCGTATTCCGATCTTTTTCGAACGCTCCCCCGGGTACCGAATTTCCGGCCTTCGGACATGGAGGCCCGCGTACCGGGCTGGTGTCTCGGGTTGGAACAGCCGGACAGACAGAAAGGGTTGCTCCACGCCTTTTCCAATGCTGCGGCAAGCGAACCGTTGTTCGCATCGCTGGGACAGGCGCTGGCTCTTTGGGCATGGACGAGCCATCCGCTGGAAAGGGACATGTGCGTGCTACTGGCCCACTATCATCAGCAATTTCCGTTTCTGTCCCGGGAGTCCGAACGCATTGTCGTGGAATCGTTCGCCCGCCTGAACAGCCTGACCGTACCCGAGGAAACCGCTGCGGCATGGCAGGAACTCGCGGCCGAGGGCGATCGTTCCCTGATCCTGCGTTTTCTGGCCGCCAAGCTGGCCAATTCGGATACCGGGATGCCGTGGCTGGCTCTGGTCTGGCGCGATCTGCTGCTTACCGGAAAGCCGGAATTGGGCCGGGTTGCCCTGGATACGTTTTCATGGCCTGAATCCCTGCTTCCGCTCAAGATTCGGTTGGAAGCGGAATGGGCATTTCACTACCTGCCGCCGGAAGAAGCCATCGATTTCGTCAGAAAGATTGACCCTGCGATCTGGAACGGCTGGCGTGCGTATCTGGAAGCCGAACTTCTGCTCCGGGCCGGGGAACGCGAACAGGGCGCTTCCCTGCTGGTCGCGCTTTGGCAATGCATGCACTGGCACCCGAACCTGACCCTGAAACTGGCGGAACTGGCCGAGCCCGCGCCCGTTGCCGGACCCATCCGGCGGGAACAGGCTGCGATTCTGGTCTATTCGTGGAACAAGGCCGACCTGCTGGCCGATACGCTGGAAAGCCTTGCGCAAGGCGACTTGGGCGAGGCCCGGATTTTCGCGTTGGACAACGGGTCCGACGACCATACCCCGACCGTGCTGGCAACGGCCCGGGACCGTTTCGGCGCGGACCGTTTTCATGTGGAAACCCTGCCCATCAACGTGGGCGCACCTGCCGCGCGCAACTGGCTGCTTTCCCTGCCGCAGGTTCGGGAATGCCAATGGGCCGCTTTTCTGGACGATGACGTGGTGTTGCCCGAGGATTGGCTGCGTCGGCTGCTTGGGGCCGCGTCCCTGCACGCCTCGGCCGGGGCCGTGGGATGCCGCATCACTTCGGCCCGCACGCCCTACGGCTTGCAGTCCGGGGACTACAACCTGTTCCCCACGCCGCCGCAGGAGCCCGCGCCCGGGGAACTGCCCAATCGGGTGCAGGTGCATGACAATTGCGCGGGCGGTCTGGACAACGGACTGTTCACCTATGCGCGCCCCTGTCTTTCCGTGAGCGGCTGCTGCCATCTGGTGAACATGGAGGCCGTGCGCCGCGCCGGGGCGTTCGATCTGCGCTATACCCCGTCCCAGTTCGACGATCTGGACCGCGACATCCGCTCGAATCTCGCGTCCATGCCCAGCGTGTACGCGGGCGGACTGGCCGTGCGCCACGTGCAGCATTCCAGTCTGGCCAAGGCCAGAACCGTGAAGCAGATCGGCCACGTCATGGGCAACAAGTTCAAACTGGACACCAGGTATTCGGACGAGGAACTTGTTCGGCTGGCCCGGGAGAATTCGTCGATGCTCGCCGCACATCTGGACCGCAGTCACGGTCTGGCGCAGGAATTCGCCAGATCGCTGGACAACGCGGACATCCGGTCTTAAATCATGCTTCCGCACGCTGCGTAACAGGACAAGCGGAGGAAACGACAACATGGAAGACGTTCGCGTATACGGAGATTTTCATCGGCTCGCGCCCGAGGCCTACGAGCAAGTCAAGGGCATGATCCCCTTTGATCAGGTCAAGTACGACGGCGACGTGCTGCGCGTGGACCACGAAGGCGTGTATCTGGACATCGACGATTTCATGGAAGCCATTGCCGGACTGCTGGGCAACGGAGGCTACGGCAACATCGAATACATCGACAACGTGGAATGGACCGTGACGCGCTATGTCATTCGCGACGGGAAAATCGAATTCAAGACCATTCCCATCGACAATGTTCTGGATGCGCACCAGAAGGAGAATGGCCTGTAGCCGATTTCCCGGAGTCTGAAGCCAACTGATTTTCACAATGAAAAAGGTCCCTTGCGCGGAGAACCGTGCAAGGGACCTTTTTCGTGAAAATTGGCATCGGACCGACGGCTATGGCAGTGGGGAACTCGACTCGGACGACTGGAGGCGGACATCCACGGCCTTGGGACCGATTTCCTCGTCCACCAATTCGAAAGTGACCCTTTCCCCAGGATCAAGAGTCTGGAAGCCGTCGCGCACGATTTCCGTGTAGTGCACGAACACGTCCCCGCCCTGATCGTCGGAGATGAAACCGAACCCTTTCTGTTCGTTGAACCAGCTGACAATGCCTGTATGCCGCATATGCCGACTCTACGCATGTCCCCGGACCGATGCAACCGGGGATGCTGTTTACCGCAGCCGAAAAGTGATCCGGCCACGGGTCAGGTCATAGGGAGACAGTTCCACCTTGACGCGGTCTCCCGGCAGGATGCGGATGTAATGCTTGCGCATCTTGCCGGAAATGTGTCCGAGAATGGTGTGGCCGTTCTCCAGCTCCACCCGAAACATGGCGTTGGGCAGGGATTCCTGGATCACGCCTTCGACTTCTATGGCTTCTTCTTTTGCCATGACCAATGATTCCTCCTCTAAAAATCCCTCCCTCAGCAGGGATTCCCCAGCATGAGGGAAGCACTGTACCACTATACTGTAGAGGGGAAATAGGCAACCCTGCACAACATGTCCAATACTGTTTTTTTACGCTGCGTGTTCTGCGGAACGAATTCCGCAACGGACGATTTTTCCGTGACGTAGCTCCAGTACATGAGAAATGGCAGGCACAATGTCTCCGGCGTGATGCGTCACCAGCACGACGGGCGTGCCGGAACAGGCAATGCGCTGAATCATGTCCCGCATGGCTCTGCGGGAGCGCGTATCCAACCCGGCAAACGGTTCGTCCAGCAAAAGCAGATGCGGCCCGGGCGCAAGAGCTCGGGCCAGAAACACCCGCCGCTGCTGGCCATAGGACAGTCGCCTGAGCGGCGTCTGCGCGAGTCCTTCCAGCCCGAACGCGTGCAGCCATTCCCGGGCGGAAAGCAGTTCGCCGGAAACGGGTTCGTCCAGCATGCCCACACTGCCCCGGAATCCGGACAGTACGGTCTCCAGCGTCGTGACCTCCCAGCCCAGCTTCCGGGCATACTGGGTCTGCAAGTCCGGGGACACTACGCCGATGAGCTGCCGAGCCTGGTCCATGGGCATTGCGCCGAGCCGTTCCACCGTGCCCGAGCTTTCGCCGTCCGCATAGGGCGCGTGTTCCGAAAGCAGCAGCTTGAGCAGGGTGGATTTTCCGGCCCCGTTTGCCCCGAGCACGGCCCAGTGTTCACCCGGCTTCATTTCCCAATTCACCGCATCCAGAATGCGCTTGCCGTTCACCACCACGGACGCGTTGTTCACCCGAACAAGAAAGGGATATGCGGACAGGTCCGGGGCGGACGGCATCAGGGATTCCGGCCATTCGGCGGGCGTGTCCGGGCCGAGAGCGTCCAGCGCTTCGACACCGCCGCGCGCCAGAATGCGTCCCTTTTCCATGACCAGCACTCGGGATACGCAGGAAGGCACGTCCGAGGCCCGATGCGCGGCACAGATCAATGCGGCGCGTTCCCCGATCCGTTCCAGCAGGGGCAGCATGTCTGCTCGGGATTGCCGATCCAGCCCATCCAGTGCCTCGTCCAGCAGGATCACGTCCGGCCCGATGCTCACGGCCCGGGCCAGCAGTACCTTGCGCGCCTGCCCGGTGGACAGGGTGCCCATTTCCCGGTCGGCCAATTCACGGATGCCAAGCAGGGCAAAGGCATTGGCCACGGCCTGTTCCTGTTCCGCAGTCGGAGACTCGTAGAGCAGGGGCGTGTCGAAAAATCCGGCCAGCGCCACGTCCCGGGCAACCGCCCGAGGTGCGTGCAGCCTGTAGAAATCCTGCATGTCCGCCGACACCAGCGCAATGCGCTGCCGCACGCCAAGGGGCGTGGACTGCGGGCCGTCGCCGAAATCGTAGCGTCGAATGCCCCCGGGATCGGGATGCAGCTCTCCGCGCATCAGACGAAGCAGCGTGGTCTTCCCCGAGCCGTTGGCACCGGCCACGGCCCAATGCTCGCCGGGCTTGAGCTGCCATGAAATGTCGCGCACCAGAGCATGGCCACCACGGGTTACGGAGACGTTTTCCAGCGAAATCAGATGATCGGGCATGACGCATTGTTGCCCGCACCTTGGTGCAATGGCAAGCGAAACAGGGGCTTGCCAGGGAATCGACTTCCGCAGTATGCTCCTGCCATGTCCGAAACCATAGCCATCGCACGCATTCTGGAATACGAATCCACCCTGCTCGACTCGGCCGTGGGCCTTGTGCTCAAGGAGGCGGGAATCAAGCCCGATCCCCGGTCGCGGGTGCTGGTCAAACCCAACCTGATCTCTTCGACCAACGCGGAACACAGTTGCACCAATGCCCGGATCACGGCCGCAGCCTGCCGCTATCTTCTGGACTGCGGCGCCTATGTCACGGTGGCGGATTCCCCGGCCTTCGGCACGGTCAACAGCGTGGCCAGGGCTTCCTGTCTGGACTACGAACTGTCGCGCATCGCCATGAACGTCAGCCCCATGCGCAGGCCGCGCTCCGTGCGCTTGAGAAGCGGAAGGAAAATTGCGGTTTCCCGGGATGCACTCGAAGCGGACCTGATCGTGAGCATTCCCCGGCTCAAGGTGCACGGCCAGATGCGCGTCACTGGCGCGGTCAAGAACCTGTTCGGCTGCGTGGTGGGATTCCGCAAGGCATTTGCACACCGGCGGTTTCCGGACATGGAGCAGTTCCGGTCCATGATCATGGACCTGTACGAGATTCTTCCGCCCAAGGCCGCGCTCATGGATGCGGTGCGGCCCATGCACAGGGACGGTCCGACCAAGGGCGAACCGTTCGATCTGGGCCTGATTGCGGCCTCGCACGATCCCGTTGCTCTGGACACGGCCATGTACGACCTGCTGGATCTGACTCCCGAAGCCGTGCCCCTGTGGGCCGAGGCCGTGAAACGCGACCTGCCCGGGGCGCGCCCCGATTCGCTTGTCTATCCGCTGGAAAAGCCGGACTCCTTTGACGCAACCGGATTCGTGATTCCGGAAGTTCTGGACCCGATCCGATTTCAGCCCATGCGGCTGGCCAAGGGACGGCTGCGCAGCCTGTTGAAACGGTTCACAAAAGACTAAATCCAGCTTGCGAATCCCGGCTTCCGAGGCTATGACGGATTCCATGTCATTGCTTCGCCGCCGCTTCACCATTACCGGTCAGGTTCAGGGCGTGGGATTTCGTCCCTTCGTCTATCGCACGGCCTTGGACAACGGGGTTTGCGGCTGTGTCCGCAACTCGTCCGAGGGCGTGATCATCGAAACACAGGGCACGTCGATTCAGGTGACGGGATTCGCTTCGGACCTCGAAGCCAAGCTGCCGCCTCTGGCGCGCATCGTGACCCTTGAAGCCGAGGACATTTCCGTGGTGGACGGCGAGGAAGCCTTTGCCATCCTGAAATCCACGGGCGGAAAAGGGCATTCCGTGCTCATCAGCCCGGACGTGGCCACCTGCCCGGATTGTCTGGCGGACATGAGCGACCCGACCAACCGCCGCTATCGCTACCCCTTCACCAACTGCACCAACTGCGGGCCGCGCTACACCATTACCCGATCCATTCCCTATGATCGGCCCAAGACCTCCATGGCCTGCTTTCCCCTGTGCCCGGATTGCGAGCATGAATACAACGATCCGCTCGACCGGCGATTCCATGCCCAGCCCAATGCCTGTCCGGTGTGCGGTCCCAAAACATGGCTCACGACGCCGGACGGCCGTACTCTGGCGCAGGGCGACGAATCCATTCGGCGGCTGGCCCATGAACTGGCGGATGGCAAGGTTGCGGCCATCAAGGGCCTCGGCGGATTCCATCTGGCGTGCGACGCGGCCAACGAGCAGGCCGTGGCCGAACTGCGGCTTCGCAAGCACAGGCCGGACAAGCCGCTGGCCGTAATGGTGCCGAACATGGACGCGGCTCGGCAGCTTGCGGACATCCAGCCTGCGGAAGAGGAATGGCTGACCGGAATCCAGCGGCCCATCGTGCTGGCCGCACGCCGTACCGACGCGCCCATTGCCGCGTCCATTGCGCCGGACACGAATTTTCTGGGCATCATGCTGCCCTACACTCCGCTGCACCACATCCTGCTGCACGATTTTGCCGAAGCCTCCGGCCATGCGGCTCCGGCTCTGGTCATGACTTCGGGCAACATGAGTTCCGAGCCCATCAGTCTGGGCAATCGGGAAGCGGCATCCCGACTCAAGGATATCGCGGACGTGTTTCTGTTCCACAATCGGGACATCCTGATCCGCACGGATGACTCGGTGCTGCGCGTGAATCCCTTTTCCGGCCAGCCCATGCACATGCGCCGGGCGCGCGGGTTCATTCCCGGTCCGGTATTTCTGGCCGAATCCGGCCCCACGGTTCTGGGAACCGGCCCGGAACTCAAGTGCACCCTGACTCTGACCAAGGGAAATCAGGCCTTTTCCAGCCAGCACATCGGCAACCTGACCAATCTGGAGAACCTTGGCTTCTACAAGGAAATTCTTGCGCATCTTCAGGACATCCTTCAGGTGCGCCCCGAGCTCATCGTGCACGACCTGCACCCGGACTACATGACATCCTCGCTGGCCGAGAAATTGTCCGGAGAGACCGGAATTCCGCTGGCCGTGCTGCAGCACCACTATGCGCACATTCATGCGGTGCTGGCCGAGAACAGGCATCGGACTCCGGCCATCGGGCTTGCCTTGGACGGCACCGGACTGGGCCAGGATCACACCATCTGGGGCGGGGAATGCCTGTTCGTCGACCCGGAGAGTCTGGAGCATCAGCGACTGGCGCATTTCACGCACATCAACCTGCCCGGGGGCGAGGCTGCGGTGCGCGAACCATGGCGCATTGCGCAGGCCGCGCTCTGGAAGCTGGGCATCACCGAACCCGGCAGGTACCGCTGGTCGTGGCTCGACGAATTCGGCCCGGTCAGCCGCATGCTGCCCCAGCTTCTGGAAAAGGGCGTGAACTGTCCGGCCACGAGCAGCTGCGGCAGACTGTTCGACGCGGTCGCGGCTCTGTGCGGACTGTGCAACAGGATCACCTATGAAGGGCAGGCCGCGATCCAGCTGGAAAAGGTGCAGGACATGAGCGAGACCTCGGCCTATCCCTGCCCCATGATTTCCGAAGACCCGGCGCAGCTGGACACCCTGTCCCTGTTTCGCGCGGCGTTCGAAGATCTTGAGCACGGTACCCCGGTCCCCAAGGTATCCCGCCGCTTCCATCTTGGCCTGATTCGCGGCCTGACCGACATGGCCACAGCCTTTTCCTCCCTGCTGGGCATCCCCCACATCGCGCTCTCCGGCGGTGTGATGCAGAATCTGACCCTTGCCACGGAGCTCCCCATGGCTCTGGAAGCTGAAGGGCTTGTCCCCTTGGTGCATACGCAGGTGCCGCCCAATGATGCCTGCATTTCCCTCGGACAGGCGGCCTGGGGGCAGAGAAAGTTGCTTCTGGAGGAGTAGAGCGGGCGGCGCGTTTCGCGCCTTGAAGAGGTGGAGTTGCACCAGCACTGCCAGCCGTGCCGGGCGAAGCAATTCGCCGTCGACTGCGCGCCAGCTTGTTTAGTGAAGATTTCGCCCTTCTCGGGCGAATTACTTTTATTCCAAGGCGGATAAAAGTAATCAAAAGCCGCCTTTTGGGACCGCCACAGCCGTGCGCGTTTCCTACTTGATCAAGGCTGTTCTGCCGTGCGTCCGCCACTGGGACGGATGCCTTGATCAAAGGGAAACGATGGGAGGTTGGTTGGGCCGGGGGAGCTTGGTTGGGACGAGGCGACTTCTCACGCCCAGCACACTGTCCCCTTACTCAGACCGAATTTCGGCTCGCGAGGGCTTGGAACCAGTTGAAGCGACCGAAGCCGGGGCGAAGCGGTTTCCGCAGGAAACGTCGCAATCGCCCGGCGGGAGGGCGCTACTGGTTCCTGCCCGAGGGAGTCAAGAGCACAGTGCAAAGGGGCTTTTTTTTCGTTTATTTTTTTGCCCCAACAAAAAAATGAACTCGCCCGGGAAGGGCGAAATCCTTACCTTGCAGGATGGTACGGCGAATACGGCGCGGCTACGCGCCTTGAAGAGGTGGGGCTGTACCAACTTGACGGGCCGGGCCGGGCGAAGCAATTCGCCGTAGACTGCGCGTCAGCTTGTTTAGTGAAGATTTCGCCCTTCCCGGGCGAATTACTTTTATTCCAAGGCGGATAAAAGTAATCAAAAGCCGCCTTTTGGGACCGCCCCGGCCGTGCGCGTTTCCTACTTGATCAAGGCTGTTCTGCCGTGCGTCCGCCACAGGAAAGGATGCCTTGATCAAAGGGAAACGGTGGGAGGTTGGCTAGGCCGGGGGAGCTTGTCACGCCTTGCGCGATGTCCCTTACCGTGACCGAATTTCGGCTCGCGAGGGCTTGGAACCAGTCGAAGCGACCGAAGCCGGGGCGATGCGGTTTCCGCAGGAAACGTCGCAATCGCCCGGCGAAAGGTCGCTACTGGTTCCTGCCCGAGAGAGTCGGGAGCACAGTGCAAAGGGGCTTTTTTTTCGTTTATTTTTTTGCCTCAACAAAAAAATGAACTCGCCCGGGAAGGGCGAAATTCTCACCTTGCAGGATGGTACGGCGAAGGTGGCGCGGCTACGCGCCCTGAAAAACCATGAAAAAGCCCGCCACGGATAACCATGGCGGGCCTTCAATTCCAAAAAGATAACAAGACTACAGCGCCTTCAGCACCTCTCCGAGTTCCTCAAGGTATTCGGCGAGCATGGCCGGGGTGATGTCGCCCATGTGGCCGATGCGAAAAATCACGCGTTTGCCAGCCTTTTCCATTTCCGCGTTGACCTTGCCGTAGCCGGGATCGAACAGATAGCCCTTGGCGCGCATGGATTCCTTGACGCCCTTCTTGAGCTGTTCCACGGTCAGCCCCTGCGGGCACTGCACCGTGGTCAGGGTTGGAGAACGATGGCCATCCTGCGCAAACAGGTCGAATCCGTCCATGGAGGACACCCATTCCGCGGTCTGTGCGCGCATGGCCGCATGCCGGGCGAACCGGTTCTCCACGCCTTCCTCGTTCACGATGTAGTCGAGCTGCGCCCAAAGCTGGTTCACAAGCTGGGTGTTGGGCGTGGTCAGGGTCTGGTTGATCCGCGCCTTGGCGAGCTGGTTGAGGATGCAGGACGAATACCCGCGATTCGCAACCCGGGCCGCCTTTTCCTCGGCCTCGCGCCCCACAAGGGCGATGCCGAACCCCGCAGGCAGAGCCAGACTCTTCTGCGTGGCGGTCACGTACATGGCGGGCTGTGCCTCCATGATCTTCAGGTCCGTGCCGCCGAAGATGGACACTCCGTCCACCACAGGCATGGCCCCGAACTCGCGAATCAGGGAACACACGGCGACGATGTCGTTGGTCACGCCCGTGCTGGTCTCGTTGTGCGTGAACGTGACCACGGCGGGCCGCACGCGCTCAAGCGTTTTCCGCAGCACATCGGGATCAATGGCCCGGCCATAGTCGAACCGCAACTGCTCGCACTGCTTGCCGTTGGCCGACGCAATCCTGCCGAACAGATCGCCGAACGCGCCCACAGTGACGTTGAGCATGGTCTCACCGTCCGCCACGAGAGAGCGGACTGCGGCTTCCATGGCCGTGGACCCGGACCCGTTGATGAGCATGGGCTGGTACGAATCATCCACCAGAGCCACGCGACGCAGGTTCTCCATGATCGGAGCCATGCGCTTCACGTTCTCGGAATCGCGATGCCCGAACTCGGGCAGTTCCCCGGCGGCCTTGGCCTCGTCGCGGATATAGGTGGGACCGGTTATGAACAACTTGAGCGGCGTGAAATCAGGCTTGGTCATGCTCCATCCTTTGAATGATTTTGCGAAAATTGGCAAAATGCGAAACACGGGCAGTTCGGAAAACCGGAATTTATCCCTTGTCTTGTCACATGTCCAGACATGCCCTTCGACCCATTCTCCTCCCCCGGTAGAATGCAACCGACGAAAACAACCGTATCGCAATGCTTTTGTTACAATTCAGGAGGAAGACCGCCTTGGGGGTTGCCAGAAGCGCTCAAGATTCTTAACTTGCCATTTCCGTCGTAACACCGTAACCACCAGCCTTCACCCTTATTCCCGGAGGCATATCACATGGCTCAACTCGGACCACATATTTCCATATCAGATGAACAGCTCATCACGCGCGTGCTCGGCGTGGTGGACATGGACCAGTACCACGACTGGCCGGAGGACGTGCAACGGCTCGCCTCCACACTGGCCGCGGAACTGTTCATGGTGCGCTACAACCCCTTTATCGACCCGGAACTGGTCCGCACGGCAGTGGACCGCCGGTTGAACATGGCCAAACCGCTGCTGTCCGGCGAATTTCCCAAGATTCTCACCGCAGGCATCAATGAATTCTGGGCTGCTTACGATGCGGAACAGGCATTCCTCAAGAAACTCACGTCCCGACTCAGAAAATTTCTGCCCGAACGCGCCATTGGCAACGAGCCGAACTGCCGCGTGGAATCCGCCACGGACGCGACCGACCTGCGCATGGAGCTCCCCCTGCTCGTGCTCTTTCCCGAGACCGAACCCCAGATTCAGCAGATCGTGCGTCTGGCCAACGAACTCGAATTCGGCATCATCCCGCGCGGCGGCGGCACGGGCCTGACCGGCGGCGCCATCCCGGTCTTGGGCCGCACCGTGATCCTGTCCCTGTCCCGTTTCAAACGGATTCTGGAAGTGAATCCCGAAACCATGACCATCAAGGCCCAGTCCGGCGTGATCACGCTGGATGCCATCAACGCGGCCGCGAAAAAGGACATGCTCTTCACCGTGGACCCGGCTTCCAAGGCGGGCTCCAGCCTCGGCGGCAACATTTCCGAGAACTCGGGCGGCCCATTCTGTTTCGAGTACGGCACCACCATCGACAACATCCTGAGCTACCGCATCGTTTCCCCCGAGGGCGATATTCAGGAAGTCCGGCGCAGGGAACATCCGCGCCACAAGATTTTCCCGGACGAAACCGCCGTATTCGACATCCACGACGCGAACGGCAAGCTCGTGGACACCGTGTCCCTGCCCGGCGACCAGATTCGCGGGGAAGGTCTGGGCAAGGACGTGTCCAACAAGTACCTCGGCGGTCTGCCCGGCGTGCAGAAGGAAGGCGTGGACGGCGTGATCACGGTCTGCGAATTCACCTGCTACCCCACGCTTGCCCACTCCCGCACCCTGTGCCTGGAATTCTACGGCAAGAGCATGCGCAACGCCATGCTGGTCATCAAGGACGTGGTTGCGCTGCGTGACCGGATTCGCGAGGAAGGCGATCTGGTCAAGATTTCCGCACTTGAGGAATTCGGTCCCAAGTACGTGCAGGCCATCGATTATCAGGCCAAGTCCATGCAATACGAAGGCGACCCGATTTCCGTGCTTCTGCTCCAGCTCGACTCGGACCACGAGGACGCGCTGAACGAGGCTGCGGCCACCATTGTTTCCATTGCCCAGCCCTATGAGGGCGTGGACATCTTCTCGGCCCGCGACGACAAGGAAGCCGAATTCTTCTGGGAGGACCGCCACAAGCTGTCCGCCATCGCCAAGCGCACCTCGGGCTTCAAGATCAACGAGGACGTGGTCATCCCCATGGAGGTGATCCCGGACTTCTCCGATTTTCTGGAAGATCTGAACCTCATCTATCTGGCCAAGATCTACGCCAAGACCCTGAAACGGGTCCGGGACATGGAACTGGTCAATGACGAGGATGAAGACATCCGGGAAGGCCTGTCCCGAGCCCGGGACATCATGGACGGCAAGATCACGTCCAGAGACCTTTCCGATCAGGAACAGGAGGCCCAATGCAGGTTTCTGTTCGTCAAGCTGCGGGACAAGTATCCCAAGCTGGACCGCGAGATAAAGGCCATGTGGGAGGAGATGCAGGCCAAGCGCATAGTCATTGCCAACCACATGCACGCGGGCGACGGCAACTGTCACGTCAACCTGCCGGTCAATTCCAACGACCCGGAAATGCTGGCCTCGGCACATGAGGCCGCCGGAATCGTCATGTCCCGCGTTCTGGAGTTCAAGGGCGAGGTCTCGGGCGAACACGGCATCGGCATCACCAAGATCGCATTCCTGAGCGATGAAAAGATCAGGGCGCTCGCCGAATACAAGAAGAAGGTGGACCCGCGCGACGTGCTCAACCCGGGCAAGCTGACCCGCCGCAATCTCCCGGGTGAGCCCTTCACCTTCTCGTTCAACCGGCTGATCAATGATCTGGACAAGACGGCTCTCCGCGACAAGGAAGAGCTGATGCACCTGCTCAGGAACATCCAGACCTGCACCCGCTGCGGCAAGTGCAAGCAGGTCTGCCCCATGTACCATCCCATGCAGGGCATGATGTTCCACCCGCGCAACAAGAACATCAGTCTGGGCGCGCTCATCGAGGCCATCTACTATTCGCAGATCCAGGCCGGAGAACCCGCGCCCGATCTCATGGATCGCCTGCGCAACCTCATGGAACACTGCACGGCCTGCGGCAAGTGCACGCAGGTCTGCCCGGTGAAGATCGATTCGGCCGGGGCGGCTCTGGCCATGCGCGCATTTCTCGAATACCGGGGCAAATCCGGGCATCAGGTCAAGCATCTCGTGCTCCGCAATCTGGCCAAGTCCCCGGCCACTCGCGTTCCCAAGGTCGCCAAAGTTCTGGCTCTGGGGCAAACTCTCCAGAACAAGGCCCTCGGCGTGATCCCGGGCAAATGGCTGTCCCGCATCTCCAGCCCGATCTTCCGCAGCACAGGCCCGGAAATGAGCACCCAGCAGCTTCAGGACCTGCTCGTTCTGGAAAAGGGATCGGTCTTCCGCAACAACGGCGCCAGACGCGAGGACACGGTTCTCTACTTTCCGGGCTGCGGCGCGTCGCTCTTTTCCAGCGACATAGGCCTGGCCACCTTCTATCTGCTGCTCAAGACCGGGACCAACGTGGTCATGCCGGACCAGCACATGTGCTGCGGCTATCCCCTGCTGGCCAGCGGCTGCGAAGAGGCCTACAAGACCAACCGCCACCGCAACGTGCAGGCCATGCTCGACCTGCTCGTGAAGACCGGCAAGGCGGGCCTCAAGGCCACCACGCTGGTCACGGCCTGCGGCACCTGCCGCGAGTCGCTCCAGTCCTACGATTTCTCGCAGGAACTGGTCGATCCCCTGCGCCACGTGGACATCATGCAGTTCGTCATGGAACGGCTGCCGAAAATCGAAGGCTGTTCCGAAGACGTGCTCTACCATGCCGCCTGCCACGCGGAATGGGTGGATGCGCCCAAGAAGAAGGCCGCCGAGAGCTACCGCTCCGCACTGGCGGACATGACCGGACGCGACGTGGAGCTCTCCCCGGGCTGCTGCGGCGAATCCGGCCTTGGCGCACTGACCAGCCCGGCCATCTACAACCGCATCCGCGAGCGCAAGAAGGAACGGCTCGAGGAAGGCTTTGCCGCCAACGCCGCACGGCCCGTAGTGGTCGGCTGCCCGTCCTGCAAGGTCGGCATCAAGCGGTCCCTGATCCAGCTCAAGCGCAGGAACGAGGTCATGCATACCTCGGAATACCTCGCCCGCTGCCTCGGTGGCACGGACTGGAAGACCGAATGCTTCCAGCTCCTCAATCAGCTCGACCGCAAGGGCGCCAACTAGACAGCCCCCGAATGCAACAATGAAAAAGGCCCGGCCATCAGTAGATGGCCGGGCCTTTTTCATTCTCGAAACATATGGGAATCCAAGGGGCCTTGCTCCTTGGCGGGTGCAGGGCAGCGCTCTGCCCTCCCCGAAGGGGTTGCCGGAGGCCTTTCCCCTAGCAATCCCTTACATATCGTTCCAGCCTGTCCATGGCTTCGGCAATGTTTTCCATCGAATTCGCATAGGAGAAACGGATGCAGCCTTCCGCGCCCGGGCCGAAGTCGATGCCGGGCGTGCACCCCACGCGGGCCTTGCGCAGAATGTCATAGGCAAGTTCGAGGGAACTGCCGTTGAAACGTTCGGCCAGATGTTTCATGTTCACCAGTATGTAGAAGGCTCCGGTCGGATCGTTGGGAATGGCGAACCCCATGCGCTTGAGCCGGTCGAGCATGTAGACCCGGCGCTGGTTGTAGATGTCCTTCATGCGCGCCACATCGTCCCCGGCCTGTTCGAGCGCGGCCACGCCAGCCCACTGGGCCATGGAGTTGGGCGAGATGAAGAAATTCTGACACATGGTCTGAAAGGTTCGCACGAATTCCGGCGGAGCAATGAGATAGCCGAGCCGCCAGCCGGTCATGGCGTAGAGCTTGGAAAACCCGTTCAGCACGAATGCACGGTCCGTGTATTCGAGGATGGAGTGTTCCGATTCCCCGTAGACCAGACCGTGATAGATTTCATCGGACACGATCCAGAGCCCGTGCTCCCCGGCAAGATCGGCAATGCCCTGCATGCGTTCGGGTGAGAGCAGGGTCCCGGTGGGATTGGCCGGAGAATTGATCATCACGGCGCGGGTTCGGTCATCCAGAGCGTCCCGGATGGCGGAAACGCGATACTGATAGGCATCATGCTCGAACACCGGCACCTTGACGGACTCGCCCCCGGCAAAGGTGATGAAGTTGTCGTAGCAGGCGTAACAGGGATCGGACGTGACCACGGTGTCGCCCTGTTCCAGAATCGCGGAAAAGAGCATGAACATGGCGGGCGAAGTGCCCTGCGTCACGATGATGTTGGCCGGGTCCACGGTCACGCCGTAGCGTTTTTCGTAGTCGCGGCTCACGGCCTGACGCAGTTCGAGCAGGCCGAGGCTGTGGGTGTAGTGCGTGTGTCCCTGATCCATGGCCCGGGACGCGGCCTGCTTGACGCAGTCGGGAGTGTCGAAATCCGGCTCCCCCACTTCCAGATGGATGACATGCTCTCCGGCACGCTCCATCTCCTGCGCAGCCTCCAACACCTCCATGACCAGAAACGGGGTCATGGAGCAACAGCGTTTCGATATACCCATATTCCCTCTCCCCAGAATATGAATAAAGCCCTGCCGCGCGACGGGTACGCACGGCAGGGCTGCATGGTTCAATAGCAGGTTACGCTACTTCCACAACAGCGATATCGAAGACCAGGGTCTTGCCTGCGAGCGGATGGTTGCCGTCCAGAGTCACGGACTCGTCATTGAAATCCGTGATGCGGACGTAGGCGGCGCCGCCTTCCTCGGTGCGAACTTCCAGCATCATGCCTTCCTGCACTTCAATGTCCGAAGGCAGCTGTTCGCGGCGAACCTGGAAAACCAGTTCCGAGTTGGGGTCGCCGTAGCCCTCTGCGGGCGGAATCTCCACGGTCACGGAATCACCGGCGGGCTCTTGCCGATGACGGCCTTTTCGAATCCGGCGATGACCATGCCGTCACCAAGCCGGAACTCCAGAGGATCGCGTCCTTCGCTGGAATCGAACTGGGAACCGTCATCCTTGAGGGTGCCCGTGTAATGAACCTTGACCGTGCTGCCTTTTGTGGCTGGACCCATAATGTCTCCTTGCTGGTTATACGAAAATGCAATTACCGGATGCTACCTGAATCGGCAGCAAATGCAAACCGGCGCCGTTCTAGTCCTCGAATCCGATGATCTCCCGGACCTCTTCAAGAGTCCTGGAGGCAACGGCGCGGGCCTTGGCATTGCCGGCGTGCAGGATGTCGGCCACGTCCTGATCCGAACACCTGGCACGGCGTTCCTGCATGGGGCCGAGAAAACGGTCGAGGGACTCCATGAGCACCTTCTTGCAATCCACGCATCCCCAACTGGCGTTGCGGCAGCCTTCCTCGATCTCGGGCAGGCGCGCGGGATCGGTGAGCAGCTTGTGATACGGGAACAGGTTGCAGATCCCGGGATCGCCCGGATCGGACTTGCGCAGCCGGTTCTTGTCCGTGAGCATGCCGCGCACCTTGGGCATGATCTCGTCAATGGACTCGGACAGCATGATGGAGTTGCCGTAGCTCTTGGACATCTTGCGTCCGTCCAGACCGGGCAGCTTGGCCTCGGCCGTGAGCATGTCCTGAATCTCCGGGAAATATTCACAGTCGTACAGATGATTGAAACGACGCGCGATCTCGCGGGTCAGTTCCAGATGCGGAAGCTGATCCTTGCCCACGGGCACGGCATAGGGACGATACATGATGATATCCCCGGCCATGAGCACGGGATACCCCAGAAAGCCGTGGGTATTCAGGTCTTTCTGCGTCAGCTCCTGGCGCTGTTCCTTGAAGGTGGGATTGCGTTCCAGCCAGCCCAGAGGAGTGATCATGGACAGGAGCAGATACAGTTCGGCATGCTCCTTGATCTTGGACTGCTGGAAGATCACGCACTTTTCCGGGTCCAGCCCCGCGGCGATCCAGTCCTTGACCAGACCGGGAACAAACCCCTTGATGCGGTTGGGATTCGTGTACTCGCTGGTCATGGCGTGCCAGTCGGCCACGAAAAAGAAACAGTCCTTTTCCTCCTGGAGTTTGACCCAGTTGGCAATGACGCCGAAATAATGTCCGAGATGAAGGGGACCGGTAGGCCGCATTCCGGAAACGATGCGTTTGTTTTCGCTCATGGCAGTGTCTTGTGTTTCGGTTACAGCGGAACGCCCAGAAAACGGATCAGGGCGTAGACAACGGGAAGAATGGCCTGACCGACGAGGCTGAAGTTCAGCAGGTCGCCGAGCAGGATGATGCCGATCAGGATGATGAAACCGTACCTGCCGAGAGACAGATACTTGTACGCCAGCCTGGGCGGCAGAAAGTACGCCAGTATGTTGCTGCCGTCCAGCGGAGGCAGAGGCAGCAGGTTGAACACGCCCAGAATCAGGTTCACGAAGACCCCGGCCTGGGCAATGAGATAGGCGGGAACGATGATCTTTTCCGCGATCCCACCCGGCGCGGGCATGTCCAGAAGCAGGAGGCAGTGCACCACGAGCGCGAACAGGGCCGCGAGCAGAAAGTTCGCGCCCGGCCCGGCCAGTGCCACCAGCATCATGCCCTTGCGGGGATTGCGGAAATAGCGGGCGTCCACGGGCACGGGTTTGGCCCATCCGAATCGGGCCACGAAAAACACGATGGTACCGATGAGGTCCAGATGCCTGAACGGATTCAGGGTGAGCCGTCCGGCATTTTTCGCAGTGGGATCGCCCAGCATGTGGGCGACGTAGCCGTGGGCAGCCTCGTGAAAGCTCAGGGCCAGCAGCAGCGGAATCGCCATGACGCTGACTTCCTGCATGAATCGGGCAATATCGAACATGGAGTTGCGGCTACCATGGAAGCCGAGTCCGGGGCAAGCGGAATATGACTCGCACCCCGCCGGAAGTGCGAAGATCAATAGCGGGAAAGAATCTGTTCGTGCACGCTTGTCCCGTCCTCTCCCGGCTTTTTCATGTCGTCCAGAATCCGCTGCAACCGAGCTATGAGCGCATCGTCCGTGCCGACATGGAACGCCAGGTGAAAATCCAGAAGAGCAAAGGGAAAAACCAGTTCGAAATCCTCGCTGCCATATCCCAGCCGTTCCATTTCATGAAAGGAGGATCGCATGTCCGAAGCCAGCAGATCGATGCGTTCCCGATTCAGCATGCGAATCAGGCTTTCCTGCGAGTTGACGCTGAAGATGGAATCCGGCGAAACGCCCCGCACCAGAAGCCTTTCGCGGGCCGCGCTTCCCCGGACAATGCCGATGGACATCCCCCTCACATCCTCGGGAAGCTTCCTGATGTGGAAATTGCGCTTGCGAAGAGCGATCAGTCCGCCCCGATTCGAACAGACCGGGCCGACCCATTTGAAACGTTTCTCCCGTTCCGGGGTTCTGGCCACGCAAATGGCCACGGAACCGGGACGGGTTTCGATATTCTGCAATACGCGAGCCCAGGGCTCGAAACGGATATCCTCGGGGGCAACCGCCATTCCCGCACGCAGAAACAGCTCCAGAACCACGTCCACGGCAACGCCTCTGGTCTGCCCGCCCTCCACATAGCTGTACGGAGGCAGTTGCTCCGCAAAAAGGAAGAATCCGTCGTCTTTGGCCCGAAGGCTTTGCGGTGCGGCCAGCAGAAGGAAAACGGCAATTCCGGCGAGAATGAATATCAAACGGAGGGATGTCTGCCTCATTGTACCCGGCCTGGTTGATCAAAAAGCGAGGCGCTTCCTCCAACAGCAGGAAGGAAGCGCCGTTTCGAAAGGGAAAGGAAAAGCTGTCCGCCTACATCCCCACTTTGTTCAGCGCCATCCTGACCTTGTCCTTGAGTTCGGTCAGGTCCACTGATTTGACCACGTAATAGTCTGCGGCAATGGACTTCAGATCGTGCTGAAACGAATCGTAGGCCGTGGAAAGAATGACGGGAATGGTCTGATCCTCGGACCGGATTTCCTGAAGCAGGTCCAACCCGGAACGATTGACGCCCAACTTGATGTCGAGGATGACGATGGTCGGTTTTTCGCGGCCGATCACGTCCAGAATGTCCTCTTCGCCGTCCGAAGTGGCTATGGTATAGCCTTCCGCCTCCAGTTCTTCCCGGTACAGCATGCGGATGTGTTTTTCGTCATCGACCACGAGAATCTTCGGCTGGCTCATGCGAACCTCCTTGAAATTTAGCCTTGGTGTCACTGTACAGGATAATTTCAAGCAGGGTCAATACGAGCTTGCCGATTTCCGGGAAAATCTAACCCTGCCCCCTGGGAACCGCGCTCCTGCGGGATTCCCTGCCTTCATGGTCTTGAATATTGCCCGGGCTCCGGGTAGGGTCCGCGCATCACGGCGTCCGGTCATCAGATCGTCCAGACGCCCAAGGAGGATATTCGACATGATTCAGGTTCAGCTTGAACCCGAAGGCCGTCTGGTCGAGCTCAGCGGAACGAAAACCGTGCTCGGCATGCTCAACAGGCTCAGCCTTCGCCCCACCATGGCCATTGTTGTCCGGGACGGCAAACTGCTCACCCCGGACCGCCGACTCTACAACGGCGATGCGCTTCTCGTGCGCAAAGTCACATCCGCAGGCTAGGAGGTTTCGCCATGAAATGCAGCCGCTGCAAGGCTCCGGCAGCCGTGGCCCTTCCCAGCCACCATTCCGGTTTCTGCGAGGAATGCTTCCAGATATTCTTCACCAGACAGGTGGAAACCGCCATTCGCCGACAGAAGATGTTCACCCGGGACGAACGCATTCTGGTCGCGCTTTCCGGGGGCAAGGATTCCCTGACCCTGATGCTGGAACTCCACCTTCAGGGATACGACGTCACGGGCCTGCACATTGATCTGGGCATTCCGAATTCCTCGGAAAAGGCCCGCAAAAAGGTGCAGGATTTCTGTGATCTGCACGGTCTTCAGCTTCAGGTGCTGGAAATGGAAAAGGAAGGACTGCCCATCCCGGACGTAAAAAAATACGTGAATCGTCCGGTCTGTGCGGTGTGTGGCAAGATCAAGCGCCACCACTTCAACCGCGTGGCGCGCGAGGGCGGATTCGACGCCCTTGCCACGGGCCACAATCTGGATGACGAGGTGGCCCGACTGTTCGCCAACACCCTGCGCTGGGACAACGCATACCTTTCGGATCAGGGACCGGTGCTCCCGGCCTCGGACGGATTCGTGCGCAAGGTCAAGCCGCTCTATCGCCTCAGCGAGTTCGAGACCGCGAACTACGCTTTCATAAAAGGCATTGAAATTCATTCCGATCCATGCCCATATTCCTCGGGCGCCAGCTTCACGTCCCACAAGGAAATCTGGGGCGAACTGGAACACCGCAGCCCGGGCAGCAAGTTTCAATTCTACGACGGATTCCTGAAACGGGGCAAACCCGCATTCGCCATGATGGAACACGAAAACGGACCGGAACTGCTGCCATGCCGGGAGTGCGGCTCCCCCACCAGCGCGGAAGGACTGTGCGGAGTCTGTCGCATCAGGCACTCGGTACAGGAAAACAAGGCCAAGGCCGAACAACAGGGGTGACCAAGCAATGAGCCGACCGGGAATTTCCGTGACCATGCCCTGCTACAATTGCGGGGAAACCGTGGCCCGGGCTCTCGATTCCCTGCTGGCCCAGACGCGCACCGACTTCGAGATACTCGCCGCAAACGACGGCTCCACTGACAATACCGCGGGAATCCTTGCCGAATATGCATGCCGGGATTCCCGCGTTCGCGTTCTTTCGCTGGAGCACGGCGGGGTCATCCACGCGGCCAACGCCGCAATCCGCGCAAGTCGAGGCCGATACGTGGCACGCATGGACGCGGATGATGAAGCCCTGCCCGAACGACTGGCCGAACAGGCCGCACTGCTGGATTCCCGGCCCGACATCGGTCTGGCCGGATGCCTTGTCCGCTTCGGTGGAGACCGGCAGAAATGCGCCGGATACGCCCACTACGTGGACTGGACCAATACCCTTCTCGACCACGAAGCCATCAGCCTGAACCGATTCGTGGAATTTCCCGTACCCAATCCGTCCATCATGTTCCGCCGCGAATGTCTGGAGCAATACGGTCCTTACAGGGATGGCGATTTTCCCGAGGACTACGAGCTGTTCCTGCGCTGGCTGGATCAGGGGGTACGCATGGCCAAGGCGAACCGGGAACTCATGATCTGGAACGATCCGCCCACCCGGCTGTCACGCAACCATCCCCGCTACGACGTAAACGCCTTCTACCGGGTCAAGGCCGAATATCTGGCCCGCTGGCTGGAACGCAACAACGCGCATCATCCGGGCGTCCACATCCTCGGCTCGGGCCGGACCGCCAGAAAACGTGCGGAAATGCTGCTTGATCACGGCATTCGCATCGTCGGACTCTATGACATCGATCCACGCAAGATAGGCAAAGTGGTTCACGGCATCCGGGTCCGTCATCGCAACGACATGCCCGCGCCGGGCTCCGCCTTCTTCCTTTCCTATGTCGGCTCCCGAGGCGCGCGCCGGGAAATCGTCGACTTTCTCGAATCCATGGGCCATATCCCGGGCCGCGACTTTCTGGCTGTTGCGTAGCAGGGCCTTCGGCGACTCGACCTTTTGAAAAAAAGGAAACTTTTTTTGTGAAACCTCCCCGTTTCGGACCTTTTGCAATTTCCGAAACAGAGTGGGAATCCAAGGGGCCTTGCTCCTTGGCGGGTCCGGGCAGCGCCCGGGCCCCCCGGGAGGGTCGCCGAAGGCATTACTGACAGGACAAGGCCCGGTAATTGACGATGAGCACCGGGCACCCCGGTGACAGGGCAACCTGAATCACTGTGGACCCGATCAAGGCCTTCTGGGATTCCCTGGTGCCGGAATGCTGCGCCATGACGATGAGGTCCGCGTTCTGCCAGCGGGCGTACTTGATGACCTCGGTGTAGGGAATGCCTTCCCAGCATTCGAGGGAATGGTCGATCCCCTTGAGCAGCCCGGAATATCTGCTTTCCATGCGATCCTTTGCGGACTGGATGAAACTGTGCATGTCCTGAAGATAGTACTTGGGGTTGGGATAGCTCAGCCCCACGTCCAGAACATGGAAAAGCGAAAGATGCGCATTTTCGGCCCGGGCCAGGTCGCAAGCATATCGCAGAGCGGTTTCCGACGGCGTGGCAAAATCCGTGGCCACCACGATGCGTTCCAGCCGTCCGCTGATCTGCGGAGCCGGGTCCGTGACCACAAGCACCGGGCAGAAGACGTTGGAGCAGACCTTGCGAATGGTGGTGTTGGCCATGCCGAGCATGCGCCCGGACTCGCAGGTATCGCAGACATGCTCGCCCATGACGATGAGATCGAATCCCTGCTTGTGCACGACCTTGAGCATGGCCTCATGCGCGGTTTCCGTGGTCACCTGAATGGAATGGTCCCCTATGCCCTCCAGCTCCTCGGCATAGAACTCGCGAATGCGCTCCTCTGTTCCCTTGAGCAGCTCCTGCTCCGGGACAAGATCGCGCACTGCGCCCCAGGAATTCCTTTCCAGAGTCAGGGCGTGAAACAGAACAAGCTCGGAACCGTGCTTGCGTGCCAGATCGAAAGCGGCCTTGGGCGCAGCCTGCTTCTTCACGTTCGGGCTCGTGGCCAAGAGAATCTTGCGGAACACGGCATCCTCCTTGTTGCTCGTCGAAACCGGACAGGCGACCCTCCCCGCCTGAACAGGGTATTCCACGATTCCCTTATCCCATGAGCGCAATGCCCGGGCAAGTATAATTGAAATTTCCCGAAAGCTTCCCACGCAAACTTCGTCCAACCCAATGCTCCCGAACAATCCACGGGAATGAAACGGACACGACGCGTATTCCTCATACGCGAGGGTCCGCCCTGCTCGCAGCAACGCCGCGATCGACGTGCCTGCCACGCAACCTGACTGGGGCAGGTGCGTCGAGCGCAAGGCGCAAGAGCAGGACGGGAACGACGCGTATTCCTCATACGCGAGGGTCCGCCCTGCTCGCAGCAACGCCGCGATCGACGTGCCTGCCACGCAACCTGACTGGGGCAGGTGCGTCGAGCGCAAGGCGCAAGAGCAGGACGGGAACGACGCGTATTCCTCATACGCAAGGGGCCGCCCTGCTCGCAGCAACGCAGCGATCGACGTGCCTGCCACGCAACCTGACTGGGGCAGGTGCGTCGAGCGCAAGGCGCAAGAGCAGGACGGGAACGACGCGTATTCCTCATACGCAAGGGGCCGCCCTGCTCGCAGCAACGCAGCGAGCAGCGTGCCTGCCACGCAACCTGACTGGGGCAGGTGCGTCGAGCGCAAGGCGCAAGAGCAGGACGGGAACGACGCGTATTCCTCATACGCGAGGGTCCGCCCTGCTCGCAGCAACGCAGCGATCGGCGTGCCTGCCACAGTCAGGGGTTGCGGGCGACGCCCTCCTCGAACCTTGTGGGATTGTCCAGCACCCGCTCGACCGCAATGCGAATCTTACCCTTGATCTCGTAATCGGAAAGGCGTTCGGAAATGACTATGGTACCGCGCTGGACGTAGCGTGCGGGCAGCAGATTCAGCGCCAGCGCGTAAATGTCCTGAATATCCAGATCCTCGAACTCGAAATCCTCGTATTCCTCGGCAAGAATGGTCGGAACAAGACGGGCCACGCGCTGTTCGTTCCTGTTTCGTATGCCGGAAACATCCACGCCATGTATCAGCAGCTCGGCCATGATTCCCTCCCTGAAGTGATTGCCTTCACGGTACACGAAAGCGTTCGGCTTGCGCAATGGTCCGGTACGATTCATGCATTTTATCGGCACCCGGAAAAAACGACCTGTCCGGACAAGGAGTGAAAGAATGTACGTCAATCCCTATTCAAGAGATTACCAGAACAGCCTGTACAGCACCATGCGAGAGCTTGAAAAACGGGAAGAAACGGATGGTTCCACATCCCGCAAGAGCTCGGGAGAAACCAGTGGCGACTGGCGCGGGCGCATCCGTTCGGAAATCGAATCCCTGCTGGATGAGATTCCCAAGGGAGACGACGACAAGCTTTCCTTCGAAGATATCCGCGACTACCGCGCCAAGCTCGATGAGGAATTCGACGATTCGGTCAAGAAGGACCTGAAGGCATTGGGCGTGGACGTATCCAGAAAGTTCACTCTGGTTCACGACGGGGCAACGGGCAAGGTCACGGTGGACGGCAATCACCCGGACAAGGCCATCATCGACAAGTATTTCGAGGACAATCCCGACAAGGTGAACGACTTCAAGAAGCTGCTCCAGCTCGACAAGCTCGTAAGCTATACCCGTCCGCAGCAGACTTTGTCCCAAAACGATTTCAAGGCGCAGATGCAGGCCAAATCCATGGCATGGTGGCTGAGCAGCAACATGGACGCGTCCTCCTGGTTCAGCAACGGCGGCATGATGTTCGGGGCCGGAGCCGCCTACCAGAGCCTGAACCTGCGGGTCTGATCCCTCCTTTTCATTGCCTCAGGGCAGCCACTTCCTGTATGCTGGAAGGCATGTACGAAAATGTCATTCACGCGGTTCTGGAGAATCTGCCCGTGGGACTCATGGTCATTTCCCCGGACGGCACGATCCGGGAGGCCAATCCCGCATCCTGCACCATTCTGGGCTGTCCCGAAGGCGGCTTTGCAGGCCGGAAATGGGGCGAGGTATTTCTTCCGGACCAGGAAAACAGCGCATTCAGCGAAGTGGTGCTCGACGCAATCCAACGCGAAGTGCCGCGAATCCAGCGCGTGACTCCGTTCCGCCTGAAGAACGGGGAGGAACGCTACCTGTCGGTCATCTCCGCAGCCCTGCGCGACGAACGCGGCAAGATGGAATCCATTGTCATTCTGGTGGAGGATTTGACCGAAATCCAGACCCTGCACGAGCGGGAAAAGCAGATTCTGGAACAGAACCACAAGCTCGCGACCGAACGGGCCGAAAGCCTGACCGCATTTGCGGATTCCGTGGCACACCAGATTCGCAACCCGGTCATGGCCATTGCCGGATTCGCCCGCATCCTTGCCCCTCGCGTGGATGAAAACGGGGCCGAAGCCCTGACCGCCATCACTGAAGAAGCTTCCAAGCTCGACGTCATGGTCCGTGCCGTGGCCGAATACAGTGCCCTGAAGATGTCGGACCCGGTTCCGGTCAATATCTGGGTCCTGATCGAGGACGCAAAACACCTGATCGAGGACCATCCGGCCGTGCGCGGCAAGCAGGTGACGTGGGAAGCGGACTGTCCGGACGCGGGCGTCGTGGCCGACCGCCCCCTGCTGGCAAAGGCCCTTGCCGAGACTCTCCTCAACGCCGTGGAATTTTCCGGGGAAGAACCGCATGTCACCATCAGCGCAAAGGCGCAGAATGCGAACGTGGTCATCACGGTATCCGACAACGGGCCGGGGTTTGGTCCCCGGGCTCTGTCCATGGCCTTCGACCCGTTCTTCACCACCAAGCCGGTGGGTGCGGGCATGGGGCTCACTCGCGCCAAGCGCATCATGACCGAGCATCAGGGCACCATGCGTGTCGCGGACAGGGAATCCGGAGGCGCGGAAGTCAGCCTGCTGCTGCCCCGTGACCATGTCTGATCCTGCAACAGACCGTTTTTCTTGACCTCGGCCCCTGCTCCATGCTTTGACATCCCATGTCCACATCAGCAAAACCACGAGGAATCCATTGCGCGCACTCGGCATAGATTTCGGCACCAGACGCGTGGGGCTGGCTTTGAGCGACCCCACCGGCACACTGGCTTCGCCCTACAGAACTCTGGAACGCACCACGCGACAGGCACTTTTCGACGACATCCTCGCCGTGGTGGAACGGGAAGGCGTGCAGATGATCGTGGTCGGACTGCCCTACGGCATGGACGGACAGGAAACCCTGACCACTCGTCAGGCCCGCAATTTCGCGGAAAGTCTGGGCCGTCGCACCGACGTACCCATCGAGTTCATGGATGAACGCCTGACATCCGTTGAAGCCGAAGAGGAACTCAAGTCCGCCGGACTGCGGCGCGAGAAACTGAAACTGGCTCTGGACGCCCAGGCCGCAACCGTCATCCTTCGCACATGGCTCGAAAGCGGACGCTCATAATCTTCACCGTGGTACCGGTCCTGCTGCTCCTGTTCTCGGCCGGGGGCTATTTCGGCTACAAGACGTGGCAGGAACACCGCTTCCTGACCGTGCCGCCCGAAACGCCGGGACACGAGGCCGTGTTTCGGGTCGAACCGGGCCAGTCCCTGTGGACCATTGCCCGCAACCTGAAGAAACAGGGACTGGTGACCGATGCCCGGCGCTTCGTGGCGCTCGCCACCCTGCGCAAGGACACGGGCCGGGTCAGGGCCGGACAATTCCGGCTCCACACCGGCTGGATTCCGGACAGCATCCTGAATGAACTGACCACATCGCCCGGCATCATGCAGCGGGTTTCCGTGCGCGAAGGACTGACATGGTGGGCAACCGCGGCAGTCATAGAAAAGGCGGGAATCGGAACCGCAGAGACCTTTGAAAAGGCCGTGTTCGACCGTTCCCTGCTGGACAAGTACGACATTCCGGCGAACTCTGCGGAAGGCTACCTGTTCCCGGAGACCTATCTGCTCACCCCGCCGACCGATGATCAGGCCCGCGCCATGGCCGAAACCATGATCCGGGAGTTTCTCAAGAACGCCAGAAATCTCTGGCCGGGCGGCCTGCCTCCGGCCGAGGAACTGCACCGGATAGTGATTCTGGCCTCGCTGGTGGAAAAGGAAACCGGGGCAGCCCACGAACGCGAACGCATTGCCGGCGTCTTTGCCAACCGGCTCAAGAAGCGGATGCTCATCCAGGCCGACCCCACGATCATCTACGGGCTGGGGCCGCAGTTCGACGGCGACATCCGCAAATCCCACCTTCAGGACAGGGACAACCCGTACAACACCTACACGCATCCGGGCCTGCCACCGGGCCCGATCTGTTCGCCCGGTCTGGAATCCCTGCGCGCAGCCGCATTTCCCGAGCCGCACGGCTACCTGTATTTCGTGGCCAAGGGAGACGGTACGCACCACTTCAGCCGGACGCTCATGGAGCACAACAAGGCCGTTGCCAGGTACCAGCTCCGACGCAACCGCAGCACATACCGGTCCACGATTTCGGAATAATCAGAACCGACCTTGCCATCCCTCTGACATTTTGTAATATCTTTGTCATCATTGATACTACAGGTCCTGGAGACGGCATGAAATCGTTTTTTTCCCGGGGACTCCTCATCGGATTGCTGGTCCTGCTTTCAGCAACCTTTCCAGCATGGACGGAAAGCGGGCAAACCATACGCCGCGCGGCTTTCGACATCGGTTCCGCCACCATCAAATGCAAGATTGCGGATGTGGATGTGGAGAACGGGCGCGTATTGCGCACAATCGAGGAAATCGCGCGCAAGGCCGACTTTGCCCTGTCTCTGGAACGCTCGAAGCGGCGCGTCCTGTCCGGAAAGGTCATGGATGAAGGAATCGCCGCACTCAAGGAAATGAAGGCACGCGCAATTGAACGCGGAACCAGACAGTTCAGCGCCGTGGGAGCCCGATGTTTTCACGAGGCCGCCAACGGCCGGGACTATTTTTCCCGCATCACCCGCGAAACCGGGCTGCCCGCCCGCATCATCTCGCAGCAGCAGGCCTCCATGCTCAATTTCCATGCCGTGCGACAGAGAATGAACGGGCCCGAACTCAAGCTTCTGGTCTGGGACATCGGCGGCAACAGCATGCAGATGACCGCGCGCAACGCGGATGCAAGCCTTGCCTTCTACATGGATGAAATGGCCTCGGTATCATTCTGCAAGACCGTGATGGACGTGATCCAGGGCCAGCCCGAAAAGAATTCGCCCAACCCCATCAGCCCGAGTCAGGCGGCCCGCGCCCTTGATTTCGCCAAATCCTACGCCCGCCTGCATGTCCCGTCCGAACTGGCGACCCGCATCCGCGAAGGCGACATGCGCGTGGCAGGCATAGGCGGCGTTCACTACTACTGCATTCCGGAACTCATGGGGGTGCGGCAGCCGCTTTTCACCCGGGAGGACGTCAGACGCACGCTGGATCGATACATGGGCAAGACCGACGCGGAAATCGACAGCCCCTATGCTCCCACGCGGGTCAGCGACCTCATTCTCGTGCTCGGGTACATGGACTCTCTGGGCATCACCTCGGTGACGCCTCTCAGGATCAACGAGGCCGACGGCCTGCTCACCGCGCCGGAATTCTGGTAGATTCAAATCCATTCAGGGTCTGCCCGAACCGGGAAGCCCACTCCGCCCCCCCTGCTCCGCCGGGAAGATAGACATACAGGGCAGAGGCTCGAAACGCGGACCGGGGAACCGGCCCGAAGAAACGGGAGTCATACGAGGCGTCGCGGTTGTCACCCATCAGGAAATACTCGTCGGGCCCAAGCTGCAGCCCAGCCAGATTGTCCCGTCTCGGACTGATCGCGGAGTCGGCAAACCGGACATAGGGTTCCTGCAGCCGCTTCCCGTTCACGAACACGACCTTGCGTCGCAGCTCCACCCGCTCACCGGGCAGCCCCACCACGCGCTTGATGAAATACTTGGACGGGTCCCTTGGCAGCTCGAACACCACCACCTGTCCACGCCGAACCGGATCATCCATGCCGAAAGCACGGGCCATGATCTGATCTCCGACATGCAGGGCGGGCAGCATTGACCCGGACGGAATGGAATAATTCCGATAGAACGCGGAACGAACCACGATTTCCAGAAGCGGGCCGGACGTGAATGCAGTTAAAACGACCAGCCCGTAAATCCACCCCCGATTGCACGATCGCAGCGAATATTCCCGCAGTCCCCGAGCCTGCCACCACGCTTCGACTGCCACGAGCATGTTCAGGGCCAGAAGCGCGCCAAAGGACGCGACCAGCGTGTCGAACGAGGCACAGGCCGGAATCAGCACCAGCCCGAGCACGGTCTCGATCGCAAAAAGGACCGCACCCTTTTTCCACTGGCCGTTGTAGACCTGCCCAACGCCGGAAACCAGAAACGACAGCAGCCCCGCAAGCCACGGCCTGCGGGGACGCATTTCCAACGAATTCGAATCAGGCAATCCGCTCATATCCTGCATTTCCACACTTTTTTTTGCCCATCACGCCGAGGATTGCAACTCGACGGCATGATTTTTTTGGTCCCGCCAATTGTCCCGAAAAAGACGACGGCCCGGAAACCCTCGGGTTTCCGGGCCGTCAATGTGTTGCATGAGGAGTTCTACTCGGCTTCCTGCTTGCGCGATCCGCGCTTTTCCATGCCAATGAAGAACATGAGCAGGGACGGAATCACGAACACGGTGAAGACCGTGGACAGGGCGAGCCCGCCAAGGACCACGGAACCGAGGCCGCGATAGAGTTCGGAGCCGGGACCGGGCGCCACTGCCAGAGGCAGCATGCCGAACAGGGACGTGGAAGCGGACATGTAGATCGGCCGCAACCGGGTGCGGGTCGCTTCCAGCACGGCTTCCTTGTGCTCCATGCCGTACTCGCGCACGTTGCCCAGCGACTGGTGCACGATGAGGATGGCGTTGTTCACCACCACGCCCACGAGAATGACGAACCCGAGCATGGTCAGAATGTCCAAAGGCTGCTGGGCAATGAGCAGATTCTCCAGCTTCAGGCCGAGGAATCCGCCCGCGCCAGCCAGAGGCACGGTGAACAGAATGATGAACGGATACAGGAAGTTCTCGAACAATGCCGCCATGAGCAGATAGGTGATGATCAGGGCGAGCAGGAAGTTCCACTGCAGGGCGTCGCGGGTCACGCTCAGCTTGTCCGCAGCGCCCGAGAGCCGGACCTTCACGCCTTCGAGCAAGCCCATCTTCTGCACCTGTGGCACCAGATTGTTCTGGATGGTTTCCATGGCCTCCTGCAAAGGCATTTCCGCAGGCGGAGTCACCTGCAACGTGATGGTGCGCTGCCGCTCCAGATGCCTGATCTCGTTCACGCCGTAGGTGCGCTCGATCGAGGCCAGAGAGGACAGGGGCACGGCCCAGCCCTGAGACGTGGCCACCAGCGAGGAATGCAGTTCCTCGGGCGTACGCGCATCCTCATCCGAGGCCTTGAGCACGAGGTCGATCTTCTTCTTGCCCTCTTCCTTGAAGTCGCCGATCTTGCGACCGTCCATGATCACGTCCAGAGCAATGCCGAGATCCTCGGAGGTCAGCCCGACCGCACGCACGCGGTCGCGCTCCGGGTGAAACCGCACTTCGGGATACAGCAATTCCAAAGAGGGCACCGGACGAATCTGGCACCCCTGAATGGCCTGCTTGGTCATGCCGAACATGGTTCCGGCCGCTGCCACGAGCTTTTCCAGATTGGGGCCGGAAAAATCCACATCCACAACGCGGCCTTCGCCGAGCCCCTGCTCGAAGATCGACGCCTGAAGCGACACGCCGTACATGCCCGGAATGGAGTTCAGGAGCTGAAAGAACAGGGGCGTGAGTTCGCCGCCCCGCTGCTCGTGGATTGACGAAGCACCGAAGATGTTGATGGTGGGCGCGGACACGAAAAACATATCCTTGATGCCCGGAAACGGCCCGACATCCTTTCGATGGTGCGGCTTGAGGTGCTCGAACACGTACTCCCCGATTTCGGTGCGTTCCTCGTAGGAAAGCCCCGGCGGCGGAATCAGGATGGACAGAACGAAGTTCTGGTTGCCCTGAGGCAGATACTCCATCTTGGGAAAGAACGCCCAGACCATGAGTACCGAGGCCATGGTCAGAGCCAGCACCGTGACCACGCGGGACTGCCAGGAGCGGATGGCCCGCTCAAGCAGCATCATGATGAAATCGGCGAACCGGGAACCAAGCGCGGTCACCGGCTTCATGATCCGTTTGATCATGGACAGGCCTGCGGGATCCCGGGGCGAATCATCAGCCTGATTGCCGCGCCGTTTTTCCGCGATGGAATAGAACTTGTTGGCCAGCATGGGAATGACCAGAACCGAGACGAACAGCGACAGGACAATGGCGCATGTCACGGCAATGGCGATATCCTTGAAGAGCTGGCCCGCTTCCTGCTCCATGAAGACCACGGGCAGGAACACGGCAACCGTGGTCAGGGTGGACGCGAACACCGCGCCCCAGACCTCGGTGGCCCCGTCGTATGCGGCACGGAAGGCATTCTTGCCCATGTTCCTGTGCCGGTCGATGTTCTCCAGCACGACAATGGCGTTGTCCACGAGCATGCCCACGGCAAAGGAGATGCCCGCCATGGAAACCACGTTCAGGGATCGTCCGGCCGCCGCGAACATGATGAACGCGCCGATGATGGAAATGGGAATGGTCACGGCCACGATGATGGTGGACGACATGGACTGCAGAAACACGAACAGCACCACGACAGCCAGCAGGCCGCCGATCATGATGTTGCGCTTGACCAGCTCGATGGCGCCGTTGATGTAGGGCCGCTGGTCATAGGACCAGTCGAGAAACACACCCTGCTCCTTGAGCACGGTTTCATTCAGGTCCTGAACCACGGCCTCCACCGCATCCGTGAGTTCCAGCACGTTGGCCCCGGGCTCGGGCTTGACGCCCACGGCAATGCCGGGTGCCGCGTTGTGCCGCATGACGGTCGTGGCCTTTTCCAGACCGGGCCGCACCGTGGCCACGTCCGACAGCTTGACCCTGTACGAGCCGGAAGAGGAAATCACCACATTCCGGATGTCTTCGGGGCTGTTGAACTCGGCTGGCGTACGGATGCGGTAGTCCCTGCGTCCCACGCCCATGCTTCCGGCGGAAATCGAGACGTTCTCGCGCCTGAGCACGTTGATGAGCTCCGAAGTGGTCAGGTTGTAGGCGGCCAGCTTGACCGGGTCCACGATGATATGCATCTCGTTTTCCAGTCCGCCGCCGATGAACAGGTCGGCCACGCCACGCACACGCTCGATGTACTGACGCACATCGTTCTCGAAATACGTCCGGAACCCTTCCGGATTCTTGCCGCTTTCCGGCAGAGCCTTGAGCATCATCCAGATGATCGGGGACGTGGATGCGCCCGTGGCCGAAATGATCGGCCTGTCAACGCCGTCGGGATACTCCGGGACCTCGTTCAGCTTGTTGGAAACACGCAGCAGCGCGTTGTCCACGTCCGTGCCGATTTCGAAGGTCAGGGAAAGTTCGGCCCGCGAGTTGAAGCAGGAGCTGTCCATTTCCGTGAGCCGAGGGATGCCCTTGAGCACCTTTTCCTGTTCCTCGATCACGTCCCGCTCCATCTCGTATGGAGTTGCGCCGGTCCATGTGGTGGTCACGGAAATGACCGGCTCGGTCACGTCCGGAGCAAGCTGGTACGGCAGGGTGAGCAGAGCCACCGAACCGAACAGAAGAACCAGAATCACGCCCACCAGAACAGCGACGGGCTTTCGTATGGAGGTACTGACGATATCCATGCCGCCCTCCTACTTGTCGCCCGCTGCTGCCGGAGCCACGGGCTGACCGGGCATGAGCCGCTCATTGCCCTTGATGACCACTTCCATGCCGGGCTTGAGCTTGTCGGACTTCACGCCCGCGTCCAGACCGCGATAGCCGACGACCATCACGGGAAACGGCACGGCCTTGCCATCCAGCACGGCCCAGACCACAAGCTGGCCGCGCGAGGAAATCACGGCGTCGCGCGGCACCACAAGATTCCTGCCTCCGGCATCCCGGGGCAGGGAAACGCGGGCCTCCATGCCTTCGGCAAAAGCTCCGCCCGGATTGTTCACGCGAATCTTGACCGGGAAGGAACGGGTCGCCACGTCGCCCTTGGGCACCACGGCGAAAATCCTGCCGGGCAGCTCGCGCTCGTCCACATGTACAGTGAGTTTCATGCCCGGCTTGACCAGACTGAAGGAACGCGCTGGCGCATTGACGACCACGTCGAATTCGTCATCGCGGGCCACCACGGCAACCGTGGTTCCCTGCGAGACCCACTCGCCTCGATCCACCTTGCGCTCGATGACCACGCCGTCGAACGGAGCACGGATGTTCTTCTTTTCCCGCTCGATGAGCTGCTGACGCAGTGTGGCCGTGGCAGCAAAATAGGTTTTCTCCTTGGCCTCGGCATTGAGGCGCTTGGTGTCGTATTCGCCTTCGGCAACGGTCTTGGACTTGAACAGGGTGGATGTACGCTGGTTTTCCAGCTTGGCCAGCTCGAAATCCGCCTTGGCCTGGGCCTGAAGCGCCCGGGCATTGGCAATGCGGCGGTCCAGAATGTCCGAGGAAAGCTGCACGAGCACATCTCCGGCCTTGACCCGCTGGCCGTCCTCGACATTCACGGAAACGGCCTTGCCATCGACCTCGGAGGCCACGTCGGAAATTTCCGTGAAGTAGACCGTACCGATGAATTCCCCCTGCGGCACGACTTCGCCCGTGGTAACCTTGGCCGTGACCACGGGAGACGGGGGACGCTCCCCGCTTTTCTGCGCCGAAGCAGGCAGTATGGAGGTGAAAAGGAAAAGCACGATCCAAAGCAATGTCGTCAATCGCATCAACTATTCTCCTGCTTGCTTTGCCCTGTGTTTCCAGGGTTTGAAAATCGAAATGAATACCATGACCGTCAGGACGGCCAACTGGGCCCCGCCCCAGTAGAAATTCAATGTCTGGGAACGCAGATACTCGGCATTGCTCAATGCTTCAGCTCCGAAAAGGCCGGACAGTTCCATCATGCGTTCCTCCCACGGTCCCAGACAGAATGTGCCGAACAGAATGGCCGCGATGGTCACGACCCATTTGCAGAATATCCAACCGTGCCGGAAAAAGCCCCATCCGGTCAATGCGGAGTACGCCAGCCCCGTAAGCAGACAACCGAACGCGCCCGGAATCACCACCACGAGCATGTCCACATGATGAATGGCCCGGTTGATGCCGTAGAGCTCTCCGCCGTCCGTTACCCCGCTCTTCAGAAAATGGAGCAGAGTCAGGGCAAGGGCCCCGCCAACCCAGGAACAGACTGCGACAAGGTGCAGTCCCTTGAGCCATTTCCGGGAGGTGGAACCAAGCACGTCCATGACGTCATTCCTCGCATTTTCCGGCACAGTCGCCAGCGTAGCGCACAACGATCTGCCAGAGCACCCGCTTGCACACGGCCACATCGTCCGGATCGATGTGATTGACCATCTCGTCGCGACAGTCGATCACGATGTCCACGGAAGTCTCCAGCAGCCTGCGCCCGGCATCCGTGATGAAAAGCCGCTTGACGCGCCGATCGGATTCATCCTGCACGCGCCGAACCAGCCCCCGCTTTTCCAGAGCCGCAACCAGACGGCTCACCCCGGTCTTTTCCTGATTCAGAATGCCGCACAGGTTTCCCTGATTCAAACCGTCGAACTTGGAAAGAGGCAGCAGCGCACGCCACTGCTCCACGGTGATGTCCAGTCCGCTGGCCGCGAAACGGGCCGCCAATTCATTAGTAAATATGCGCGCGCTCTTCCATGTGAGAAATCCCATGGAATCACGCGGTTTCAGTCTGTCGAGAACCATCGGAAAGTTGTATGCTCAACGATATGCAGGGTCAACCCCTTTTTTCCGGGCCGGACGGGTTGCAATGAAGGCCATATAATCTTAGTGTCCCGGGTATGGAACGATTCACTGCAGACCTCCACATCCATTCTCGTTTTTCCAGGGCCACAAGCAAGAATCTCACCATCCGCAATCTGGCCGCCTGGGGCCGAATAAAGGGGCTTTCGGTGCTCGGCACCGGGGATTTCACCCACCCCGAATGGCTCGCGGAGATCGAGGAACAGCTTGAGGAAGATGGCAACGGCCTGTTGCAGCTCAAGGACCCGTCCGGGCTGGAAAGCCAGATCCCCACTTTCGAGGGATCCTTTTCCGGCGTGACCCGGTTCATGCTCCAGACCGAGATCAGTTCCATCTACAAACGCGGCGGCAAGGTGCGCAAGGTGCACAACCTCGTGTACATGCCCGATCTCGACGCCGTAAGACGATTCAACGAAAAGCTCGGACAGGTGGGCAACCTGCTTTCGGACGGCAGGCCCATCCTCGGTCTGGACAGCCGCGATCTGGTGGACCTGGTGAAAAACACCCATGATCAGGCCTTCGTGATCCCGGCCCACATCTGGACCCCATGGTTTGCCCTGTTCGGGTCCAAGTCCGGATTCGACTCCATCAGGGAATGCTTCGGGGACTATTCGCAGGAAATATTCGCCATGGAAACCGGGCTGTCCTCGGACCCGGAAATGAACTGGACCTGGAGCGAACTGGACCGCATCAAGCTCATTTCCAACTCCGATGCCCATTCCGGCGAAAAACTGGGCCGCGAATTCAACCTGTTCCGGGGCGAAATGTCCTACGAGGGCATCTACCGCGCCCTGCGCGGCGAGGGACTGGGCCAGAAATTCGTGGGCACTGCGGAATTCTTCCCGGAAGAAGGCAAATATCATCTGGACGGCCACCGCAAGTGCGGTGTGGTGCTCGATCCCCGGGAAACGCTGGCCCGGGGCGGCCTGTGCCCGGTCTGCGGCAAGCCGCTGACCCGGGGCGTGTACGCCCGCATTCTCGATCTGGCCGACCGCGAGGAACCGGTTCAGCCGCAGGGCGCGCCCGGTTTCACTTCCCTCATTCCACTCAAGGAAATCCTTTCCGAGGTGCTCGGCGTGGGTTCGACCTCCAAAAAAGTCAATGCGCTCTACATGAAGCTCATGCGGAAATTCGGGTCCGAAACAAACGTGCTGCAACGCGTTCCGCCCGAAGATCTGAAAAAGGAAAACCCCTATCTCTCCGAGGGCGTGACCCGAATGCGCGACGGTCAGGTCATCCGCCAGTCCGGTTTCGACGGCCAGTTCGGTGTCATCTCCGTGTTCACCAAGCAGGAGCAGGAGGAAATCAGAAACGGCGCCACCCTGATCCCCATGCCCGCGCCTGCCAAGGATGCCGAAGTCCCGGAGGACCTGCCCATCCTGACGCCGAAACAACCGCTTGCCGAGGTGGAAAGAGCCGTGGTGTTCAACAAGGGACAGCAGAAGGCCATCAAGGCCGACGGCCCGGTGCTGGTGCTGGCCGGCCCGGGAACCGGCAAGACGCAAACCCTGATGGGCCGCGTGACCCGGCTGCTGGAAGGCGGGGAATCTCCCCGGCGAATCCTGGCCCTGACCTTCACGCGCAGAGCCGCACAGGAATTGCGGGACAGGCTGCGCGCCATCCGGGGCGAAGACGAGGAACTGCCCCAGTCCGGCACCCTGCACGCCCTGTGCTTCGACTACTGGAAGCACGCCTACGGCGAAACCCCGGTGGTTCTGGGCGAGGCATCCGCCAAGAAGCTGTTTGCGGAGAACAACCCCCAGATCGAGCCCAAATATCTCGATCACTACTGGAACAAGTACAATCTGTACCGCGAACGGCTCATGGAGCTGGACGACAAGCTTTCGGAAATGCACCTCAACTACGGGAACCAGAAGAATCACTGGAATCTCGTGGACTACACAGACCTTCTCGAATTCATGCTCGAACAGTCGGGCGCGCCCACGTTCCGTCTGCCCTACCGCCACGTGCTCGTGGACGAGGTTCAGGATCTCACTCCGCTTCAGATCGCCGTGGTGCGCGGCATTGCCGGTGAAGCCGGAGAGGGCCTCTTCTGCATTGGCGACCCCAGACAATCCATCTACGGCTTTCGCGGTGCTGTGGGCGATGTGGAGGAACGGCTCAGGGAATTGTGGTCCGGTCTCAAAATCGTGACTCTGGAAGACAACTACCGTTCCGGCGAAATCATCCTGCAAAGCTCGGGCGCGCTCTTTCCGGACACGCCCCCCTGCGCGCCAACCTTGACGTGGACGCGCAAATCCAGCTTTTCGAGGCACCGGATGCCCTGCGCGAAGCCGCATGGATCAGCGACCGGGTCAAGGGGCTGATCGGCGCGACCAGCCATACCGTGGCCGACGCCACGGGCCAGGGGGAACTCGCGCCCGGCGACATCGCCATTCTGGTACGATTCAAGGCCCTGATCCCGGTACTGGAAAAGGCGTTGAACCGTTTCGGCCTGCCCTGCGCCACCCCGGAACTGGAAGCATTCTGGCACGAGCCGCGCATTGCCATGGTCCTGCGCACCGCGGGCCAGATACTGGGCGTGTCTCTGGACGATTCCGACGAGCTGCTCGACCTGCCCGACCATATTCTGGCCAAGGGCCCGGTCGGTCTGGAAGCCTATCTCGGCGACGCAGCCCCGTTCGACCAGTTCTTCTGGGACAGCAAGCAGTTCAGCCAGCTCAAGAAGGAATACGACCAGCGCGGCGGCTGGTCCGGACTGATCAACTGGGTCAACCTCCAGTCCGATCTGGAAATGGTGCGCCGCAACGCGGAAAAGGTCCAGATCATGACCCTGCACGCGGCCAAGGGACTGGAATTCGAGGCAGTATTCATGCCTGCCTGTGAAGAGGGCATCCTGCCATTCGCGGGCATGGACCTTCTCACGGCCAAGATCACCCTGACTCCGGGCCGGGGCCAGAGATTTCCGGAAGAGCGGCGGCTCATGTACGTGGGCATGACCCGCGCCAAGCGACTGCTGTACCTCAGCCACGCCATGAAACGGCAATTGTTCGGCAAGACCCTGCAACTGCCCCGCTCGCGCTACCTGCGCGAAATCCCCAAGGGGTTGTTCACCAAGACGCAACTGGCCGCCAAGAAGGTCACCAAGGAAAAGCAGATGAGCCTGCTCGACTGACGGAACGCACCGGCCGGGCCTGCGCCCGGTCCGAAATGCGTTGTCAGATCATGAACCGATACACGTTCCTCTCGTACATCCGGCAGAACCGCCGGGCAAAACGCCCGGAGAATCCCACCTGCCGGAGCCGACAGAACACGTGCAGGGGGTTGAAAACATGCTGGCAGAAATTGCGGAATCCTTTCATGGCCTCATCCTCGGGAAACGGGTTGTCTCTGCCCGAAACGCTGCAATCCGCGTGCCCGGAAAGGATAGTTGAATGATGGCCGGACCTTTGCCTTCCGCCCCTTCTGCCGGGCAGGAAAACCCTGCCCGAACGCGTCATGCCGCCGTCGCCGACCTCTGGCAACGTCATGAAATGAACGCCCCGTTCACCATTGCCGCGCCCAGTTTCGTACTGCGCGCCGGAGTGCCGGAGAACACCCGCTTTCTCAAGAATTTCTTCCCGGAAATCGGCCTGCTCTTCTTCGAGACGCAAGCCTGCCTGAACTATACCGAAACCGACCTGCCTCCGACCCTTGCCGACCTGAACGTGTCATGGCACGTGCACCTGCCGCTGGATTTGCCATGGCAGCACGGACTGGACGCGGTGTGCCGCGATCTGGAACCGCTCATCAAAAAGGTTGACCTGTTCGCTCCCGAACGGTACGTGCTGCATCCGCCGGACGGCTCGCAGCTTGCGCCGTTGGCGGAACGGCTGCGCAACATGGGCGTGAATCCCGCGGATATCCTTCTGGAAAACACGGAAGAGGGCGATCTGGCCGACATCTGGCCGGAAGCGGTTGAGGCGGGATTTTCCGCATGTCTGGACATCGGCCACATGCTGGCCTATTCCCAGCAGCGCATCATGGACCTGCCCGGACTCTGGGACAGGGTCCGCATGCTGCACATATACGCGCCCGGAACCGGAGCGCACCACCAGCCCCTTGGCGGGCTGGACCGAAACGGCAGAAAGCTGCTTAAAACCATGCTTGCCCGACTTGAACCCGGCAACGTGGTCACGCTGGAAGTCTTCGAGGAGCAGGGGCTGTTCGCCTCGGCGGAACTCCTGGTCGAACTGACCGCAAAATGGAGGAACCGTCCGTGATCACGCTCGTTCTCGGCGGCAACAAGTCCGGCAAGTCGGACTTTGCACTGGAGCTGGCGGCCCGGTCGGGCCATCCCATGCTCTTCATCGCCACAGGCAAGGCACGCGACCTGGAATTCCGTGCCCAGATCAACAGGCACCGCCTGGATCGAGGCCCGGAAACCACTGTATTCGAAGTGGACCGGGACTTGCCTCGGGCGCTCATTAACGCTAAACCGGACTTTCCGACCGTGCTGGTGGACAGTCTGGACTACTGGCTTTTCAGCATTCGCGAAGCCGAATGCGAACAGGCCAGCGTCGAGGAATTTCTCGACACGCTCCGGAACTGGGACGGCCCGGATCTGGTGCTGGTCTCGTGCGAGACCGGGCTCGGGCCGCTGCCTGCCGGCAGCGCGATTCGGGCTTTCGTGCGGAGCCTCGGGGCGCTCAATCAGGAGACGGCCCGTTTGGCGGATGCGGTGCACCTTGTGGCCGCAGGGCTCCCGCTAACCCTGAAAAAGGGATGATTTGTGGCACTTTTCAGACAACTGGACGAACAGGTGGAGCAACTGCTCTCCCTGCTCAGCAAGGATGACAACTGGCTGATCGTCATCAATGCCGACCCGGACGCTCTGGGTTCGGCCCTGGCCCTCAAACGCATCATGACCCGCCGGGTCAAGTCCGTGGGCATCGGCCAGATCAATGAAATCCAGCGGCCGGACAATCTGGCCATGATCCGCTACCTGCGCATTCCCACGCGCAAGCTCATACCGAATCTGGTGGCCCAGTACGACAAGTTCGCTCTGGTGGATTCCCAGCCCCATCACAACCCGGAGCTGGAAAAGCTGGATTTCTCCGTGGTCATCGACCATCACCCCGTTTCCAGGGAAAACCCGGTCGAAGCGCCCTTTGCGGACATCCGTCCCAAGTACGGCGCGACCTGCACCATGCTCACCGAATACCTGTACAACATGAAGATCCGCCCGGCCAAACTGCTGGCCACGGCCCTCATGTACGGCATCCGGTGCGACACCAAGACCTTTGAACGGGAATTCATCGACGCGGACATGGCGGCGTTCAAGTACCTGCACAAGTTCGCGGATGCCAAGCTCATGAACCGCATCAGCCGCAGCGAGTTCCATCTGGACTGGATGCGCTACTTCTCCCGGGCCTTCTACAACCTGCGCCGCATCGGACACGGCCTGTTCGCGCATTGCGGCAATGTGGAGAACCCGGACATTCTGGTCATCGTGGCCGACTTCTTCACCCGCGTGCACAACGTGCCGTGGGTCGTGGTCTCGGGTGTGGCCGACGACAAGCTCGTGGTCATCTTCCGGGGCGACGGCATGCGCCGGGACATGGGCAAGATGGCCCAGACCCTGATGAACGGACTGGGCTCCGCCGGCGGACACAAGCAGGCCGCGCGAGCAGAGGTCGAAGTGGCCGCTCTGGAAGGCGAAGACCCGGAAATCTTCATGCTCAAGCGGCTGGGACAAGGCAACAAGTCCGTGATCCGCAGAATCTGACGGACCGACACCGAATTCCAGGCTGTCCGGCAACGCGCGCAGGACAATGCACGCATGACTCGACAGCCTGACAACCGCAGACCGCCCGGCTGGCGGCCGCGGCCAAAGCGGAAACAAGCCGGAAGCGATACAGTACCCACTGCGTGGCTCTCCGGCGGCTTTTTTCGCGGCACAGCGACCACCGCGCCGAGGTCTGGCAAACAGGAAACGCCATGCCTTCTATCAAGGAACGCCTCAATCTCGACACGGACCCCGTATTTCTCATCGACGGCACGGCGCTCTTCTATCGCGCCTTCTACTCCCGCGCCGATCTGACCCGTTCCGACGGATTCCCCACCGGCGCGGTCAACACCACGCTCCGGGTGCTCATGAATCTGATGCGCGACGAGCAGCCCGCCCATCTGGCCTTCATCATGGACGGCAAGGGACCGACCTTCCGCCATGAAATGTACGAACCGTACAAGGCCCAGCGGCCCGCCATGCCTGAACCTCTGGTCATGCAGATCGAACCCGTGCGTCAGGCCATCGAACTGCTCGGGGTCAAGCTCATGGTCTCGGACGGCGTGGAGGCCGACGACTGCATCGCCTCCCTTGCGGCCCGGTACAAGGCCGAGCATCCCGTGGTCATCGTGGCTGCGGACAAGGACCTCAAGCAATGCCTCGACACGAACGTGGTCCTGCTGAATCAGGCGCGCAAGGACAAGCTCACCACGCTGGAGGAATTTCAGGAAGAGGAAGGCATGACTCCGGCCCAGTGGCCCGACTTTCAGGCCCTGATCGGCGATTCCGCGGACAACATTCCGGGCATTCCCAAGGTCGGACCGGTCACGGCCAAGAAGATCATGGCCGAATTCCCGACTCTGGAATCCCTGCGCGACGGGTACGAAAACCTGCCAGCCAAGCTCCGGGCAAAAGTCGAACCTGAACTGGAAAACATCTTTCTGTACCGCGAACTGACCCGCATGAAGCTGGACTGCTGCACCAATCCCCTGTCCGAACTGGAGGTGCATGCCCCGGACCGCGACGCCCTGCTCGCGTTTTTCGAGGAATACGAACTGCGCTCCCTGTCCCGGGCCATTCCCAAGACTCGAGCTGCGGTCAGAATGCCTGTGAGCACGCCTGCGGCCAAACCCTCGGCTCCCGGAACCGCGACTCAGGGGCTACTGTTCGACATGGGGGAAACCAGGCCCAAGGCCGATCCCATCCGGCTGACCGAAATCACAACGGCCTCGGCCCTGCCCGACATGACGGGCAAGGACGTGGGCCTGTGCGCCGAAGACACGAAATTCCGGCTCGGCGTGGAGGACAGGGAATATCTCTATACCGGTGATACCGCGGACCTCGCCAAATCCCTGAGCAAGACGGCACGCATCGCCACGCCCAGCGTGCAGGACCTGCTGCGCGCGGACACGGCATGGGAAGCCCTGCGCCCGGATCAGTGGTTCGACCTGTCGCTGGCCGCCTACCTTCTGGACCCGGAAGCCCGCAACTACGCATGGGACCGCTTGCGTCAATCCCTGTACCAGAACCCCGGCCCCGGATTTGCCGAGGTTGCGCAGGGATTGCACCCCGAGGCTCAGGGCCTTGCCGCGCTGGCCTACATGCGCGGCGTGATCCACAGCGTGGAAAACGCCAATCTCCTCCCTCTGATGCGCGATCTGGAGCAACCCCTGATCCCGGTGCTGGTGGGCATGGAACGGCAGGGCATCGGCGTGGATGCCAACGCCTTCCGCCAATTTCTGGAGGAAGTGAGCCATGAGCTGGAATCCCTGACCCGCAAGATCATCGACCAGTCCGGAGGCGAACCTTTCAATATCCGATCCAGCCAGCAGCTCGCCACCGTGCTGTTCGACAGACTGGAGCTCAAGCCCTCGGGCAAGACCCCGGGCGGCCAGCTTTCCACGGCCAATCAGGTTCTGGAGAAGCTCCGCTCCCAGCATCCGATCATCGAGGACATCCTCGAATACCGGATGCTGGAAAAACTCCGCTCCACCTATCTGGAGCCGCTGCCCAAGCTCATGGACAAGTCCGGGCGCATCCATACGCATTTCAACCAGCTCGCCACGGCAACGGGCAGGCTGTCCAGTTCCGGACCGAATCTCCAGAACATCCCGATCCGGGGCAAGCACGGCCCGCGCATGCGCGCCTGTTTCACGGCCGGGCCGGGCAATCTGATTGCCGCGGCCGATTATTCGCAGGTGGAACTCCGCGTACTGGCCCACTTCTCCAGGGACCCGAATCTGCTGGACGCGTTCCGCAACGATCAGGACATTCATGCGCGCACTGCCGCGCTCCTGCACGACAAGGACGCGCCCGAGGCAGTCACCCCGGATGAACGCCGCAGCGCCAAGACCATCAATTTCGGTCTGATCTACGGCATGGGGCCGCAGAAACTTGCCCGCGAGCTCAAGATCACGGTGAATCAGGCCAAGGAATTCATTGCCCGGTACTTCGAGAAGCTCGACACCCTGAAGAAGTTCTACGACTCCGTGGTGGAGGAAGCCCAGCACAACGGGTTCGTCACCACGCTGGCCGGACGCCGCCGCCTGCTGCCCGAACTGCATTCGCGCAACAGCCAGGTCGTGTCGCAGGCCCGACGGCAGGCCATCAACACGGTCATTCAGGGGTCGGCCGCGGACATCATCAAGATGGCCATGCTCAAGGCCCACAACGACAACCAGCTCGCCGAACTGGACGCACGCCTCATCCTTCAGGTGCATGACGAACTGCTCATCGAAGCGCCGAAGGACACCATCGAGGCGGCAGGAAAGCGGCTCATGGAGGTCATGCAGACCACGGCCGAACTGGACGTGCCCCTGAAGGTGGACATGGGCATCGGCTTTACATGGGCCGAGGCGCATTAGCAGGAAGAGGCCTCCGGCAGCCTGAACCTTTGCAGAAGGTTCAGGACTCCAAGACTTCCCGGTTGCAAAACCTGAAGGAATCCAGCAGATGCAAGGCCGTGCTGGCGGCGCAAAGACAAAAGCAAGTCCCGGGAGCCTGACGGCTTCCGGGATTTTTTTTGCGAACCACCCTTCGGAGCAGCCCATGCCCCTGCCCCGACACTCGGGAATGGCACCCTCTTTCGTATTACTATTTTTAAAATGGTAATAATTTTTTGTTACGCATTCTTGACACGTGCTACTGTCAAATATATCGTGCCCTCGCACAACCTGATGTTGTGAACGCATCCTGCAGGAAGGGTTTTCTGACCTTAGGGCGAGCGTGCCCTGACGCGTCGCTTTCCCGCATGTGCGTCAGGTCTTTCGCTCCCCTTCCCTTCCTCGGAATACCGAGGAGGTACGATGACAAATTCCATGGCCGTTCGAATGGCCGAACCGACCGTCAGGACGGACTGGAGCGGACCAGTGGTTCCCTGTCCCGGCAATGCGTTCGTCGTGCGCGTCCGACTTGTGGACGGACGGGTCGACGAAGCATGGAGCACGGGCCGCATGGTGCGGAACATGAACGTTCTGCTGCGCGGGGAACTGGATGATCGGGGTCGCCCGAAATTCGTCAGTCAGCCGCACTGTCTCTGCAATGACGGCCATGCTCTGGCCGCGATCCGCGCCGTGGAGGACCTTGCGGACGTGGTTCTGCCGCGTAGCGCGATTCTGGTACGCAAACTGGTCCAGTCCCTGCGATGCATGCAGGAGCATCTGCTCCATTTCTATCAATTTCATCTCTCCGACTGGGTGAACCGGGAAGCCGCACTGCGGGCCGATCCGGTCAAGGCAACGCGCCTGTCCTCCCTGCCCGGAGCCGATGCCGACCTTTTCCGAACAGCCCGGGACTGGCTGCACTCCATGGCCACCACGGCCTCGGACGCAAGCCCGGGACATGTTGCACAAGCCCCCCATGCCGGCCCGGACGAACTGCACCTCATGCTTCAAGGCCACGCCCTGCAGGCCGTTCGGGTCGGCTCTTCACTGCAGACGGCTCTGGAATTGCTCGGCTGCAACTCCAAGGGCTTTCAGGCCTATCGGCCGGGCGGACTCCCCGACGACATGGACCTGAGTCCGGCACTGCTGACAGCCCTGCACGCCGAACTCGAAAACTGCCGGGAATTCGTCGAAACAGTATTTCCCTCGGATCTGGTCCGGCTTGCCAAGGTGCATGCGCCGTGCACCGAACAGGGCCGGAGCAGAGCTCTTCTGACCTGGGACGACGCAAATCATGGCAGCCTTCTTCTTCCGGACGCGAACGCAACGGCATGGCACCGTTCCACGCCGGTACCGGAAGCCGTGACCGAGGAGGCGGAACCGAACTGGAATGATCGGGACCGTCATTGCTACCGACTTCTCCGACGTCGGGCAGAACCTTCGTTTCATTGGAGTCAGGCACGATATTTCTGGCTGACCGCGCCCAGACACGGAAAAACAGCCTGCGAGGTTGGCCCGCTGGCCAGAGTCATGAGCAGCTTTGCCGAAGCCGATCCGACCATGGGACAATTCCTGAAACGGATGCTCGACGATTGCGGACTGTCCCTGTCCGCCATGAATTCCACCATGGGACGGGTTCTGTCGCGGGGCATCGAGTCCTCCTGCCTGATGCGCTCCATTCAGGGCCTGCTGGACGAACTGGAACCGGTGCTGGCAAGCGGGCAAGGTCGAAGCACGAAATTCACCCTGCCGAAATCCGGCATCGGTACAGGCCGGGTGGAAGTGCCACGCGGCACGCTGGCCCACAGGATTCGCTGGGCCGATGGCAGAATCGTCAGCCACGAATACCTCATTCCGTCCCTGTGGAACTTTTCCCCGCGCGATTCCGCCGGAGAACGCGGCCCGCTGGAGCACGCCCTGCTCGGCTGTGCCGTGGCGAATCCCAACCATCCGCTGGAAATCCTGCGCACCCTGCACCAACTGGACCCGTGCAACGCCTGTCACGTGGTGATCGAGGACCGGGACACCGGCCGGACCACCCTGACCACGGCCTGATCTTCCCCCTGAACCAAGGACTCAGACCATGAATCGGAAAAGCATACTTGAGGCTCTTCGGGACGAGGCCCACCAGACGGCTCTGTTCGAACAGGCCGATCAGGTGCGCCGCGATCAGGTGGGCGATGCCGTGCAATTGCGCGGCGTGGTCCATTTCTCCAACCACTGCCGGTGCAACGACCTGTACTGTGGTCTGCTGAAGGACAACGCCCAGTGCAAACGGTTCCGCATGACAGAGGATCAGATCGTGAACACGGCTCTGGCCATTGCGAATGCCGGCCTCAGGACCGTGGTGCTGCAATCCGGCGAGGACCCCCATTTCACCGGAAGCATGCTCTGTTCCATCATCGAGCGCATTCTGGACAAGGCGGACGTGGCCATCACCCTGAGTCTCGGCAAGCGCTCCCGCAAGGACCTGAAGTCCTTCAGGGACGCCGGGGCCGAGCGCTATCTCATGAAGCACGAGACCATGAATCCGGAACTCTATTCACGGATGCGTTCCGGCATGCAACTCGATGACCGGCTACGGCTCATCGACATGCTGCGCGAACTGGAATTTCAGGTGGGCGTGGGCAACATCGTGGGACTGCCGGGCCAGACTCCGGAGGATATCTGTGAAGACATTCTCTTCTTTCAGGATTTCCAGCCGGACATGATCAACATCGGCCCCTTCATTCCCCATGCCCAGACTCCGTTCAGGGACGATCCGGCGGGCGACATGGACCTGCTGCTCCGCGTCTTTGCCCTGACACGAATCGTCACCGGCAACACGCACATGGCCGCAGCCAACACCGTGGCCACTCTGGACCCGGACAACGGCCAGTACCGGGCACTCGCTCTGGGCGGAGCCAACGTCATCATGCCCAACTGCAATCCGTTCCTGAAAAGCAGAACGGACAAGATCGAATACGAATTCCAGATCACCACCCGCAAGCGCTATGTCTCGGTGGACGAAGCCAGAAGCGTGGTGGATCGGGCCGGACGAACCATAGGCGAGGGCAAGGGACATTCTCTCAAACAGCAAGGAGCACTGCTTTGATAAAGGTAGCGATTTACGGAAAGGGCGGCATCGGCAAATCCACGGTAACCTCCGGAATTTCCGCAGCGCTGGGACTGGGCGGCCACAATGTCATGCAGATCGGCTGCGACCCCAAGACCGACTCGACCATCAACCTGCTCGGCGGCTTTGCCCCGACTCCCATTCTGCAATACCTGCAGGAAAAGGGACAGCCCGACACGCTCGACGCCATAGTCAGGAAAGGGTTCGGCAACGTCACCTGCATGGAAGTGGGCGGTCCCACCCCGGGCGTGGGCTGCTTTGGACGAGGCATGCTCACGGCCTTCGAACTGCTCGACGAAATGGGCGCCTACGACATCTACAAGCCGGACGTGGTGCTCTACGACATCATGGCCGACATTGTCTGCGGCGGCATTGCCGTGCCCATGCGGGAAGGGTTTGCGGACAAGGTCTGCATCGTGACTTCCGGTGAAAAGATGGCCCTGCTGGCTGCCCGGAACATCATCCTCGCCCTGCGCAATTTCGCGGATCGAAACTATGCGGAACTGGGAGGCCTGATCCTCAACTGCCGGGACATGGACAACGAGGTGGAGCGCGTGGAAGCGTTTGCCCGCGAGATGGACACCTCGATCATCGGCGTGATCCCCCGCGACACGGCCATCCACCGTTTCGAGGAGGACGGCAGGACCATTGTCGAGGGCGACAGAACCCTGCCCACGTCGCAGCGCTTCCTCGATCTGGCCGCAACCATCGTCAATTTCGCCGAAGAACGGAACGCAGCCTGATGCCAGCCAGGAAAGGAGATATGGACATGAATCCGGATCACGCCCGAATCAGGGTGGAACATCTTCGGGAAAAATCCGATTTTCCCTTTGCCCCGCTGGAAGGCGTCGGCCCCAATCTGGCGGGATGGGGCGTCATCGAAACCAGCCTGCTGCTGCCCGAGTCCGTGGCCATCATGGTCGGCCCATCGGCCTGCCTGCGCCATTCGGCCTTCATGGCCCATGCGCGGGGATTCACCGAGCGCTTCCATATGCTGTGCGTGTCCGAACTGGACATGACCATGGGCAACCACCTGTCCAAGGTGGAACGGGGCATCGCGGACATTCTTGCCCGGCGGGACGAAAAGGTCGCCTTTCTCATCGTGGGATGCCCGGACTACATTCTGGGCACGGATTTCACCGGAGTCATCAACAGGCTGGAAGCCTCCACAGGCAAACGGATCATCCTCGGCGCCATGGCTCCCATCACCATCGGGCTCAAGGAATCCCCGTTCACCTCGGCCTACACTTCCTTTTACGAATTCCTCAAGCACGAGCATCGTCAACTGAACGAAAACCGGCTCAACCTGCTCGGCACGTTCATGCCCCTGTCCGAATCCGGCGAATTCTACCGAATACTGGCCAATGCCGGGCTGGACGACGTTGTGCAGATACCGCTGTGCCCGGATCTCGACACCTTTGCCCGCATGGCCCATGGCCGGGCCTCGGTGGTGCTCCACCCGCTGGCCAACGGGCTGAGTGGCAAGCTGGAGCGAGAAATGGGCATTCCGACCTGTTTTGCACCGACAGCCTACGGGTTTTCCTCCATCAGGGAGCAGTACGAACGAATCGGTCAGGCAGCGGGCAGAACGCTGGACGTGGCAGTCGTGGAGCAGGAAGCGCGAAAAGCCGCGGCTCCGCTGCTGGCTTCCCTGCGCGGCAGGTCCACGGCAGTCGGATGCAGCATCAACGGCAGTCCCTTCGAACTGGCGCTGTTCCTCGTGGAAAACGGCGTGAACGTGGACGCCCTGTTCGCTCGCGGCACCATCAAGCCCTACGAATGGGACCTGATCGCAAAACTGGGTGCCGCCAAGCCGGACATTCAGGTCTACAACGCATCGCATCCCGCCCTGTGCGGACAGACCGCTCCCTTCGATCATGTCGAAATCGCCTACGGAGTGGACGCGGGCATGTTCTGCGCCAATGCGGCGAATGTTCCCCTGTCTCGCTATCAGGAACAGAAATACGGCTACGAGGCCACCATCTGGATGCTGGAACAGACCCGCGACGCCATGGCACATCCGGTCAGCAACTACGACTGGATCTATGCCCACGACTTTCTCATCTAAGGATTTTCCATGAAAGAATACCATCACCTTCTTCCCCTGGCCACGGGCTACTTCGGCGTCAGTTCCGCATTGTACGATTTCGACGGGCTTGTCGTTGTCTACGGCCCGGCTGGCGGCGCATGGCACATCAACATCGAGGACGAACCGCGCTGGTATCGCGGCCCGGCCACGGTGGTCGGCGCCGGGCTGCTGGAAATGGACGTCATTCTGGGCAACGACGACAAGTTCATCGACAATATCGTCAGGACGGCCAAGGGACTGGGGCGCAGTTTCGTGGCCCTGTCCGGCACCCCGATTTCCGAGATCATCGGCACGGACCTGAAGGGATTCGCCCGGACCATCGAAGCCCGCACCGACATGCCGGTGTTCATGGTGCCCACAGCCGGGTCCGAGCCCTATCCCGAAGGCGCTTCCAAGGCGTTCCTCGCGCTCGCCGACAAGTTCATGGACCCGAATGCGCCCAAGGTCTCCGGCGGCATCAACGTACTCGGAGCCATTCACCTCACCATGGGAAAAGGCACCCGATTTGCGCCTCTGCTCGACGTGCTCCGGGAGGACAGGTTCAGGATCGTGGGCATGTTTTCAGCCCCTCTGCCTGATCAGACCGATCCCCTTGAGGGAGTTCGCAAGGCCCCGGGCGCGGAAATCAATGCCGTGGTCTCCACCAGCGGTCTGGCTCTGGCCGAACACATGCATGCGGATTACGGCATCCCGTTCGTGGTGGGCATGCCTGTCGGTCTGGCCGGTTGCAACGCCTTTCTGGACATGCTCGACGGCTCGACACCCTCTGTCCACGATGACTGCGAACCAGTTCCGTACAGACACGCTCTGGTCATTGGCGAACCAGTGTTGAGCCATGGCCTGAAATACTGTCTGAGCCACGATTTCGGCGTGGGCAGGGTGGATGTGATCTCGGTCACGCCCTCGGAACAGATGTTCAGCCAAAGCCCGGGATGCATCGGCGTACTGGCGGAACGCGGCCATTTCGATCGCGATACCGACGATGAAAAACAGATCGGGGAACTGATGAACGATCCGAGCGTCGACCTGATCGTGGCCGATCCCTGCTACCGTCCCCTGCTGAAGGGAGAAAGAAAATTCGTCCCCCTGCCGCACACGGCCATGAGCGCACGAATTCACTGGGACATGGAATACGAATACGCTGTGGACAAGGGATACGAATATCTGGCCTCGCAACTGTTGGGCGACTAACGCGGAACCAAGGAGAAAACCATGTGTCTTGCCGTTCCCGCCGAAGTGCTTTCCATTGATGGGGACATCGCCGTGTGTCGCGTGGCTCAGGGCCGGACCACGGTCAAGGCGTCCCTGATGCTGCTGCCCCGAATGCCGGTCCCGGGCGAATTCGTCATCATCCATGCCGGGTTCGCCCTGCGCGTGGTGGACCGGAAAGCGGCGGAGGAAACCCTGCGCGTACTTTCCGAGTCCGTGGAATCACCTCAGGGGGCGAGTGCAGAGGGATAACCATCCGAAAACGGAACCGCCCTGAAACGTGCCCAAAAGAAATCCCGGGAGCCAAACGGCTTCCGGGATTTTCCGATCTACTTCTTCCCGGGCTTGCCCTTTCCCTTGGACTTGCCGGTCTTTCGGGCGTCCTTTTCCGCCTGCTTCCGCGCCTTGCGTTCCTCCTTTTCCACTTCGCGCTGATCCTTGTCGCGTTCGCGCTCCAGTTCACGCTGTCCCTTGGCACGCTCGCGTTCCTGCTCGGCAGCCGACTTGCGGTCCGCCTTTTCCTTCTTTGTGCGGGTCTTGCGGTCTTCCCGCTCCTGATCACGCAGCTTCCTGGCCTGGTCGCGCTCTTCGGACGCAGCCTGCTTCCGGGCCGCCTTTCGTTCCTTGCTCAAGCCGGGCATGTCCTCGTCGGCATCCGCCACCAGCATCGATCCGCCGAAGAAATCATGCGAACCGGCCCAGACCGGGGCAATGGTGAAGACCAGAGGCAGACAGACCAGAATCCCCAGAACAATGATTCGTTTCATGGTTTGCTCCCTTGTGTTTCAGAAAAATGGGGTCTTCTGAAACATACGCCACACACCACGAAAAGGGCACTTATTATTCTTCGTGGTCCGAGCAGGACAGGGCCGGGATGCGGCTCTGGCATTGACGTTCTTTCCGTCTGCCCGTAACAACTGGGGAGCGCTGAGTTTTCATGAAAAGGAGAAGGCAAGGATGAGCGAAAACAAATGCAATGAAAACCCCATGAAAGGGATGCCTCTGGACATCAATTTCACCACCTTCATCTATTCCCTGAGTTCTTCGGTGATGGTGGCTCTCGGCGAAGTGCCGGACCCGACCACGGGCAAGACCGAATTCCAGCCCGGCGTGGCCAAGCATACCATCGACGTGCTGGCCATGTTGCAGGACAAGTTCGAAAACGGCCTTGCGGACGATGAAAAGAAACTCATGTGCGACATTCTGTACAATCTGCGGATGTCGTACGTGAAAAAGACAAGCTAGACGGAGATTTCCCGATGCCCGAATTCATCAGGGCCGGTCTCGTGGGCGTGACCGGCTATACAGGAATGGAACTGGCCCGGCTCATGCCCGGGCACCCGAGCATGAAACTGGTCCGCGCCACCTCTCGCTCCGAAGCGGGCCGAACTCTGGCCGAACTCTACCCGTTCCTGCACCGAATGGAATTGGGCGAACTCGTCATCACCCAGCCTGACCCGGCCGATCTGGCCGCCTCCTGCGACGTGGTGTTTCTGGCCGTGCCCCACAAGACCGCCATGGAAATCGCGGCCGAGCTGCTGGAACACGGGGTCAAGGTCGTGGACCTGTCCGCGGACTTCCGCATCCGGGACAAGGCCACCTACGAGGCATGGTACAAGGTGGAACACACCCGCCCCGCCCTGCTGGCCGAGGCCGTATACGGCCTGATCGAGCTGTACGAGGACGACATCCGGGGCGCGCGCCTCATCGCCAACCCGGGCTGCTACCCCACATCCTGCATTCTGGGACTGGCACCGGCCATGAAGAACGGTCTGGCCGACCCCGCAGGCATCGTGATCGATTCCAAGTCCGGCACCACGGGCTCGGGACGCGGCGCCAAGATTTCCTCCCTGTTCTGCGAGGTGCACGATTCGTTCAAGGCCTATGGCCTGCCCACGCATCGCCACACCCCCGAGATCGAACAGGAAGTGTCCTGTCTGGCGGGAACGGACGTGACCCTGTCCTTCAACACCCATCTTCTGCCCATTGATCGGGGCATCCTGTCCACCATCTACACCACGTTGAAAGGCGACCGTTCGCTGAACGAGGTGCATGCGATCTACTCGGATTTCTACGCGGACAAGCCGTGGGTGCGCGTCCTGCCCAAGGGCCAGCTCCCGGAAACCCGGTTCGTGCGCGGCACCATGTTCTGCGACATCGGTCTTGTGGTGGACCCGCGCACCGGACGACTCATCATCCTGTCCGCCATCGACAACCTGTGCCGGGGCGCCTCCGGACAGGCCATGGCCAATGCCAACCTGATCTGCGGCCTGCCCGTGGATACGGGCCTTGGCCTGGCCCCGGTCATGCCCTGACCCTTCCTTGGCAATGAAACGAAAAACGCCGTTCCACCACTGTGGGACGGCGTTTTCCTGTTTCGAACAAAGGGAAAATCGGATCACAGGACCGGAGCAAGCAGCCGGGCGCAACGGACCAGCATCTTGTAGGCCGCATTCTTGTCATCGAACTCGCTTGGGCCGACCTCGATGCACCTATTGAAATCAGCCTTCATCATCTGCTCGATTTCATTGCAGAATGATTCATTTTCAACCAGCAGGGTTATCTCGAAATTCAGGCGAAACGAGCGGTTGTCCAGATTGGCCGTGCCCACCCCGGCAAGGCAGTTGTCCACGAGAAACACCTTCTGATGCAGAAATCCGTCCGCATAGCGGAATACGCGCACGCCCGGCAGGTCCAATTCCTTGAGGCTGGAAAACCCGGCCCAGTACACGATCTTGTGGTCCGGCTTTTCCGGTATCATGATGCGCACGTCCACCCCGCGCAGGGCGGCGAGCTGAAGCGCCTTGAGCACCGGGGAATCCGGCACGAAATAGGGACTGGCAATCCAGATGCGGTCCCGGGATGCGTTGATGGCGCGGACATACATGAGGGAGCAGGACTCCAGCTTGTCCCCGGGCCCGGTGCCCAGAGCCAGCACGTCGGCCCCACCCGGTCTGGGCTCATGGGACCAGTTCAGACGCAGCAGTTCATGCGCGGCCCAGTACCAATCCTTGGCATAGCTGACCTGCACCCCGAGCACGGCCGGACCGGAGCAGCGGACATGCGTATCCCGCCAATGCCCGAACCGCTCGTCCAGACCGAGATATTCGTCACCCACGTTGTGCCCGCCCACAAAGGCGGTATGGCCGTCCACTACCACGATCTTGCGATGATTGCGAAAATTGAGCTGAAACCGATTGCCCCGTCCCTTGCGGGTATGAAAGGGGCGGACGTCCACTCCGGCGGCCCGCAATTCCTCCCAGTACGCCGCAGGCGTGGAGTGGCAGCCGATCTCGTCATACAGGAAATGCACGCGCACGCCCTGGGAGGCCTTGGCCATGAGCAATGTCTTGAAACGCCGCCCGATCTCGTCGTCATGCACAATGAAGAACTGGACCAGAACATACTTTTCGGCCTTGCGAACAGCCCGGAAAATGGCCTGAAACGTGGCCTTGCCATCAACCAGCAGTTCCAGATCATTGCCACCGATGAACGGAAGCCCTGCCAGGGATTCGAACACGCAGCGCGGAGCATGGGGATTCCGCCGTTCCGAGGGCTTGAGCGGTGCGGGAATGTTGTGCACCCCGCCGACCATGCGCAGATATTCCCTGCGCCCGGCGCGCGCATGGCCTCCACATAGCCGTGGAACTTGCTGCGCCCGAAAATCCAGTACAGGGGCAGCGCCACCACGGGCATGCCCACCAGAGTCACGGCCCAGGCAATGGCCCCCTGCGCGGTCCGGGTATCGCGCACGGCCATGATTGCCGTGGCAATGCCCGCCACCTCGACCAGAGTCCAGAAAAGGCTGATCAGCCAGAGAAGCATCTGTGTTTCCATAGGACATATCCGCGAGCATTCCCCGGGCCCGCTTCAAAAGTCGCGAAAACGGGCAGCCGGGCAATTGGTTCCGGTGTCATGAGAATACCAGATTCATGAGGCAATGAAAACGTTGCCTCGCCATATCTTCCTGAAAAACATGCGAGAAAGGATTTCCATGCCGAAACGGCACGGGAAGAAGGGGAACGATCCGGTTCCGGTCGCTATTCGGACAGGGAAAGCAGCTTCAATGCGTCAGGCAGGACTTCTTCGGGAAGCAGCGAAACCAGACACTCGCGGGTAGCGCATTCGTTCCTGTTGCAGAACTGGCACTCAAGCCCCTTGTACGCGCTGATATGCTTTTCCGAGGGGAATCGCCATGCGGTTCCCGTGGCGCCCTGAATGGTCAGGGACGGCGTATCCACTGCCACGGCAAAATGTCGCGGAGACGAACAGTTGCCCAGTTGCATGGCCGCCTTTTCCTGAACCGCGGCCATTTCCCGCAGGGAGAGCATGCGTTCCGGCGCAACCGCGCCTTTTCCGACACGGGAAGCCACCTGCTCTGCCAGCTCCCGCTCGCCCGGGCCATACATGATGATGAAGGAGACGTCGGGCTTTTCTTCCCGAATCAATTGCATCAGACGGGCATAATGCTCGATCGGCCAACGGCGCGTTTCCCGGCGATGACTCGGGTCGACCGTGACATAGCGTTTGCCGTCCAGATGCAGCCCGGCGACAAACGACTCGGCCCATTCCCGTTCCTGTTCGGTAAGAAACAGTTCCGGCCGCTCCCCGTCCCACTGGATGCCCAGCGGCTTCAATACACTGGTTTTGCATTTCGCAGCGTAGCCATCATCCGGAACGCTCCAGTGCGTATAGAGATACCGATTGTACCACGGAGGCGCGAAACTCAGCTTCACCGGGGCCGAAGAGAACCGGACCACCCACTTGCACCGGGGAAGCTGCTGGAAATCCACAACAAGATCATAGTTGGCGCGGCCGACACGAGCATAGTAGAAAAGCGCCCTGATCGGATTGCCCAAAATATTCTTGTCGATCGGCCACACGTGGTCCACGTTCGGATTGTTCTCCAGAACAGGCAGGCACTTCTTCTCGGTCACGACATCGATTGCCGCATCCGGATAGCGGCGCTTGAGCAACGCAAGAGCCGGAGTGGACAGCAGCACGTCGCCGATCTGCCGGAGCTGGCAGACCAGTATGCGCCTTGGCACGAACGTCTTGAGATCAATCATGAACCAGTCACCACGTCATGGGTAGGGGAAACGGTCCGCACAATGCCGAACCATCGGACACGCCGCCGACATCGGGACGGATGCCCGTTTTCCCGGAAAAAGCAGGTCGATCATCGACCCGAGCAGCCAACGCCGGGGTCATACGTCAGAACCCGACAAACGGCAAGCCGCGCCCATGGGCCCATGTCGCATCGAAAAAAGGCCGGACACAGTGTCCGGCCCTTATTCCGAATCCATCGAAAAGGGAACGCCTAAAAGGTCACCCCTTCGAGAATTTCCGCGAGTTTTTCGCCGTCGGCGGCTCCGGGATTCACCGGAACCGGGGCGAGAATGCCCAGCCCTTCGCTGGCTTCATGGAAGTCGGCGTCGCTCAGGGAGCTGACAGTCGCGGTGTTGATCATGGCGTTGACCATGAGCAGCTCCGAGACCAGGGCGAACGGCTTGAAGTCGGGCAGATTTTCGTCCACGACAACCAGTGCCGGAGCGGCTTCCCGCACCTTTTCCAGCGTCTCCGCGCCCGAACCGGTCCGGACGAGGTCCGCTCCGGCCTTGGCGCACAGAGCCTCGGCAAACGTTTTCAACGCATCCATGCGAGTGGTGGCTATCACGATCTGCATGGTTTCCTCCTTGTGGATCAATCGAACTTCCTGCCGCAGCAGGAACCCGGACCGGCGCAGCCGGCATGCCCCGGAGTGGAGCCGCAACAGCCCGTATCGCCGGGGCCGGGCATGGACTGTCCGGCCCTGCCGGTCAGCGAACTCGTGGCGGACATGAGCTTTTCCGTGTTCGTGCCGCCGCACTCAGGGCACTCCGGCGCATCTGCCGCGCCAAGCTGGAGCGTTTCTCCCTGAAATCCGCAATCCTTGCAGTGAATCTCGTAGATGGGCATCTACTTCTCCTGAAGGGATTTCCCCTGCCGGGCATAATAGTCGATGATGGCCTCGCCGAGCGTATTCAGGGCCAGACGCGCGCAGTGGAGATGATCCTCGGGCAGGCCGCCCAGTTCCTCCACCACGTCCTGCGGTTCCAGACCGACTGCCTGATCAAGGGTCAACCCCCTGGCCAGAACGCTCACGGCTCCGGCGCAGACCGTGGTATAGACGCATCCCTGCGGCTGCACCATGACCTTGTCCAGCACATTGTCGCGAATCGCGACGTGCACGCCGATGGTGTCGCCGCACTGTCCGGTCAGGACAGCCCTGCCGTCGGGCGCGGCCATCTCGCCCACGTTTCGGGGATTGTGCATGTAGCTGAGAAAGCGATCCCCGACGCATTCCAGCTTATGGGACTCATCAACCGACATGGCCGGGCCTCCCCAGGACGACTAGTTTCCGCCGCCGCAGGTGAACTCGGCAGTGAACGGCTGAAGCTTGCCCTCGAGGAAAGCCTGCACCGCAGCACCGACAGTGGGAGCATCGGCGCCGTAGTAGACCTGCACGCCGACCTGATTGAAACCCATGAGCGGGCGCATGCCCATGCCACCGGCGATGAGCACGTTCACGCCATTGGAAGCGAGGTGGTTCACCGGGGCCATGCAACCGCCCTGCTGATGCGGAACATTGGGCAGGGTACCCACCTTCCTGATCTCGCCGTTCTCGGCTTCGATCACGGTGTACATGTCGCAATGGCCGAAATGGGCGCCCACCTGGGCATCAAGTCCGCCGGGGGCTCCGGACGGCACGGCAATAAGCACTTTTTCCATGAGAATCTCCTTGGGTGTTGATATTCGTTACTTGGATGCGGATGCACACTGCTCGGACAGTTCCTCGATCCTGGCCCATGCCGAACGCAGGGTGTCGGTGAACGGGGAATCCGGCATTTCGGTCACGACCTTGCGTTCGACCATGGCCTCCACCACGATGGAGTCATGGGGCAGCTTGGCCACGACCTCGTAATTCCGCTCCGAACAGTACGCCTCGATGCGCTCGGTCTGTTCGGGGTTCAGGTCGAACTTGTTGACCAGAACCGTGGGCCTGATGCGGAAGTGCTCGCACAGGTCGGCCACACGCTCCAGATCATGCTGGCCGGACAGGGTCGGTTCCGTGACGATCACGGCCAGATCCGTGCCGGACAGGGAACTGATCACCGGGCAGCCGATGCCGGGCGCGCCGTCGCAGAGCACGGTGCCCAGGCCCTTTTCCTTGGCCACTTCGCGCGCATGCTGCTTGAGCAGCGATACGAGGCGGCCGGAATTCTCCTCGCCCGGAAAAAGCCGGGCATGCACCATGGGGCCGAACCGGGTTTCCCCGATTCCCCAGGTACCGCAATGCTTTGCCGGGAACTTCACTGCCTGTGCCGGGCAGAACGTGACGCACACGTTGCACCCTTCGCAGCGCAGGGGGTCGACCTCGTACAGGCCGTCCCCGGTTTCCCGGACCGCGTCGAACCGGCACATCTCGGCACACGTGCCGCACCCGGTGCATAGGTCCGGGTCGATCACTGCCTCGTTGCCGGACACGAAGTCCTCTTTCTTATGGTCTTCGGGCGAAAGCAGGATATGCAGGTCCGGTGCATCCACGTCCAGGTCGCACAGTACCTTGTCCGTGGCCAGATGCGCGAACGCGCCGGTCAACGAAGTCTTTCCCGTTCCGCCCTTGCCGCTGATTACAAGAATCTCACGCATGGGCAGCCTCCCTCCGAATGGCGTCCCGCAAGGACTCGAATACGCGTTTCAGGTCGTCGCTCACCTCTGCGACAACCTGTCCCTTGGAATACCCTTCGGCCACAGCGCGATCAAAGGGGATTTCCGCAAGGATGGGCAGGCCCTTCTCCGCACAGAAGTCCTGTACGCTCCGGTCGCCGATTCCGGCCCGGTTCACCACCACGCCCATGGGCTTGCCAAGAGGCGTGAACGCTTCCCAGGCCAGCTTGAAGTCGTGGAAGCCGAACGGAGTGGGTTCGGTGACCAACACTATGAAATCACTGTCGATGACCGATGCGACGGCAGGACAGCTCACCCCCGGGGGCGAATCGATGATCGCGTCGCGCCCGGTTTCCCCGATCACCTGATCGAGGCGTTTCTTGACATGGCGCATGAGCGGCGGACTCATGGCCTCGCCGATGCGGAGTCGCCCCATGAGATAGGGTTTGTCTCCGGACTTCCCCTCTTCAAGGGTGCCCAGAGGCCGTGCGCCCGGGGTCAGTGCATCCTCCGGACAGATGGCCAGACAGCCGCCACACCCGTGACACATCTCCTCGAACACGAGCAGGGTCTCGGCCATCACGGTGATGGCCTTGAAGCTGCACAGGTCCGCGCATTTGCGGCAATGAGTGCATTTGGCATCGTCGGCCTTGGGAATCTCCATGTCCACAGTGGACACCTTGTCGATTTCCGGGCGCAGGAAAAGATGCAGATTCGGTTCTTCCACATCGAGATCCACGGCAGCCACGGGCTTGTCCCAGACAGAGACGAGCGAAGAGGTTACCGTGGTCTTGCCGGTGCCGCCTTTTCCGCTGGCAACGGAAATGATCATGATCCGCCCTCTACTTGTTGGGAGCGTCGGCGACCGTGACTTCGCCGGCCTTGAACTTTTCGACAGCCTCGGCAACAGTCATGCCATCGAGGTCCTGCCCCACCTTGATGCCCACGGCCTTGAGCGCATCGAACGCCTTGGGGCCGACGTAGCCGGTCAGCACGATCTGCGCACCGGACTGGGCCACGCGCTCGGCAGCCTGAATCCCGGCGCCCTGAGCCATGGTCTGGGACGCGCCGTTGTCCACGTATTCGAATTCCATGGTGTCCACGTCCACCACGACGAATCCCCCGGCGCGTCCGAAACGGGGATCGATCATGTCCTGCAGAGTGGGTCCTTCACTGGTCACGGCGACTTTGGTCATTGAAGACTCCTTTATTGGTCCGCGCGCTGGGCGCGGTTCTTCTGATTCGGATTCGGCCGACGACCGGCCTTCGATCTCATAGTTCCCGCCCTCGATGCGCAACGCCTGCCCCTTGACCAGGGCCTCGGCGGTTACCCGTCTGGCCTCGGCCAGAATCCGGCCGAAAGTATGACGGGACACGTTCATGCGCTCCGCGCCCTCTTCCATGGTCAGACCTTCGAAATCCGCCAACCGCAGGGCTTCCAGCCCCTCCACGGCAAGATAGATGTCGGTCAGATCCATGAGGGGAATCCCTCTGGGCTTGAAGTAGGTTGCCTTGGGTGCTTCCTCCACCCGGCGGCACTTGCGCGGTCTGGGCATTCAGAACTCCGTTGACGTTTTGCTCAAATGAGCAATTACGCCCGGGCACCCCGGCTGTCAACGGGTTTCACCTATGAAAATGCAACTCGTTTTCAACATGAAAACAGGGGTGCCCGGATGCTATCCCGACTACCTGTCAAAGCGGCAGGAACCATCACGGCGACGGCGCTGGATTCCGCCTCCGCCCTGCCCCATGCCACGGCCGGAACCCTGTCCCATGCCCTGATTGTCGACAGGAGCGACGTCAATGGCCGGAGCCTGACTTCCATAGCCGTATCCGGCCTGCATGGCCCGGCCACGGCCCATGCCCTGACCATTGCCCATTCCGGCTCCCATGCCACGGCCCATGCCCTGACCATTGCCCATTCCGGCTCCCATGCCACGGCCCATGCCGTTTCCACCGCGCCCACGGCATCCCATGCCGCGTCCGCGTCCCTGACCATTGCCCATGCCCTGGCCATTGCCCATGCCCTGACCATTGCCGCGACCCTGGCCGCGTCCACGCCCCTGTCCGGAGCCGGAACCAAAACCGAACCAGTTTCCAAAACGATTAGGCATTGTTGCCTCCCTTGTTGCGATTACCGCCACCCCGTCCCATGCCCCGGCCACACGGACCGCGACCATGCCGACGGCAGGCGAGCGTTTCCATTTCCGGGTCATCCCCGGGCCGGTGAACCACATGGTCCCCGGTCTCGATGCGAATGGCCCACCCTTCACTCAGGGCCTTTGCCACGGTGCGCCGGGCATCCGCCAGAATCCGGCACAATGTCGGCCGAGACACGTCCATGCGTTCCGCAGCCTCTTCCTGACTCAGCCCTTCCCCGTCCACCAGCCGAAACGCCTCCAGCCCGTCCACGGGCAGGACAACGCCGCGCAGTCCGGCAGCGGGTATTCCATGGGGCTTGAACAAATCCGCCCCGGGCATCCGCCCTATGATCCGACATTTCTTGCGTCGACCCATCCTTCACCTCTGTTTTGAAATTATGTTCAAAATAATCCCGTCATGCCGCACTGTCAACAGCTCCAGCGTTTTTTTTGAGCATAATTTCATAATATTTTCATTAAACTGTTTTAATCCGGCATGTTGAGTTGTCCACAAAATACAGCCGGGCAACCATGGGCTGCCCGGCTGTCACAAACGTCAATTCCAAGAAAAACAACTAGATCGGCATATCGAACGATGCTGTCGCATACGAGGAAAAATCGTATTCCGTTTCCCTGTCCTCCTGCACAAGCAGGCCCAGACCGTCGCTGTCGAGCCATTCCATGAGGCCACCGTCCCGCAGCATGGGGGCGAACAGAAAGAAATCCTCCCATGGCCCGAGCGGTCCGGCAGGTTCCAGCGGCACGGCATGCCCGAGTTCGGCCAGATCATCCCGGAATCTTGCGCCAATGGCGGGAAAGCCCCGGAACAGCTCGGCCAGCCCGGCCTTGAAGCCCTGCTCCGATGTCCGAGGCATGAGGCCGCGCCCTTCCGCATATCCGATCAGGTCCAGCACGGTATGGGCCAGATAGAGCAACTCCAGATACAGGAACAGGGGTTCCCGTGCCGTGATGGCATCCTCGAACCGATCCAGCATGGGCTTGGCCGTGGCTTCGAACAGATAGGGAATCGCCCGATCCCCGGGAAGCATCTGTTCCTTGACCGTGCGATGACACCACTTCCAGACCCGCTTGCACATGGTGGTGCGGGAAATGCGGCGAAGCTGCCATGCCCGGGCGCGGGCATCGGAGAACAGGGTCAGCCCGGCATCCGCAATGCGATTGCTCAGCACGTGATCCTGACAATTGGTTTCCAGATACTCGCCGAATCCGCCCACATTGATCCATGTTTCGCGCCGGAGCAGAAATGCGTTGCCCGGGATGAAATCCACGGGACCCACCTCATGCAGGTTGTGATTGTCCCCGAACTTCGCCAGATACCGGGACACGAGATCGTCGCCGGAACGGTATTCCAGCGCTCCGCCCACCAATCCGATTTCCGGATCGCCCAGATACTTGAGATTCAGCTCCAGCCAATCCGGCGCAACGCGGGTGTCGCAGTCCATGGAAAAAATCACGTCCCCGGACGCGGCGCTCAGGCCCGTACGCTTGGCAAAGGTGATGCCCCGGTTCGGCGAGATGCGGATCACGGTCAGATTGTCCGGGGCATCCTCCATGAAAAATGCCTGCCCGGAGCCGTCGTCCACCACCACGTACTCATCGGGTCGAACCGTCCACTCCCGGGTTCGGCGCAACAGATCCGCAGCATACTGCGCATCATTGCAAGTGTAGGTGCAAAAGGAAATCTTCGGTTTCTTCATGATGAACGCCCCATGTTTTCGCGCCGATCCCCTTTGACTGGCGCGGACAATGACTATATGCAAAATCCATGTCCAAAAAGATAGCCCTGCTCGTTCAGGGAGGAAACGGCAAATTTCTGTCCCCGGTGCGCGACTGGTTTTCCCGCGATTGCGAGGTGCGCGAATTCGCCTCCCCGGACACCGAGACCCTGCGGGAGGCCCTGGCCTGGGCCGACCTGACGTGGATCGAATGGGTGCAGGACCTCGCAGCCGAAGCCAGCCGCATGAAACGGCGCGGAAAGCTCGTGGCAAGGCTGCACAGCTTCGAGGCGTACACGCCCGGTCCGACCCGTGTGCTGTGGCAAAACGTTGACGCATTGTGCGTGGTGGCCCCGCATGTCACGGAAATTCTCAAGATTCGGATGCCGGACCTTGAATCCCGCACTCGCGTGGTCGTGCTGCCCAACGGGGTGGACATGAAACGCTTCACCCTGAAAAGGGATTTCGCGCGCACCGGGAAAATCGCATTCGCGGGCCAGCTTCGCCACACCAAGAACCTGCCCCTTGTGCTGCAATGCTTTGCCTCGGCAGCCGACTCCACCCCGGACCTGACCCTGCACATTGCCGGGGAATACGCGGGCGAACCACTGGAACGCATGGAGCTGGCCGTGTATCTGAATCACATGATTCATGTGCTGGGGTTGAACGACCGGGTCCATTTCCACGGACAGGTCGCGGACATGAACGCATGGCTGGAAGACAAGGACGCCCTGATCTCGTGCAGCATGCGCGAAAGTTTCGGGTACAACATCGCCGAGGCCATGGCCAAGGGCATCTTCCCGGCCATTCACCACTTTCCGGGCGCAGGCGGGATATTTCCCGCGGAATGCATCTTCAACACGGTACGGGAATGCCGGAGCCTGCTTCTGGGCGACCGCCCGATCCCGCGCAGCCTGCGCGCCTATGCCCTGTCCCGTTTCCCGCTGGAACGCCAGCAGCAGGCGCTGGCCGAGCTCGTCCACGACCTGATCGGCTGACCCTATTCCTCGTCCGGGTCCGGAGCATCGGAATGCCGCTTGCCGCAATGGGGACAGATCAGGTCCCGCAAACGCGAAGTCTGGCCGTATTCCACGAATCCCGCGCTGAGGATGCCTGCGGGGATGGCGAACATGCCGATGCCGAGCATGGCGATGACAGCAGCCAGCAGCCGCCCCATCAGGGTCAGGGGATAGGCATCCCCGTATCCCACGGTGGTCAGGGTGATCACGGCCCACCACATGGCGTGGGGAATGCTCGCAAACGCGGCGGGCTGCACCGTGTGCTCGCAATAATACATGAGGCTGGACGCGATCACGAGCAGAATGGCGAGCATGAACCAGGCCACGGCAAGCTGTTCCTTTTTCATGCGTACCACCTGAAAGAATATACGGATGGCATCGGAATACCGCCCCAGCTTGAGCACCCGGGCCAGACGCATGAGCCGAAGCGCACGCAGGAATATCAGGTCCGCAGGCAGGAGCAGGGGCAGATAGAACGGCAGAATGGCCAGAAGGTCCACAAGCATCAGCGGAGACAGCATGTGCCGAAGCCGCCCCTTCAGGCCGCAGTCCGAACAGACCCAGACCCGGGCCGCGTATTCCAGGGTGAATGTCATCACGCAAAACAGTTCGAACATCCGGAACCAGTGGCGACGGGAAGCCGAAATGTCCTCCACGGTTTCCAGAATCACCGCGCCCACGCTGGCCAGGATCAGGCAGATCAGGAAAAGCCGGACACGCCGGGCAGCAGGAGCACGCCCCTCCGGGTCCTCCAGAAGCAGATATACCTTGTGCTTGATCGACGAAAGCATACGCTCTTCCTTTTTTTCACGCATACCATATAATGAAGAAAAGGGCCCGGGTGTCAAACACGGTTTTCCCTTGCCAAAGCCCCACCCTTTTGCAAAAACGCGCGGGCCGGTGTATGAAAATTCCGCTGACCGGCCTCAACTTATCCGGAAAACTGCCGATGAAATTCATGGACTACATACGGAAGGAAGGGTACCGCCGCTTTCACGGAGCGGTGGATGCCTCGGTGTACGAATACTTTCAATGCAAGGACTCCACCAAGGCCGTCTGGTACTACAAGAAAGGCAGCTACCAGTGCTGCGGCTGCAGGGAGCAATGCGAAACCGACAGCCAGGAAGGGTTCCAGCTCTTCCTCGGCATGGACCTGCCATGCGACACGTCACACGATTCCTGATCGCCCTGCTTCTCGCCCTGGTCATTCCGGCCGGAGCTTCTGCCACGGATTTCGAGGACATGGACATCTGTCTGGGCAGGCAGCTTCTGGCGCGCATGCTCTGCAAGGACCCCATCGAAGTCAGCTACGTGGCCCAGATTCGTCAGGACCTCTACCTGTTCAGCGTGTTCTATGCCAACCGCGAGGCGCGATTCTTCGTGGGCGTGGGCGGCAAGTACATCCGCGTGCAGGGCAAGGAATTTCAGAAGATGACCCGCACCATCCCCTACCATTTCGACGCCACGGCCAAATGCGCGGTGGTGGACTATTCCTCGCCGGACTGTCCCACGAACGAACGCATCGTGTGCTGTTCGCAGAAGACCGTGGAGGAGCAGCTCGACGACAAGTTCTGGAACCGGCCCATACCGGAACTGCTTGAAGAGGATTTGCGCCGCGCCCTCCAGGACACGGACACCACGAAGCAGGAAGACAAGGAAAAGGCCAACCAGCAGCGGCCGCCGAGTCAGAACCCGGAACAGACGCCGGACCAGCAGGCCCAATAATCAGATTTTCCTGAGCCAAAGCAGCAGGGCCACCACGGCCACGGCCGGATACAGCGGCCACAGTCTGCCCGTGTACAGACAGGCCCCGAGCGCGGCCAGCACCACGGCCACATAGCCCCAGGCCTCGACCATGCGCCACAGTTCGCTGCGCGCGGCGTCGGACATGGAGCCTGACGAGAACCGTTCCAAAGGACGCGTCCCGCCGGATTCCTGCGGCGCTCCGAAGCGCCCGGACTGCAATTTGCGGCCGCACCCCTCGCAACATCTGGCGTCATCGGGATTCTTCCTGCCGCATCCGGTACATGTGATCATGCCGGATGTATTGCCCGTGGAACTGCCCCGGGTCAAGCGCAAGCCCCTTTAGAAAGCCCCCCCGCCGCGTCGCCCCGGCGCCCGGCCACTCCAATAAACGCGGATGAGAATTATTTTGCAAAAAAGCCGGAGTTGGCTTAGTTTTTTCACGTTCACATACTGATGCACACAGACTTGAAACACCCGAAACAATGAATCAGATCGCACCCAAAAAACTCGGCAGAGACGAGCGTCTCGACGCCTACCAGAAAAAACTTCGCACACTCAAGGACCGCTCTGCGCTCCGCGAGGTCGTGGAACGCGAACTGCTGCTCGAGTTCATCAACATCAATCACGGCAACATCAGCGAATATCCGATGCTCGAAGCCCAGCAGAAAACAGTGGTCGAACTGCTGTGCGGCCGGGCCGGGCATGCCGGGTACGAATACATCCACAAGCATGTCGGCAGATTCATCGTCCTGCTTGCCCATTACGAAAAAGCGGTCAAGACCGGGGACGAGGCCGCCACGGCCGACCACCAGGCCAACCTGCTCAATACCGAAGGCCTGCTCATCAAGTGCGTTCAGGGCATTGTCTATGCCATGGCCCTGATCACGGACAATTTCGAGGAAATGGTACTCCGCCATTTCGGACAGGGGGCGCTCAAGGAATATAGCGCCCTGATCGAAAAGCACGAACTGGACCACCGCTTCTGGACCGGACTTGTGGAACAGTTCATTGCCAAACGCGTGGACGAAGCCCATGCCGAAATTCTGGCCAACGCCAAGTTCGACATTTCCAAGGAAAAGAATTTCCTGGTCATCCGTTTCCTGTTCGACGACATTCTGGCCAAGCTCAACCCCACCAGCCAGAAGATCGACAAGACCCGCATCCAGAAGGGCTACGTGCACAGCCGCACCGATGAACAGGGCAAGGCCATGGCCAAGCTGACGCACGGACTGCTCGCAAAGAACTTTTCCAGCCTTGGCGAAACCGGCGAAGTCTCGAACAAGGAAATTCTTCAGGCCAGCCGCATTGCCTGCATCGACACCGCCACGCAGGAATTCTTCACCCGCTATCAGGAAAAGGTCGCTCTGGCCAAGACACCGGACACGGACAAACGCGACACGGAACAGAAGAAGCAGGATCAGATGCAGTTCAAGTTCCTGCTGGATCAGGTCGTGGCCACCGGAACCGGCGCATCCATTGCCATCGGCATGACCAGTGACCACTTCTTCCGCGCGCTCGGCGATTTCGTGCCCGATCAGATCGAGGCCATGCGTGCCCTTGCCAAGGATTTCAGCATCCCGACACTGGAAAAAATCCTCTTCTTCCTGCTTGAGAACCACTACATGCACATGCTTCGGGAAATCGGCCGCGACGAAGGCGGAAAGGTGCAGGTGCGCAGCGGACGGGCGCGACGCGTGCCCGAAGCGGCTGTGGACGAGCTGCCGCACATGAGCAAGATTCGCAAGAAACAGCTCTGGGCCAAGGACCCCACCCGGGAAGGCATGCTGCTCTTCAAGCCCAAGACCGCCAAGCAGCTCGCGTCCAGCATGGACATGCTCAGTCTGGAACCGGAACTTGTGGAAAGAATCCGCTCCTTCTGGACCAAATGCCTGTACCGCGTGGACATCATGGTGCTCGTCAACCTCGAACTCGTGGCGCGAACCTCAACCAATCTCAAGAACAGGCTCGCCGAAATCCTGCGGAAATACGGCGTGGCACCCGCCGCGTCCGAAGAGGAAATCTAGCGGCCTTCGGCGACCCTCCCCGGGGGCCGGGCGCTGCCCGGACCCGCCAAGGAGCAAGGCCCCTTGGATCCCCATCTGTTTCCGAAACAGGAAGAGGCCGGCTGCAAGCCCTGACGGGACAAGCAGCAGGCCTCTTCCTGTTCCGGAAACGGGCAGTCTCAAGAAAACACTTCCATCCTTTGCCAGTTCCCCCTGAATTCCGTTTTTTTTCGCAGGGAAATCCTCGCTCTTCAGCGACCAGCTACGCCGTCAGACAGCCTTTCGGGCAGAACGGGCCGAATCGAAGTTTCCCTGGTCGCCAAAGGCATTCCTACCGACGAAAAACAATGGTCTTGTTGCCGTCCACGATGACGCGATCCTGAACGTGCCACTGCACGGCGCGAGCAAGGACATGGCGTTCGATGTCCGCGCCGAGGCGTTTGAGGTCCTCGACCGTATGGCTGTGGGTGACACGGTTCACGTCCTGTTCGATGATCGGTCCCTGATCAAGGTCCTCGGTCACGTAATGGGCAGTCGCACCGATGAGCTTCACGCCGCGCTCATGGGCACGGCGATAGGGATCGGCCCCGATGAACGCGGGCAGAAAGGAGTGGTGGATGTTGATGATCCGATTGGGATAGCGGGTCACGAAATCCCCGGTCAGGATTTGCATGTACCGGGCGAGCACCACCACATCGGCCTGTCCGTCGAGGTGGGCGAGGATGGCGTCCTCGGCAGCGACCTTTTCGCGCAGGGAACGTCCCACCGGGACATGGTGAAACGGCACGCCGAAGAATTCCACGGACTTGCGCAGATCCGGGTGGTTGCTGATGACCATGGTGATGTCGGCTTCAAGGGAACCGGTGCGCCAGCGCCAGAGGAGTTCCATGAGCGCGTGGTCCACCTTGGAGACCAGAATGGCGACCTTCTTCTTGCGCCAGACCGGATTCATGGTCCAGTCCATGTCAAAATTCCCGGCCACATCGGCCTGAAACTGTTCGCGCAGGTCCTCCAGCCCGTCCATGTCCATGCCCGGGAGGTAGAATTCGTTGCGCATGAAGAAATGTCCGCCCTCGGGGTCGGTGGAGTGCTGGTCCGAGTGAATGATGTTCACCCCGTGGGAATGCAGAAAACCGCTGACAGCGGCAACAATGCCGGGCCGATCCGGGCAGGTGATGAGCAGCCTGACCGTACTTTTCGTGGAATCGCTCATATGTCTTTCCTGAATGTTGTCCGTAAAATGTGCGCGCAACGCGATGCGCAGCCATTGGCAGTAGCGCAATTCGCCACGAAACTGAAGAGAAGAATTCGTCCTGCCGCTGTCTGGACAATTGCAGGGGCCGGGGATTTGCTGTAATGTCCGGCACTGCGCAAAGCGCAATACTTCAAAGGAATGCTCTACATGTCTGAATCCGCCCTGAAAAAAGTCCTGGACCATGCGGAAAGCGGCCTTGTCGCCCGCAAGGAATTCTTTGATACGAAATCCGAACAGATCGTGGACATTGCCCGCACCATGGCCGTGTGCCTGGCCGAGGGCGGCAAGGTCATGTTCTGCGGCAATGGTGGCAGCGCAGCGGACAGCCAGCATCTGGCCGCGGAATTCGTGAACCGCTTCAAGATGGAACGCCCGGCCCTTCCCGGCCTGGCCCTGACCACGGATTCCTCCATTCTCACGGCCATAGGCAACGACTATTCCTTTGACGAAGTGTTCGAAAAGCAGGTCATGGGGCTGGGCCGCCCCGGGGACATTCTGGTCGGCCTGTCCACGTCCGGTACCAGCGTGAACGTGATCCGCGCCATGCGCGAGGCAAGGCGCAAGGGCATCATCACCGTGGGCCTGAGCGGTCGCAACGCCGGGGAAATGGGCCCCGTGGCCGACCATGTGCTCACCGTGCCATCCGGGGATACCCCGATCATTCAGGAAGTCCATATCGCGGCCGGACACATGCTCTGCCATCTTGTGGACCACTTCCTGTTCGAAGCCGTGGCCGAGCTCACCCCCTATCTGTCCCAGGGCGACTGATCCGAGGAAACTCCATGCGCACCCTCATCGTCGAAGACACGCTCATCAATCAGGAATTCCTCAGGATGATCATGGAGCCGTGGGGAACGTGCGTGGTGTCCGAAACCGGAGAGGATGCGCTCCGACAGGTACGCGCGGCTCTGGAGGCGCATTCGCCCTTCAAGCTGATCTTCATGGACATCATGCTGCCGGGCATGGACGGACTTCAGACACTGGAATCCATCCGCGCCCTGGAACGCGAAACCGGCGTATCTCAGGAAGACGAAGCCCGGGTCATCGTGACCACGGCTCTGGACGATGACATGGCCGCGACCCGTGCCTATTTTCAGGGACAGGCCGTGTCCTACATCACCAAACCCATCCGTCAGGAAAAGATCGAAGAGGAACTCCGGCGGCTGGCGCTCATCCACCCCGCGGAAACAGCGTAGCCCCCGTCAGGGTCGATCGAGACGCGCCTTGAGACACAGGATGCGCATGCAGGATTCGGCCAGCCGCTTTCGCGTCAGTTCCCCGGCCTCCACAGCCCTGACCAGCGCCCCGTGCACCCGGGCCGCCACATCCGGATCGTAGCGCAGATTGTTTCCCAGAAGCAGCATGTCCGCCCCGGCCTGCACGGCCATGACTGCGGCCCGTTCCAGTCCGTAGCGATCGGCCACGGCCCGCATGTCCAGATCATCCGTGATCACCACCCCGGAAAATCCCAGTTCCTTTCGCAGCAGTCCGCCGAGGACATCCGGAGACAGGGTTGCTGGACGCTCCGGGTCGAGATTCGCATTGAACACATGCGCGGTCATGACCGCATCGGCCAAACCGGCTTCGACAGCCTGACGAAAGGGAACGAGTTCGGAACGCGTCCATGTGTGGGTCACATCCACCACGCCGAGATGCGTATCCCCGACCGCACTGCCGTGCCCGGGAAAATGCTTGACGCAAGCCAGCACCCCGGCGGAATGCAGCCCTTCGATGAATGCCATTCCGTGGGCTGCCACGATTTCCGGCTCCGAGGAAAAGCTGCGGTCCAACGCCCCGATGGCAGCTCCGTCCGGGGCCACGGCCACGTCCAGACACGGTGCGAAATCCATGTTGAATCCGCAGTTTCGTAGCTGCTGTCCGGCCTTGGCCCCGGCAAGCATGGTCACGGCCAACGTCCCGGCCCCCAACGATCTTGCCGACGGAGTTTCCGCGAACCCGTTTTCCGCCTTGAGCCGCTGCACCCTGCCGCCTTCCTGATCCACGCCCACGAGCAGCGGCGTTCTTGCATATCCCTGAAGTCGGGCAATGAGCCGCCGAACCTGATCCGGGCTCTGAATGTTCCGCACCGGGCTTTTCAGGGCCACATCGCGATCGAACAGGATCACCCCGCCAAGATGCCGCTCCCGGATGTCCCGGACAACAGGCGACGTCTCATCCACGTCCAGCCCGCGGAATCCGGCCATGATCATCTGCCCGGCCATGTACTCCACGGAAAGGTTTTCCGCACAGGCCGAACCGGGCGCAAGCAGCACGAGACAGAACAGGACGACGAACAGCAATCGGGACATGGGCACTCCTTTTTGGGACAGCTTCTGAATAGATGGTCGCGCCCCGGGACGCAACCCCACCGCTTCCCTCTAGGCGGAATCATGTTTTTCTCATACAATCGAATGATGCGCAGGGTATTTCTCACTCCACGCCTTCGAACCAGACACATCCATGCATGGGAGAATCTGGCCGGACATATTCCGGGCCATGAAGATGCACCTCTGGATCGAAAGACCGCCCGACTATGGGAACTGGTGCTCTCGGCCCGGCGCGTGCCGCATCGGGTCCGGCGCATCCCCGGGGGATGGGAAGTGGGAGTCCGCCCCTTTGCTCTGGACAGAGCAGTTTCCGAACTTACCTTGTTCCTTGCGGAAAACAGGGAAACCATTCCCGGTTTCCCGCCCGTGTCCGGCAAGACCGCTCCGGCAGGCCCCTCGATCTGGGCCATCTTTCTGCTCGTAGCCTTTTACGCGGCCTGCAATCGCGTGTATCCTGGCATGAGCGCGCTCCCGGTCCATTGGCTGGAGCTGGGCAGCGCCAACGCAGCGGCCGTACTGGACGGCGAATGGTGGCGGCTGGCAACCGGCCTGACCCTGCATGGGGATGCAGCCCACATCATGGGCAACGCGGTCATCGGCGGGGTGTTCGCCTGGCTGGCATGCGCCCGGCTCGGCTCCGGTCTGGCATGGCTGCTGATCATGGTCTGCGGCATTGCCGGGAACCTGCTCAATGCTCTGGCGCTCGGCCCGCCCCATGATTCCATCGGATTTTCCACGGCCGTGTTCGGCGCAGCCGGACTGCTGGGCGGGACCATGCCGTTCGCAGCGAACCACCCCGAACGCATGAGCCTGCAAAAGACGATCAGGTCCGCGTTCGTGCCCGTGGCTGCGTCCCTCGGCCTGCTTGCCCTGCTCGGGGCGGGCGAGGATACGGACCTCGGCGCCCATTTCTTCGGATTCGGTGCCGGACTGTTTCTGGGGCTGGCCGCCGGAGCTGCCACGGCCCGATTCGGCCGACCGGGGCAGCGTGCGGACCGCATCCTGTATGCGCTGGCCCTGTTCCTGCCCATTGCGGCATGGAGCGCGGCATGGCTCGCTGCATGAGCCACTGCATCCGCAACGAGGCGATTGACATGCACCGGGGTTTCTGTTTGTTTCCTCGCCGTTGCAACAACAGGGAAGAATGGTGACACCATGTCCGATACAATCATAGCAATGCGGGATGTATGCTTTGCGTACAACGGTCCCCGCGTTCTGGACAACGTGACCCTCACCGTGAGGCGGGGCGATTTCATGGCCATGCTCGGCCCGAACGGGGGCGGCAAGTCCACGCTTCTGAAACTCATGCTCGGCCTGATCCGCCCGGATTCCGGTTCGGTGCGCATCCTTGACCGTGCTCCGGGAGACGCAGGCGGCAGCATCGGCTACCTGCCCCAGCACACGCATGTTTCCAAGGCATTCCCCATTTCCGTGATGGACGCGGTCCGGCTGGGCATGATCCGGCCCGGACTGGGCGGCATCATGGGATTGGGCAGTCCGAAGCGGGATTCGGGCAAGGCACGGGAAGCCCTGGAACGCGTGGGACTGGCCGGATTTGAAACACGGCGTCTGGCCGACCTGTCCGGTGGCCAGCAGCAGCGCGTGTTCATTGCCCGGGCTCTGGTTTCCCGCCCCGAGCTGCTCCTGCTGGACGAACCCACGGCCAGCGTGGACCCGGCCAGCCGCAACGAATTGTTCACCCTGCTCGGAGAGCTCAACAACGACATGACCATCGTCATGGTCAGTCACGACATTTCCGCGCTTGCCACCTGCGTCAAATCCGTGGCCTGCGTGAATCGCAGCGTGCATTTCCACGAACGGCCGGAAATAACCGGAGACATGTTCCGCATGGCCTACGGCGCACGGGACGGCCTGAGCTGCCCCGTGGAACTCATCGCCCACGGCACGGTGCCCCACCGGGTATTGGAAGAACACGATCGGGAAGAGGCGGAATAAATGGATATCCTTCAACACGGCTTCATGCAGAACGCCCTGATCGCCGGTCTTCTCGCCAGCGTGATCTGCGGGGTGATCGGTTCACTGGTGGTGGTCAACCGCATATCCTTCATTTCGGGCGGCATTGCGCACGCCTCGTACGGCGGAGTCGGATTGGCCTTTTTTCTGGGGCTGCCCGTACTGCCCGTCACCGAGGCGTTCACCGTGGGCGCGGCCCTGATCATGGCGCTCGTCACCCTGCACGCCCGGGAACGATCCGACACCGTGATCGGCGTGCTCTGGGCCGCAGGCATGGCGCTGGGCATCATTCTTCTGGATTTCACCCCGGGCTACAACGTGGACCTGATGAGCTACCTGTTCGGCAGCATACTCGCCGTGCCGCACGAGGACCTGTGGCACATGGCCGCGCTATCCGTGTCCGTGCTCGCCGTGGTGGCCGTGTTCTATCGGGGATTCCTGATCATGAGCTTCGACGAGGAATTCGCACGCGCCCGTGGCGTGCCCGTGGACTTCCTGTACGTGGCGCTCATCGTGATGATCGCCCTGTCCGTGGTCATGGTCATTCAGGTGGTGGGCCTGATACTGGTCATCGCCCTGCTCACGATTCCGCCGTTCATTGCGGAGCGCCGCACCGGAACGCTGGGAGTCATGATGGCGGTTTCCTGCGTGTTGAACGCGCTCTTCACCGTGACCGGGCTTTGGCTCTCGTTCCAACTGGACATCACATCCGGCGCGGCCATCATTGCCGTGGCCTCGGTCGGCTTCTTCCTTTCCCTGCTCCTGCCCGGAAAGCAGCGCGCCGCAGCCTGACGAATCAGTCCAGCATGTCCCGCAGCCAGACCTGAAACACGGGTTCGACCTGCCCCCGGATGCGGGACAATCCCGGCTGGGATTTGGCAAAGTAGACCACAACACGCGATCCGGGCCGAAGATCGGCCCAGCGTTCCCGGGGCATGGGGGCAACAGCACGCCGCGCAAACCCGTCCCGGTCCACATAGGCATATTCCACGCCATAGCGGGACAGGGAATCCTCGCCCGCTCCCAGCGTACGCACGGCAGTGACCAACCCCACGGTTTTCACCTCGCCATACAGCCGAAACCGCTCCTCGCGAAAAATGTCGTAGGGAATCAGGGCCAGTCCCCAGAGAAACGCGGCAATGAACAGGACGCCGAAGGTCCGGCGAACCGCGTTGTGCATGGGAGAGCGTTTTTTTCGCGCGTGCAGCAGAGGTCTGACCATACCCGCTCCTTACACGCAAGCTCGCATTTATGCAACACACCGGAAATGCGGACGAATATGATTTTTCCGCTCTTTCTTGCTTTCAGGGGGCGACAGCGTACAATGCCTTCCCGTCAAAAAGGAGTCTTTGTCAGGTGAGAACCATGTCCGGCAACGTCAGCGATCTGGAACAATGCATACGCCGCATGGCCGCACGCGTGCGGCAGGTGGATGCAGGAAAAACCGCCATGAGCTTCGGCGAGAATCCCTCCCCGGAAGTCCGGCCTCAGGGCTGGTGGGTGGTGGCGATTGGCGCGGAGCTGGACGCGAACTCCTTCGAGCAGCGCGAACAGGCCCGCGAGTCCCTGCGCACTCGCGTGGAGGCCGCAGGCGTGATGATTTCCGAATACGTCTGGGTCTGGGACGAATACGGTCAGGCCCAGCTCGTGATCAGCACCCTGCCCACCCGGGAGCGTGCCGAACGCCTTGCCGCGCGCCTGCGCACCAAGGGGCTGGACGTCCGCGTGCTGCGCGAACGGTTCTGATCCCCGCTGCCATGAAAACCGAAAGCCCCCGCTCCTTTCCGGAACAGGGGCTTTTTCATTTCATCAACACCGATTCTACTCGGATACATACAGTCCTGTGGCCGAGGCTTCCCGCCTTCCGGTCGCCTCGTCCATCAGCATCATGTCGAACCCGCCGAACGGAACGGGATCGGCCTTGATGTAATAGCTCTTCCCGGCCTTCAGATCCCTGACCGTGATGCTGCCGTATTCATTGAAGGGAATGACGTTCTTCCTGAGGATCACGGTCGCATCCCCGGGGTCGACCAGCGCGTACCGATACCCGCCTCTGGTCAGGTAGCCGATGTCCGCGCCATTCAGGTCCACGTCCATGGTTTCCGCGCTGTTCACGAAACTGTCCGGCCGATACACGTACACAACGGCCTTGTCCTGCTGTTCCTCGATGTCCTGAAACGCCATCCGTTTGTCCACGCATCCCATCAGCAGCATCAGAATGCAGACCGCAGCCAATACGATCCCTTTCTTCATACAACCCTCCTTGATCTCGCACCATAGGAGGGCGGTCTGCCTTGAGCAATTATTTGCTGAAAGGGACATGACGGAAAAAGTCCGCCGCATTGACTGCGACGGACCGGAATTGCTCTGCGAAACGGGGAAACGCGGCTACCAGAGCCAGGACGAATTCTCGCCCTCCACGGCAAACCGCATGGGCTCATGATGATCATCGGAAATCAGTTGCAACTCGCCTTCCTCGACATGAATCCTGTCGGCCTGCGACAGGGCGTTCAGAAAAAAATACTCCTGCTCGTCCAGGGACGGGCCGCAGGACTTCTTGGTGGACATGAGCGGACCAAAGACGAGAGCTTCGCCGTCAATGGAATACGTGCCGCCGAAATTGTTGCAGCCGGCACTGCCCGAGACCTTGCCGTCCTCGTCGAACAGGATGAAGATTCCGGTGTCTTCCAGCGGCTCGCGGCCATAGGCATCCACGAGCATCCACTTCTTTCCGGTAACGAGCTTGAGCAGGGTGTCCTGATCCATGGGCGCGGGCTCGTGCGAGGCGCACCCGGCCAGAACCAGCAACAGGGCACACAGGGAATATGCGGCAAAACGCTTCATGACGATGTCTCCTTGCTGAGATTGGTTGAACGGATTCAAACAGCCGAATCCGTGTAGCAGGTCGTGAAAGTTGTTGGCAAGGCGGCAGGAACCGCACTTCGGACAACAACGCTTCCTTTTTTTGTCAAAAGAAACGGATCAGGCGCACAGGGCGCCGGTCAACCGGGGCAGAATGGTCCCGGCCTTGCCGTGCAGGGCAAAATCCACCAACCCGGAATTGGGCGTTGGTTCCAGATTGATCTCCACGGTCACGGCCCCCTGCTCCCGGGCGAGCTGGGCAAACGAGGCCGCAGGCTGGACCATGGCCGAAGTGCCCACGCTCAGAAACACGTCGGCCTCGGCAATGGCGCGAATGGCCTGATTGAGCACGCCCGGCGGCAATGCCTCTCCGAACCAGACCACTCCGGGCCGGAGCAGGGCCCCGCAGGCCGGACAGGTCGGCACCCCGGACAGCATGGTCCTGTCCTCGTTTCGCCAGGAACACATCGTGCACTGCAATTCCCACAGGGAACCGTGCATCTCCAGCAGATTGCGCGATCCGGCCAGGGAATGCAGGCCGTCCACGTTCTGGGTGATGAGCAGAAACTCGGGCACCACGCACTCCAGATCGGCCAATGCCAGATGCGCGTCATTGGGTTCACTGTTCGCCACCAGTTCCCGCCGCCAGTTGTAGAATTCCCACACCAGCTCCGGGTCCTCGGCAAACGCATCGGGCCGGGCAAGCTCCTCGGCCCGGAACTGCCGCCACAAACCGTCCGCCTCCCGAAAGGTGGGAATGCCGCTCTCGGCGGACACGCCCGATCCTGTCAGCACCACGACGCGCTCGGCGCCATCCAGCAGAGCCTTGACCATTTCCAAATTTGCCAACATTTTTTATTCCGTCATCAAAACAGGTTACAGAGCTCTATAGGACTTCGCACACCGAAAACTTGCAAGCCGATGCATTCAGGGATAGTATGCACTTCCGTTTTTGTAAAAAAATGTGCACCACGTCATCCGCCACCGGCAAGGAGGTCTCCATTGGCTGAAAAAACGATATTCTTCATCGAAGGCGACGGCATCGGCCCCGAGGTATGGAAAGCGGCCCGGCCCGTTCTGAACGCGGCCGTGGAAAAGGCCTACAAGGGCGAACACAGACTCGTCTGGAACGAGCTGCTCGCCGGAGAAAGGGCGTTCCGCGAAACCGGAAAACATCTGCCCGACGAAACCATGGACGCGCTGGCCAAGGCCGAACTCGCCATGAAGGGCCCGCTCCAGACCCCGGTGGGCAAGGGCTTTCGCAGCCTGAACGTCACCATGCGTCAAGTATTCGATTTATACGCATGCATCCGCCCCATCAAGTATTTTCAGGGAATCGAATCTCCGGTCAAGCGGCCCGATCTGGTGGACATGACCGTATTCCGGGAGAATACCGAGGACGTGTACGCGGGCATCGAATTCCAGTCCGGCACGCCCGAGGCCGCCAGACTCATCGAATTTCTGGCCGACGAACTGGGCGCGAACGTGGATGCGAGCGCAGGCGTGGGCATCAAGCCCATCACCCCTGCCGGGTCGAAGCGGCTGGTGCGCAGGGCGCTGGATTTCGCCATCGAACAGGGCAAGCCCTCGGTGACGCTGGTGCACAAGGGCAACATCATGAAATACACCGAAGGCGGCTTCCGGGCCTGGGGCTATGAACTGGCCGAACAGGAATACGCCGGAAAGGTGGTACGCGAGGGCGAGGAAGGTCCTGTCGTGCTCAAGGACCGCATTGCGGACGCCATGTTTCAGGAAGCCCTGATCCGGCCGGAACAGTATTCCGTGCTCGCCACCACCAACCTGAACGGCGACTACATCTCCGACGCACTGGCCGCGCAGGTCGGTGGTCTGGGGCTGGCCCCGGGCGTGAACATGGGCGACAGGCTCGCGTTCTTCGAGGCCACCCACGGCACCGCGCCCACCATTGCGGGCAAGGATCTGGCCAACCCCGGTTCCCTGCTCCTGTCCGGCGCCATGATGCTGGAACACATCGGCTGGAACGAGGCTGCCAGCCTGATCCACGCCGCCGTGGAAAAGGCCATCTCCGGCAAGAAGGTCACCGTGGACCTCGCCTGCCAGATTCAGGGCGCGACTCAGGTGGGCTGCGCCGAATTCGGCGACATCCTGCTGGCCAACCTGTAGCCGCACGTCCAACAATGAAAACGGAAGGCCGCCTGTTCAACGGGCGGCCTTTTTTGCATTCCGGCTGGGGAACGCCCCAGCCGCGCCGCCAAGGAAGAATGGGATCGACGCGCAGGCACACTGCGCGAGAGTCTGTCCATCCTGCAGCAACGCCGCAATCGGCCCTTTATCCCCAACCGCAGGATTTAGCGGTATTTGTCCGCATTGATCTCGAGCCGCTTGAGCATCTTCTGAAGCGCGACCCGGGACAAACTGCTGATGCGGGCGGCCTCGGACACGTTGCCGCTTGTGGATATGAGCAGCCGGTTCACGTAGGCCCGGGTGAAACCGTCCAGAACCGCGTCCTTGGCGTCCTTGTACGCCGAGACCGGGGATGCCTCCACGCCCGGAGATGCGCCGCCCTGACTTTCCACCAGCCGCACTATGGCCATGTCCACGGTTTCCCCGGACGCGAACACCGCGAGCCGCCGGATGAAATTCTGGAGTTCCCGCACATTGCCGGGCCACGGCTTGGCGCAGAGATAGGCCAGAGCCTCGGGTGCGATCTCCTTGGGGCAGGCGTTCATCTCCTCGCAGCTCCGGGCCATGAAGGTGTGAGCCAGCAGGGGAATGTCCTCCATTCTGTCGCGCAGAGGCGGCACCTGCACGGTGAGCACGTTGAGCCGGTAGTACAGGTCCTCGCGAAAGGTATGCTCTTCCATGCGCTGCTCAAGGGACTGATTGGTGCTGGCCAGAATGCGCACGTCCACGGCATGGTTGCGGCTCGCGCCGACCGGCCTGATTTCCCCTTCCTGAAGGCAGCGGAGCAGCTTGGTCTGCACATCCAGGGAGATGTCCCCGATCTCGTCCAGCAGCAGAGTGCCCCTGTCCGCGTTCAGGAACAGTCCCTTGCGGTCGCGATCCGCGCCGGTGAACGCGCCCTTGACGTGGCCGAAGAGTTCGCTTTCCAGCAATTGGTCCGGGATGGCCGGACAGTTCACGGTCACCAGTTCCCTGTCGCGTCGCGCGGAAAGACGATGAATGGTCCGGGCCACCAGTTCCTTGCCCGTGCCGGACTCGCCCCGAATGAGCACGGTGTATTCGGACGCGGCCACGGCAGCCACGGCCTCCTTGAGCCGCCGCACGGCAAGGCTTTCGCCCACAAGGGAGCCGTCCGCGCCCTGCCGGGCCACGATGGCGCGCAACCGGGAATTCTCACCGAGCAGCCGACTGCGTTCCAGCCCCTTGCCCGCGACCTTGAAAAGCTGATCCGGCTCGATGGGCTTGGTCAGAAAATCGTAGGCCCCGAGCTTCAGGGTCTCCACGGCCGACTCGATGGTGCCATAGGCCGTAAGCATGACCAGCGAGGTCTGGGGCGCAATGTCCAGAACCCGGCGCATGAGTTCCATGCCGTCCATGCCCGGCATGTTCAGATCCGTGAGCATGACGTGAAACGGCTGTTCCCGGATCATGTCCAAGGCCTGTGCCCCGGAATTGGCCGTGGCTATGCGTTCTTCCGGAAACCGACTCCGGAGCAGCCGGGCAATGCCGTGCGCAAAATCCTTTTCATCGTCGACAACGAGTATTCCGCTTGCTTCGATCATGAATGCCTCTGTTCCTGCGAGGGAAGATGAATGGTGAACACGGCTCCGTCCTCGTAGCCGATCTCGATGCGGCCGCCCTGATCCTTGATCAGGCCATAGACCACGGCCAGTCCCAGCCCGGTGCCCTTGCCCACTTCCTTTGTGGTGAAAAACGGATCAAACACCGCGTCCATCAGGTCTTCGGGCACGCCCGGACCGTTGTCCGCCACGGAGACCGCCACTCCTCCCTCGCGGTCCGGGACTGCGGCAATGCGAATGCTCCCGGTTTCCGGCTCCACCGCGTCCATGGCATTGTTGAAGAGGTTGGCCATGACCTGCTCGAACTTCTGGCTGTTCACCTGAAACGGCTCCAGCTCCGGGGCCACGTCCACGCTCACGGACACGCCCTTTTTCGCCGCCTGCACGCTGAACACACGCTCGGATGCGGCAAGGGCCTGACGCAGATCGCAGGTCTCGTCGCTCACGCGCTCGGGTCGGGCAAAGGTCAGCAGGTCCTGAAGCACGTTCTGGGCCTGCGTGGCATGACGCAGAATCACCATCACGTCCTCTCTGCCCTGTTCCTCGGACAGGGTATTCCTGAGCAACTCGCCGTAACACTTGATCACGCCCAGCGGGTTGTTCATCTCATGGGCCAGCCCGGCCGCGAACTGCCCCACCGTGGCCAGCTTCTCGCTCTGGCGTACCCGGGCCATCATGCGTTTCTGCTGGGTGATTTCATGGATGTACACGACCATGCGCCCGGCCTCGGCAAGCGGGTACATGCTGACCATGAAGAACCGGGACTCGGCCTGAATTTCCTCGGAATGAGGCACGCCACGCCCCATGGCCGACTTGAGCGGGCAGTCCGGCATTTCCTGATCCCCGCCAAAGAGCACGGGCAGCAGGCTGCCTGCATCCCCGGACTCCCGTCCGGTCAGATCGCCGGTCAGGTTACGCGCCGCCTGATTGGCCAGAATGACCTTGCAGGAGCCGTCCAGCAGCAGAAGCGGATCGCTGATGCCCTCGACAATGGATTGCAGCATGTCCTTCTGACGAAGCAGATTGTCCAGAATCGTCAGATTTTCCATGGCAATGCCGAGCTGCTGTCCCAGAGCGCGCAGGACCTCCTGATCCTGAAGCCGGATCGTGCGGCCGTCCTCCCATTCCATGACCAGAAGCCCGTCGGACACGGCCTCTGTCGCGCCCACCGGGATGTAGGCCCGGCCCGGAACGAACCGGGGCATGGCCGACACCAGAATTTCCTTCCAGTCATCGGGCAGCACGGGCTTGTGTTCCCTGTCCGGCCAGGAATGAAAGCGGGTCGAGGTCAGCATGCATTGAAATCCCACGCGGTCCGCACCGAAACGACGCCCGACAAGGGGCAGGCTGCGTTCCCAGAGAACCCGCCGGGACTGACTGGTGTTCAGCCGCCCCAGAAGCCGCACGAACAGCCGCACGTCGGCCTGACGCTCGGCCACCTCCTTGGACAGTTCCCGGGTACGCAAATCCACGGTCCGCTCCAGATTCGCGGCATTGTCCTTGAGCTGCCGCTGCGCATCCAGCAGCCTGTCGCCCAGTTCCTCCATGCCGCGCACCATGCCTTCGATCTCGTCCCCGTGTTCCAGAGACCGGGGCATGACCACATCGCCCTGCTCCCTGAACCGACCGCGAAACACCGCGGTCAACCGCCGCAGATTGTGCGTGACCAGTCTGTTGAAAAAGACCTGAATCAGGGCGAAGAAGATCAGCATTCCCGAGGCGTACACCCCGAGATAGCCAACCGTGGCGTCCCGAATCTGCATGACTGCGTCCTCCACGGGCACGCCCACCATGTCCAGCCCGTCCAATCCGTCCAGCGTATGGCCGAAACCGCGCTCCGAACCGTACCGCGACAGCAGCTCCCGGGGCGCTTCCCCGGGCTCGCCGTGGCAATGCATGCACTTGGCATGGAACCGCACGGGCCGGGCCGAAAGAAAGTATTCGTTGCCGTCCACCTTGCGATACCCCGCCCACATGTCCATTGCGGGATTCGCCCGGAAAAGGTCCAGAATCCCCTTTTCCATGGCATTCACTTCATAATCCGGATTCCGGGAATTCACGGCCACGCGACGATACAGGTAGTCGGCCTCGGTCATCTTGAGCCGATCCATGACCTGCCGGGAAATGAACGAGGAACTCATGGCCTCGATGATGAATTCGTCGTCCGGGATGGTCTCGAACATCTTGGGCCGCAGGGTTTCCCGCACGTACCGCTGCACCGCGTCCACCTGTCCCAGCACAAGATGCGCCTTGTCCTGCACCTGGGAGCGGAGCAGCGAATTGAGATGAAAGGACATGCCAGCGGCAAAGAATATGCCGAGGGTCAGGACAATGGCTCCGAGCCCGAGCAGAAACTTGGTCTGAAGGCTGAGCGGTGGAAACTTCATAGACTGGAAACTCCCGATTCACGATGTACGGCCCGTCCATTGTATGCTCATGCCGCGTTTCAGGGCAAGCCGGACAGCACAATCGGGAAAAGCGCAAACCCGACTATTCAACCTGCAAACCGCGGTTTGCACCAAACCAGAAGACATGAAAATCAAATCCAATGAATTCATATGAATACATGTTTGTGATTTTTGGCACGCGCCTTGCCTAGGGAAAAGGCAAAACCAACCCCAAAGGAGAGGTGATATGGCAAATTCCGATGTCGGACGTCCGAGCAACGTCCCCCTCTGGATTCTGAGCGGACTCCTGCTGCTCTACGGAATCCTCGTCTATTCCGGCATGTTCGAACAGCTTTTCAAGACCCTGCATGTCCACAAGCAGGTCGACCTCATGGAGGCCATGAGTTTCATTCTGGGCGGCGTGGGTGTCGTGACGGCCCTGATGCGCGGCGGACGCATGAACAAACCCCAGACCAAACTGGACATCTTTGTTCTGGAAACCATTCCCGGCATCCTGTTCATCATCGTGCTGGCCATGGGCATCCGCTGGTTTGCCGAGCCTCTGGTCACCATCATGTCGGACAGCCTGGTGCCGGTGCTCGGGTTCAAGATTCACAAGGTCCTGAACCTCAACTACGTGGTGCTCGGCATCATCGTGGGCATCGTGATCACCAACAGCTGGGGCATCCCGGCCTTTGCCGCCTCGGGTGTCAAGACCGCCCGATTCGTGCTGAAGATGGGCGTCATCCTGCTCGGCGCGCGCTACTCCTTTGCGGAGCTGGCCAAGCTGGGCATGGTTTCCGTCTGGATGATCGGCTTCTTCGTGCTGGGCACCGTGTTCTTCGTGCTCTTTCTGGGCAAGATGTTCCGGCAGCCCAAGTCCATGACCGGCGTGCTTTCCGCAGGCATGGGCGTGTGCGGCGTGTCCGCCACCGTGGCCTGCGCCCCGGTCGTGCGCGCTCGCTGCTCCGAGATGGCCTATACCATCGGCACCATCCTCGGCTTCGGCATCCTGTGCATGTTCGCCTTCCCCACCATCGGCAAGATCGTGGGCATGAACCCGACCCAGTTCGGCGCGTGGGCCGGTACAGGCATCCTGAACTCCGCACAGGTCGCGGCTGCGTGCCTCGCCTTCAACTCCGTGGACATCAAGACCCTGAAGGTCGGCGAAATCTTCAACATCACCCGCGTCCTGTTCCTGCCCGTGATCGTGCTGGTTCTGGCCTCCTGGTACGGCAAGCAGTCCGGGCAGAAACTGTCCTTCAAGGAAGTGGTGATCGACAAGTTTCCCCTGTTCATCATCGGCTTCCTGATCCTGTTCTTCATGTCCTCCATGGGCGTGTTCTCACCGCCCAGCCATTACAAGGGCAAGTATCTCGACTTCAGCTACAACCAGCGCACCGAAGTCACTCCCGAGGAACTCGTGGTGCTGGGCTCTGCTCAGGCTGCGGGCATTCCCGGCCTGAAAGCCGAGGAACAGGCCGCATTCAACGATCTCGTGCACCAGCGCCAGATCGCGGGCAACTATGACGAACGCGACAACAAGTCCGTTTTCGATGCCACGGCCCGCAAGCGCATGGCGGCTCTGGAATCCATCATCGCCCGCGACAAGGGCGGCGAAATCACCATAGCCAAGGATGTGAAGTCCGCAATCAAGCACGCGGTCAAGCAGGTACACAAGAAGTCCAAGACCATCGTGACCCTGACCGACGCCATGATCTGGTTCTTTGCCTACGGCCTCATCGGCCTCGGCATGCAGATCACGCGCAAGTCCCTGGCTCAGGCCGGCGGCTGGCCTCTGGTCATGGGCGCCATCTCCGGCGTGACCAAGGCCACCCTGTCCTTCATCGTCGTCATGTACTTCGTCAAGGACGTCGTGCTCAAGTAAGGAGACCATCATGGAAAAGAACGTGAAAGCGGAAAATTGCACCGTGAACAACGGCCAGCAGGATCAGCAGGACAACGAGGAGCGCGCCCTGTCCGTGTTCGCCTCGGAACGGAATGAGGACCTCACCGCACTCAGCCTCGTGCTGGTGGTGACCTTCTTCGTGCTCCTGTTCACCAAGTGGCTCGCCTAGCAGCCAGACAACAACCGACCCGGAGGGGAGTATCCGCTCCCCTCCGGCATTCCAGCAGGATAGCCATGTTCAGACACATTCTCCTCGCCACCCACGGAACCCCGGGCGCGCAAAAGGCCGAGACCCTCGCACTGGACTGGGCCAGACAATCCGGCGCAAGACTCACCGTGCTGTCCATTGTCAACGAGGACTGGAGCTTCATGACCGGGGATGACTGGCTCAATACCTCCACCACCCGCAACAAGTTCGCCAAGTACGTGGAAGACCAGATTTCCGGGGAAATAGGCCGCCTCTGGGAGCGCATCCGTCAGGATTTCGCCCCCCTGGAACCGGAATTTCTCCGCAAGGTGGGCAAACCCGAAACCGTGCTGGCCGAAACAGCTCGGGAACTCGGCACGGACGTGCTCGTCGTGGGTGCAAACCAGAAGAAGCAGGCCCCGGGATTCAAGGCGCGGCTCAAGAACAAGGAACTGCATCCCCTGCTGCCCTGCCCCCTTGTCGTGGCGCCGTAGTTCGTTGCCATGACACGAAAAACAGGCCAACATACGACCATGAACCGAAAAGCCGAACGCATGGAATCCACATGGATGGAACTGAACCTGCCCTGGACCGCCGAGTTCTGGAGCTCGCTCACCCCGGACAGGTTGCTGGCCCTGAATCCGCACTGGCACATCACGCCGATGCCCGACGGAGGTTTCGAGGTCGAGGACATCCTGCTGCGCACCCGCTTCACGCTCCGGACGGAATGCGTTGCAAGCGACTCAGGCTGGACCATGCACGCTCCGGACATGGGATTGACCCTGCGGGCCAAGCCCATGAATCAGGGCGACAACACGGCGCTGGCCTATGTCTGCGAGCCCGCAGGAAACGGGGTCACCATCGGACAGATGGAGGAAAATCTCCGCTACTGGCTCGCCAGCCTCCGGGAATACTACCGGCTCTATGCCGAGGACACTTTCAAGACCCGGTTCTGGCGCTTTTTCATGAACCGGATCATGCTCAGGATGAATCCGACCCAGCGCAGGATATGTGCCTTCATCATGAAGGTCACGCTTCTGGAGATCATCCTCATCCTCGTGCTGATCATCGGATTCTGGTTCTACAACAGGATGGGTTGACATGAACGCACATCGCTCCATTGCAGGAAACTGGTTCCGCCACTTTTTCGTCGGCCTCTACGCCATGACGTATCTGTCATTCGGGTTCATGCTCGTGTACCAGTACATCGGCATGAAGTTCGACTGGCCCGGCGTCTTCCTCACCATGATCCACGACGCCGCAGGCAATCCCTGGCTGGACGTGAACTGGTCTCATCCCGTGGTTCTTGGCTGGGCCACTCTGGTGCTCTGCGCCGCCACGGTCTGGGGACTCTTCAAGCGTCACGATTTCATGGAATATCGCGAAGCCGCGACCGAAAGCCAGCCCGGTTTCTAAAGCCGAGGCACATGTTTCGGGAATGGCCCGGCCCGCAAGGACGGCATCCGTGCCCCAGCCGTCCCTGCGGGCTTTTTTTCGCGTGCCAGTTCGTTGACCGGTACGTGACCGTAGGCTAGGAGGGAAAAACAGGCACTCGGCGGCTCCCCTCTATGCGGGGGGGGGAAATCCCGAACATCAGGATGCTACGCCGTCCAAAGGGAGCTTGCGCGACCTGCATGGCAGCGCAGTGAATTGCGGGGCAGCTCGGTTTGTCCTGTCGAAAAGAGGCCCCGGGGAGGAAAAGGAATGAAGGAATGGAAGACGGGGTGGATGCGGAGGATCAAGGCAGCGCCCTGGCCGCATGGCACGGCTTTGTGTTCCCTGCTTGTGGCTCTCGGGCTGGGGGTGAACGCCAGTTCCTCGCTGGCCGAAGGATTGCGTCTTGAAGCCGCAATGGTCGCCTGCTGGGCCTTTGGCTGGCTCGTGGTCGCTCTGATCGCCGGAGCGGACGGAATCTCCCGGCACAGGGAATACCGCCGTATCAAGGCCATGTTCGCCCGATACGGATTCAACCGGCGCATCCTCGCCCCGGTATCCGCATCCCGCTGCCAGCGCGACGCCGCCCTGCTGGCGGCAGCCGAAACCGGGCACCTCGCCCATGCCCGGGACTATTTCCGGTCCCGAGGCTATCGCTGGTATCACATCCTGCCCGACTCGGTATGCCGCAATCCGCTGGTCTTTCTCTCCCCGAGCTTCATCCGCTCCGCGTTTCTGCCGGGCAAGAGGAGAGCATAGCTTCCCCAAAAGCATCAGTCGGCAAAGCCCGCAAGACGCAAAAGGCCCGGACCTTGAAGGTCCGGGCCTTTTGCGTCTTGCGGGGAACGGCAAATTACAGCATGTCGTGCTGATAATTCGCGCCGCCCATCACCTCCACCATGTCGCGGAGGATTTTGAGGGTTTCCTTTGCCTCGGCAGGGTCCATCTTCTGGATGGCGAATCCCGCGTGAATGATCACGTAGTCGCCAATGACCGCCTCTTCGGGCAGCAGCATGATGGAACACTGGACAGTGGTATTGCCCTCACCCACCTTGCAGGTGGCAACGCCGTCCTCAATTTCGAGAATCTCAGCAGGTATCGCGAGGCACATAGACTTTCTCCGTGGAAGGGTTGTTGCTTGTCCGGGGCGCGAATTCGCCACCCGCGGACCTGATTTCCTCAAGCACCGTTTCCTTGACCTTGCCGAGCACGGCTTCCAGCTCGGGAGACAGGGCCGTGGACATGGTGGTGAAATCCTTGGGTTCCACGCCGTAAAGAATCACGTCCTCGGGAACGGTCCCCACCAGATTACACTGGGCAAGCGTATCGAGCAAGTCGGTCTGATGCATGGAATTCTGGAACGAACAGGCCTTTTCGAGGTCCTGTCCCAGCAGCCGGAACACTTCACCCGGGCTGCCGTCGTTCATGACGATATCCACGAGAATCAGGTAGTCGGATTCCATGATCGGCCCCATGAGCCGAAGCCCCAGAGTGCCTCCATCCATGACCTCCACATTGGAGGAAAATACATAGTCCCTGTCCAGTTCCTCGGCCACTCGAACGCCGAAGCCTTCGTCGGAAAACAGGACATTGCCCACGCCGAGTACGAGAATGCGCTTTTCTGTGTCTGCCATAGGTCCTGCATAAAAGGCGGGAACCCGGAGGTCAACTCCGGATTCCCGCCGGTTGGTCGGTTTATCGGGAACTACAGAACCCGGAATTTGGCCACATTGCCGGTCTTGTTGTCGATGACGTGCACGCCGCAGGCGATGCAGGGGTCATACGAGTGGACCGTGCGCAGGATTTCCACCGGGCGCTCGGGATCGGCAATCGGGGTGTTGTCCATGAGGGCCTCTTCCACGGGGCTGGGCAGGTCCTTGTCGCAGCGAGGGCCAAGGTTCCACGTGGTGGGCACCACGAGCTGGAAGTTGTCGATCTTCCCGCCCTTGATGTTGATCCAGTGGCTCAGGGCACCGCGAGGAGCGTTGACGTAACCAACGCCCTGCGCCTCGGAAGGCATGTCCCAATCCTTGCAGATGTCCAGATCGCCCTTGGCGATGTTTTCCTTGAGATCGTTGACCCAGTCAGCGGTCTTCAAGGCAGTGACCAGACATTCGATGCCGCGGCCGGCAGTACGGCCGAGGGTGGAGAACAGGGCCTCAGGGCCCACGTCCAGCTGGGCAAGGACAAAGTCCACGTACTTCTTGAACTCGGGATGACCCAGACCATAGTTCACCAGGCAGGTGGCCAGCGGGCCGACCTCGGTGGAACGGCCGTCGTAGCGCGGGGCCTTCATCCAGGAGTAGCGTTCCTTGTCGTCGAGGCTGGTGTATTCCGGCTCGGTAACGCCCTCGTAGGGGTGTTTCGGCTCGCCGGGCTTGTACCAGGAGTGCTTGACGTGTTCGTCGATCTTCGCGGGATCGAGATCCATGACGTTGCCGAGGTCGCGATCAAAGATCACGCCGGGCTTGACGTACCGGGATTTCAGGTCGGCTTCGCCGCCCTGCGCCGGGTATTCGCCGAAGGTCATGAAGTTCGTGGTGCCGCCGATGGAGGCCCAGTTCTTGTAGCCCTTGGCAACCGCGATCAGATCCGGGATGTAGCAATCCAGGATGAAGTCGAGGATGTCGTCGTACAGGCCGACGAAGTCGTTGATGTATTTGTCGGTGAGGCCTTCGTAGCACGTCACGCCGCCCATCACGGTGAACTGGGTGTGCGGGTTCTTTGCGCCGAAAATGGCCATGGCGCGGGCGGCCTTGACCTGAAGATGCAGGGCATTCAGGTAGTGGTTGGTCGCCAGCAGGTTGACCTCGGGCGGCAGCACGTAGGACGGATGACCGCCGAGGAAGTAGGCGTTGGTGAAGATGCCCAGACGGCCGGACTTCACGATGCCGATGACGGTGTCCTTGGTCTTCTGAAGGTCGGCCTTGGAGGACACGATCTTCGGATTGGGGCGCACGGTTCTGGCAACGGCCTGAGCGATTTCCGCGGTCTTGTCGACGTCGGCCTCGGCACAGGCGGCAACATCCACGAAATCCAGAGCGTGCAGCTGATAGAAGTGCACGATGTGGTCGTGCATGAACTGCGCGGCCATGACCAGATTGCGGATGATGGTGGCATTATGGGGCAGCACCTTGTCAACGCCCACGGCGTTGTCCACGCAGCGAACCGAAGCCAGAGCATGCACGTAGGTGCACACGCCGCAGGAACGCTGGGTGAAGTGCTGGGCATCACGGGGATCGCGGCCCTTCAGGATGATTTCCAGGCCACGGAACAGCTGAGCGCTGCTGCGAACGTCGACGATCTTGCCGTCTTCGACAACGGCCTCGATGCGAAGGTGACCCTCGATGCGGGTAACCGGATCGACGATGACTTCATGTTTGCCCTTGGCCATGGGGGCGGCTTTCGGGGAGCAACCGGACATATTCTATCCTCCTTGGAATTCTGACACAGTCTGCGGGTTAGAACAACGAAACCTGTACGGGGGCCACACTAGGTGAGGTCGGCGTAGATGTAGGTCTCGCCGTCCCAGTCCTCGCCGTCCCAGAAGTTGGGCTGGGAGCAGCCGATGCAGGGATGGCCAGCCTGAACGGGCCAGTTGTACTGGTTGAACTTCACGGTCGGACAGTTGTTGTATGTCTCGGGACCGCGGCAACCCAGCTTCCGCAGACACCAGCCCTTGCGAGCCTCTTCGGAACCGAAGGAAGGCGCGAACTGGTCGTTGTCGAAGAATTCCTGGCGCGGGCAGTTGTCGTGCACGGATTCGCCGAAGAACACCATGGGACGACCGACTTCGTCGAGCTCGGGGATGCCCTTGGTCAGGAAGTGCACGATGGAGCCAACCAGGTTGTACGGGTTCGGCGGGCAGCCGGGTACATTGATGATGGCCTTGTCCGGGAACAGCTCGTCCAGCCCCTTGGCGCCGGTCGGGTTCGGGGCGGCCTTCTGCACGCCGCCGTAAGCGGCGCAGGTGCCGTACGTGATGGTGGCGGCAGCCCTGTTCACCACCTCGGTGGTGGTGTGCAGCATGGTGTGGCCGGAGACCTTGCCGTACGCGCCGGGCTCGTTTTCGATGCCGGCGGCGGCAGTGGGAACGCCGCCTTCGACAACGGCCACGAAGTTGCCCTTGTTCACGGTATCCCACAGGGCCTTTTCAGCGGCTTCGCCAGCTGCGGCCATGATGGTCTCGTGATAGTTCAGGGAAATGACGTCAAGAATCAGCGCGTCGATGTACGGCTCGACAGTACGCAGAATGGACTCGGAACAGCCGGTGCATTCGGCGTTGTGCAGCCAAATGACATCGGGGCGATTGTCATTGGTCAGGGCTTCGGCAACTTTCGGAGCAAAAGCCGGACCCATGCCCATCACAGCAGCCACGGTACCACAGAACTTCATGAAATCACGACGGGAAACGCCGCGTTTTTCCAGCCGTTCCACGGCTCCGTCCCTACCATGACCTACGGAAAATTTCATAGAACACCTCCGTAATAGGGTAAGTCTGTCATGATGCGGAACGAAGTGGCCCCGCTCACGACTCCGGGCAGGATTACCCGGGAAAAAACCCATCCGTTTTCTTCAATGACACGAAATACGGCTTCGTGACATTATACACACATTTTTCCCGAGTTCGTGCCATAACCACCCGGAAAAACTAATTAATCGGGTAGTAGCCTGCTTTACAAACAAAATCAATAGGGAATTTGAAAATTTTCCAGCGCTATCGGTGCGCTACACGCATGGTTGCTTGCATAACGCACGATTAGAGCCTATGCTATGTCATCTGTGGAATATTTTGCAAAAACGTATTCAGGGCAAACACTTAATCCCAAAAAAGGGAAATCGTCCACACATGAAAAAATGGCATTTTGTGCTTGAATTCACGAAGGGTTCTCCACTTCCCGTGAAGCTCGACCTTCCGCAAAAAAATGTCACGGTCATGGAACTGCTTCCTGCGATTTTCACCATGGCTGATACCATTTTTGTCCGGTCGAATCAGGATTTGGAAAACATGGGCCAACGCATCTCCTGCGGTCCGAATTGCGGCGTATGCTGCCACCAGATGGTTCCGATCAGCGAATACGAGGCCGTGCATCTGGCCCGCGTGGTCCGCTCCCTGCCGGAAGAACAACGCGATCGTGTTACCACGAGATTTCACGATGCCGTAGCCAAACTGGAAGGAAACGGCCTGCTCTCCCGGCTGCTGGACGTGTTCAACAACCATGCTCACGACTGGCGCAAGGTGCGCGAGCTGCAAAAGCTCTACTGGGACCAGCGCCTGCTCTGCCCGTTCGTGGAGGACGGTTCCTGTTCGATCCACCCCATGCGCCCCGTGACCTGCCGTCAGTATTCCGTAACCTCGCCCCCGGAACTCTGCGCCCACATATACGAGGACGGCACTCCTCTTCGCGTGGTCAGGCACCCGATGGACGTGGGCGGCGCACTCGCCTCGTTCACGGGCACGGGCGGACAGCGCTCCAGAGTGATTCCGCACATCCTCAGCCTGCACATGGAAGGCGCGTTCACGGACCGTCCGCTGCCCGAACTCCCTGCCAAGGACATGGCCGCCCGTTTTCTGGAGTTTCTGGCCCGCGCCTTTGTGAGCCGTCCGGAATAGGCAACAGTCGTTCCGCATGACACATTCCGAAAGACAGGGAGCCCGCCGGACAGCATGTGTCCGACGGGCTCCCGTCTTACGAAACCGGAGTTTCCGAAAATTCCGATCTAGCCGGTGCAGGTCCGACAGATCTCGCAGTTGGTATAGTCACCGGCTTCGTACTCGCGAATCACTTGCAGGAACCGGGGAGAATTCCAGACTTCCTCGATGGAATGCTCGCGCACGTTGCCGAGCACCACGGTCCGCTTCCAGTCGTGGCAGCAGAGGATCATGTCTCCATTATAAAGGATGTACGCCTGCTTCAGGAACAGATCGCAATTGCGGCGCAACTTGGGCTTGCTCACCGCGATTTCCTTGATCTCGTCCTTGCCAGAACGGTTGTCCATGGTGTGAATCTTGAACCGCACGTTGCGGTCGGCCCAATATTTTGCGGCGTATTCCAGCTCGTCCTCCACCAGCTTGGTGCGCAGAGTGGTTACGGTCAGCTTGGGAAATTTCGCGCCCTTCCTGTCCCGAATGTCCAGAAACGCGTCGATATTGTCCAGCACGCGAGTCAGGGACAGGCCCATGCTCTTCTTGTAGCTTTCCTGCGAATATCCCTGCACGCTGACCCAGAGATGGCGCAGCTTGGCATCGATCAGGCCCTCGCTCACATCCGGGGTGAGCAGGGCGCCGTTGCTGTTGATCTTGGTCTTGGTGAACGGCTTTCTGCGCGCCTCGATGTACGCGATGCGCTCGGCCTGCTTGGGGTCCACGAGCGGCTCGTTCATCAGATAGGTGGAAATGCGGCCCACGTAATGATTGCAGCATTCGTCCGCGATCTTCCTGAAGAGATCGTCGTCCATGTCGCCCATGGGCAGGGTCTTGTGGATGTCCATGTACCCGCAGAACAGGCACCGGGCATTGCAACGGCTCGTGGTCTGGATCTGGATGGCCCGAGGAAAGGACGGGCGGGGGCGTTCCCTGGTCTTGTACCAGTGGAGCAATTGTTCGACTCGACCGTCGCCCTCGGCAGGCATATAGTAGACACCCATGAATTACCTCATATGTTATCTCGCCCGAAAGGCGGTTTTCAGTTGCGATGACCGGGCCATTTACAGACACATGGGGAATCGTGTCAATGCGTTCGGCCCGACAAGATCAATTCCTACTCCAACGCAAGGAGAATCATCATGAGCGTGCTTGCCGCCCTTTCCATCTTTCCAACGAACCAGCCCGGCACCTCTCTCAGCCCGTATGTAGCTCGTGTTCTGAACGTGATCGCCGCCTCCGGCCTGCCCCACGAACTCGGCCCCATGAGCACCAGCATCGAAGGCGAATGGGACGAGGTCATGCAGGTCGTCACCGCCTGTTTCCGCGAGCTGGAACCGGACTGCGACCGCGTCTACATGACCATGAGCATCGACTATCGCGCCGACCGCACGGACGGACTGAACAGAAAGGTCGCCAGTGTCCGTGCAAAACAGGCGTCCGGGAAATAACCCGGTTGCATTGCACCACGGTTCTGGTATCAAACCGTACATACTCGGCAATCCCGCCTTCCCCGGACCGGAGAAAAGCATGTCCATCATCCAGCAGCCGTCGCTTCAGATGAAACGCGTTTCCCACGGAAATTTTCTCATGAAGAACGTGCTCAAGCACAACGTGGTCTTCAACGAGGGAACCAAAGGCGACGCAGCCTACATCCTGACGGATGGCAGGATCGAAATCTCCGGCATCGTGGATGGCAACAAGAAGGTCTTCGCCATCCTCTCCCCCATCTCCCTTTTCGGAGAAATGGCGCTCTTTCTCGAAGATCAGACCCGCACCGCCACGGCCATTGCTCTGGAGGACTCCAAGGTCATCGTGGTCACCAAGGACGATCTCGACGAGTCCATGCGCGAAATGCCGCAGGTCATCTCCTCCATTCTCACCGTACTCGTCAGCCGCCTCAAGACCACCACGAAGAAGGCCATGCGCGTGCCCAGCATTCCCATGGGCATGGTGCGCATCCTCCAGCTCTTTGCCGTGAACGACACCACCGAGGTGCGCTATGACACGGCCGTGCGGCTCATCGCCGAAGCCTTTGTCACCAACCCGGAAACCATCGAACGCTATCTGCACGGGCTGGCACAGCAGAATTTCATCGCCATCGGCCGCGACGAGCACGACACCCGCATCATCCGCATTCTCGAACGCGATCTGCTCAACGCCGTGCTCAAACAGAAGAAATAGGCCTCCGGCGGCCCCTTCGGGGGAGACCAGGGCGCTGCCCTGGACCCGCCAAGGAGCAAGGCCCCTTGGATCCCCATCTGTTTTCGGAATGTGAAGAGCCCGGCTGCCTGCCCTGACGGGACAGGCAGCCGGGCTCTTCACATTCCGAAAACGGATACCCAAAAAGAAAACGCTTCTTCTTTGCAATATGTTGTTTCCCCTGAGACTTGTCCTTCGACAAGGCAAGTCAGGCAGCTCCGCGACCAACTACGCCGCCGAAGCAGCTTTTCACGTTCCCCCGTCTTCACAGGCGGCGTAGAACCAAAAGACTTTGAAGAGTCCAGAGAAACTTTCACGACAAATCCGCAGGACAGCGGATTTGGACGCTGACTTTGCAGCGCCCGAAGGGTGAGGCCCAGGACGGGCCGAATCAAAGTTTCTCTGGTCGCCGAAAGCATCCTCACCCCAGCGCGACGAGTTCCAGTTCGCCCCATGCGGCAAGCTTGCCGTTGCACTGGGCGAAGATTCCCTGAAGTCCCTTGTCGGCAAGTTGCCGGGTGCGTTCGAGGACGGGTCCGAGATCAGCGGCAGAACCAAGCATGTTGCACAGATGAGTGGCAGCAGCATCGGCAAACGCCCCGGACCGGGCACGCACAGCCACGAGATCGCCATGTCCGAGACTCAGGGAATGGCCGATCGTGGCGGACGAGGCGCAGATGGAGGCGGGGAAGCCGTCCTTCTCGATGCGCAGCCCCATCATGGCCCCGGATTCGGGTTCGGGCAGCAGGGCCACCACGCGTTCATGCGTGGAATGCAGATAGGTGTCCCCGCCGTTTTCGATCAGGATGTTCGGGGATCGGGAAACAAATTCGTCGGCCACGGCCTGCGACACTGCCCCGGCCACTGCGGCCATTGGGCCCACGCCACAGATTTCCGCAGCCCGGGCCATGCAACGCACGATTTCCGGTGCCGAATCCGGAACCGGAACCGGGACAAGGCTTTCCAGAAATTGGGGATGAAAGAGAATCCAGTTCTTGATGTCCCCGCGCACGCGGGTGACGAAGGACGAAATTTCCACAGACAGGTCGGTTTCGGCCACCACGAGCAGATCGGTCTGCTCCACGGCGACCTGAAACCGGACCTCGTCCGTGCCGGGGCGCACCATTTCCCGGTACGTGCGATCCTGTGACAGATGGCGGCGGGTCATGATGCGCTCCGGATGTTTTCAGGAAAGGAACATGTTGCGAACATGCTTTTCCACAGCTTCTAGAATCCGAGGTCCTGATTGACCAGAACGATCTTGATGCGTCCCTTGGGGAAACACTTCTCGATGATCGTCCACATGTTGCAGATGCGGTCCGGGCTGTCGCAATCCATGCAGTAGCCGGTCTTGCGGCACGGGGTCTTCATGTCCAGACGCATGGCGTTGACAGGGGCAGCGAATTCCTTGATGCGGGCCATGGCGCCTTCCAGATCCGCAACCAGCTTGTTGCGGCCGACAATCAGCACCACGTTCTTCGGGCCATACATCATGGGAGCGACACGGTTGCCGACCATGTCCAAATTAACGAGCTGGCCATCCTCGGTCAGGGCGTTGGTTCCGGCAAAAAAGCAGTCGCACAGCAGGGAGCGATGCCGCAGATCGTCTCTTTCCTCTTCGGACAACCCCTTGCCCCAGTGGTCGAGCAATTCGAAATCACTCTCGTCGCGGAAATGATGATACAGACCGGACTTCACGAAGGAGACCGAACCGCCCCAGGACAGGGTTTTCGGAGCCAGTCCCGGCAGAATGTCTTCGAGAACGATCTTCTTTGCTTCGTCGGTGTCGGTGGCGGAAAAGACGTCGAATCCGTTCTTTTCCAGTCGGGCCTTGACCTGATCAAGTCGAACGGACCAATAGTTGTCGATGGGATTTTTCATGTACTACTCCTTGGGAAACGTGTATGAATTCGGCTGGCTCACCCGGATGTGGGGCAGGACCGCGCAAGATCGCGCAAGCCCCGGGGCGGGCAATGATTTTTCTTTTGCCAAAGCCGGGGAAAACATGTAGCAGAAATCCCCGCCGCACGGAAGCGGCCCAAGGGGAAGGCTCCGGGGAGCAGTGGCAACTATCTTCTTGACGGCAAGTCCATCAAAGGATATATGCTTCCGTTCACCGTTTCCGTAAACGAAATTCTACTCTCAGGAGATCATTGATATGAAAAGAACGTATCAGCCGAGCAAAACCCGCAGAAAGAGAACTCACGGATTCCTGGTGCGCTCCCGCACCAAAAACGGCCGCGCCGTGCTGCGCCGCCGCCGTGCCAAGGGGCGCAAAAGATTAGCCGTCTAACTTGGCCGAAGGAGCGCCGCCTGCGTAAACGCCCCGAGTTCGTGCATTGCTACGAACAAGGGAAAAAGCACCACACCAGGCACTTCATCCTTTTCATATTCCGCAGGGACGGCGGGCCCGACGGCTTGCGTCTGGGCCTGACCGTCAGTCGGAAAATGGGGAACGCGGTGGCGCGCAACAGAATCAAGAGAGTGGTCCGCGAGGTCTTCAGGCTGCACCAACACACATTTGAGTCGCCACTGGACGTTGTCGTCATCCCCAAGCGCAATCTCAAGACCACGCAGCTGAACCTCGCCCTCGCCACGGAAGAGTTCGTCCCGTTTTTCGAGCGTCGGCTCTTGCGGAACAACTCTGATGAGAGGAAATGATGCGCAAGGTATGCTTGGCGCTCATTTGGTTTTATCAGAAACTCATCTCCCCCCTGCTTCCCCCCAGTTGCCGGTTCGTTCCCTCATGCTCGGAATACGCGAGACAGGCGATCATCCGGCACGGTGCGATCAAGGGTGGTCTCCTTGCGCTTTGGCGTCTCCTTCGCTGTCAACCTCTCTGCAAAGGCGGCTATGACCCCGTGCCTGAAAAATGGCCCAGCGACAAACCCAAAGCGAGATCATTTCCATGGAAAAGCAGGACCAATTCCGCGTAATCATCTTTGTTGTTCTCAGTGCCGTCATCCTTTTCGGGTGGCAGTATTTTTTCAGCCCGTCCCCTCAGGAACAGGCCCAAATGGCCGAACAGGCTCAGCAGGCTGAACAGAAAGCGGCGGCCCTGACCGAAAAAAGCGCTGAACAGACCGCGCCCGAGGCTGCTGCCCCGGCCGACGATTTCGTTCCCACCAAGGGCAGGCAGGTCACTGTCACCACCCCGCTCTACACCGCCGTGTTCAACTCCCAGGGTGGCATTCTCGAGAAATTCATTCTCACCAATTTCAAGGACAGTCTGGAAGCCGATTCTCCCCATGTCGACCTCGTGGGCGCCAAGGCCGTGGGCAAGGGACCGCTGGGTCTGATCCTGCGCAAGGGCGGCGACGAGTTCCACACCTGGAAGCGCGGTGAATGGTCCTTCGAAGGCGACGACCTGAATATCGCCCAGGGAACCAACACCCTGAAATTCGTGGGCCGCTCCGGCAATTTCCGCATCGAGCGCGTACTCACCTTTCACGCGGACACCTACCTGATCGAGGAATCCGCCACCGTGACCAACCTCGGCGGAATCGGCGTGGAAGGCTCCCTGTCCTTCACGGGCGCGGCCAAGTCCATGTCCGCCGAAGACGATCGCTACAATCCCACCAAGGTGGCCTACCTGACCGACAACGGCCGGGAAGAGGAAGACGACCGCGACGACCTCAAGGAAAAGGGCTTTTCCGCGACCGGTGGCCTCAAGTGGGGCGTGATCGAATCCAACTACTTCATGTTCGCCATCATGCCCGACAGCAAGGACTCCTCGCTGTACGCCGGGCTTCAGGACAACATCTTCCGCCTCGCCATCGAGGAGAAGGCGACCTTCATGCCCAATGTGGCCAAGACCATGAAGGCGTCCTACTTTGTCGGGCCCACGGACAGAAACATGCTGGCCCAGATGCCCAACGACCTGTCCGATGCCATTAATTTCGGCTGGTTCGACGTACTTGCGAAGCCCCTGCTTCTGATGCTGGACTTCCTGTACCAGTACGTCCACAACTACGGCATTGCCATCATCATCCTGACCATCATCATCAAGATGATCTTCTGGCCTCTCTCCCAGAAGAGCTACCAGTCCATGGAGCAGATGAAGAAGCTCCAGCCCATGGTGGCCAAGCTGCGCGAGAAGTATGGTGACGACAAGCAGCGCCTGAACCAGGAAACCATGGCCCTGTACAAGACGTACAAGGTCAACCCCATGGGCGGATGCCTGCCCATGGTGGTCCAGATTCCGGTCTTCTTCGGACTGTACAAGGCGCTTCTGGGCGCGGTCGAGCTGCGACACGCACCGTTCATCGCCCACCTGCCCTTCACGGACATCACCTGGCTGGCCGACCTGTCCGCCAAGGACCCGCTCTACATCACCCCGCTGGTGATGGGCGCGACCATGTTCCTGCAGCAGAAGATGACTCCGTCCGCAGGCGACCCGACTCAGCGCAAGATCATGCTGATCATGCCCGTGGTCTTCACCTTCCTGTTCCTCCAGTTCCCGTCCGGTCTGGTCGTCTACTGGCTCCTGAACAACGTTCTGTCCATAGGCCAGCAGCTCATGATCGCCAGGAAGACCAGGAAGAAGGCGAACGCGTAACGATTACCCAACGCCACCGGGGGGCCTGATTCCCCGGCCATGCAAGGAATTGAAATGACAGACTTCAAAGAATTCCAGGGCAAGAACCTGGATGAAGCCATCGACACCGCCTGCGATTACTTCAATCTCAAGCGCGACCGCCTTGAGATCGAAATCGTCGGCGGCGGATCGACCGGCATCTTCGGCATCGTCGGGGTGAAAAAGGCCAGAATCAAGGCCCGTCCCCGCGCCCAGATGCGTACGGCCGATCTGATGAATGGCGATTCCGGCCCGGCGGAAAAGAAACCCCGCCAGGAACGCAAGCCCAGGCAGCCCAAGCCCGAACCGGCAAAGGAAGAAGCCAGGCCCGAACCTCAGGTCCGGCAGCAGCCGGAACCCGAGGCGCAACCCGAGCCCGAACCGAAACCTGTTGCCGAAGCTCCGGCAGCCGAACCCGAGATCGAGACTCCGGAACCCGAAGTCGCCCCGGCTCAGGAGCCTGTGCGCGAGGCTCCTGATGCTATTCAGGCCGAGCCTGCCGAAGAGGAAAAGGCCGGGGAAGCCGAGGACGAAGTTCAGGCTCCCATGGCCAGTGCTCTGGCCGATCTGGACCGCGACGAGCTTCAGGAAACCGTGCGTGACGTGCTCACCCGCATTCTGGAGCCCATTGTCCAGAGCAGGCCCGAACTCGAGGTCACCTTTGACACGGACCGCGTCAAGGTGTTCATCGACGACGAGGAAAACAGCGGCCTGATCATCGGACGCGAGGGGCAGACCCTGTCCTCGATCCAGTATCTGGTGAACAGACTGGTGGCCCGCCGCATGGGCGCCTCGGTGCGCGTGCAGGTGGATACCGGCGACTACCGCGAACGTCAGGACGAAAAGCTGCGCCAGCTCGCACAGCATCTGGCGGACAAGGCGCTGAGGATGAGCCGGACCCAGTCCACCAAGCCCCTGAGCTCCTATCATCGCCGGATCGTGCACCTTGCGTTGCAGGACCACGAGTCCGTGTTCACGCGCTCCAAGGGAGACGGCCCGCTCAAGCGCGTGCTGATCGTGCCCAAGCGCAAGAATTACAACAACGGTCGAGGCCAGCAGCGGCACTAGCCGCGTCCCGGCCCGACATACGACATTCCCAGCCGGGGAGGAGCCTTTTCTCCTCCCCGGCAATCCCCTTTTTCCACGGAGCGCGGCCATGCCAGACCCGAGGCTAGCCAAGGACACCATCGCGGCCATAGCCACTCCGCCCGGCGAGGGCGGCGTCGGCATCATCCGCATCAGCGGCCCGGAAGCCAAGGCCATTGCCCGCGCCCTGTTCCGCCCGGCCGCATCCTCCTTCACGGATTTCCGGCCCCATCACCTGCATTACGGCACCATTGCCGACGCCCACGGCAACACGCTGGACGACGGCCTTGCCGCGTTCATGCCCGGTCCGCATTCGTACACGGGCGAGGACGTGATCGAGTTCAACTGCCATGGCGGCCGGGCCGTGCTGCAAGGCGTGCTGGAGGAAATCCTCAGTCGCGGCGCACGCATGGCCGAACGCGGGGAATTCACCTACCGTGCCTTCATGAACGGCCGCATGGACCTGACGCAGGCCGAGGCCGTGGCCGAAATGATCCACGCCCCGACCCGGGCCGCCATGCACATGGCGCAGGTCAAGCTCTCCGGTGTGCTCGGACGCACCATTGCCGACCTTCGCGCCCGGCTGGAACAGGTACGCGCCCAGCTCTGCCTTGCCGTGGACTTTCCCGAGGAAGAGATGGAATGTCTGACCCCGGAAGAGCTCAAGGCTGCCTGCAACGAGGTCATGACCACCATCGCCACGCTGCTTTCGGCCGTGAACCGTGCCCGGGCATGGCGCGAAGGCGCACTCGTGGTGCTGGCCGGGCGGGTCAACGCAGGCAAGTCCAGCCTGATGAACGCGCTGCTCGGAAAGAACCGGGCCATTGTCACGGACCAGCCCGGCACCACGCGCGACTATCTCGAAGAATCACTGAATCTGGACGGTCTGACCGTGCGCATCGCGGACACGGCAGGGCTGCGCAGCACGGACGATGCCATCGAGGCAGCAGGGCTGGAAATGGGACGCGAACTCATGGAACAGGCCGACCTGATCCTGTTCGTGGTGGACAACAGCGCTCCGCTGTCTCCGGAAACCGAAACGGCCCTGCACGCCATTTCCCCGGACAAGACCCTGATCGCCCTGAACAAGGTGGACCTTGCCCCGGCCGATCCGGCTCCGGCAGACCTGCTCGCACAGGCAGGCTTTGAAACCGTACGCATCTCCGCCAGGTTCGGCACGGAACTGGATGCACTCTGTGCCCGCATCCGGGCACGCATTCTGGAAGGGGAAGGCCAGCCCGACCCGGACGAAATCGCGCCCAATGCCCGGCAGGCCAGAACACTCAAGGCCGCGCACGACGAACTGGAACTGCTCGTCCTTGACGCGCGGCAGGGCATCCCCTACGACCTTCTTGGCGTGCGGCTCGAAACCGCGTGCGACCTGCTCTCCTCCATCACCGGGGAGATCGCTTCCGCAGACATTCTCAACGCCATTTTCGACACCTTCTGCATCGGGAAGTAGCCATGAGTCAGGAAAAAATCGAACGATACGACGTCAAGCACGTGACCTGCGGCCTTGTGCCGCTCATGCAGACCCATCTGGAAGGAGCGGAGTCCGACATTGTCGAACTGCTGGTCCACAAGGGCATCCACACCGAACTCTGGAATGCGTTCGGCTCGGGCGGCGAGTGGCAGCTCTTCGCCATCGAGGAAGATCTCTTTTATGACGTGGCCCGGTTCCACCGCGTGGAGCAGGACAAGCTCGATCCCCTCGGCCTGATGGACTTCTGATATTTCGCGCGGGTGGTACTTTCCGGTTCCCACCACACCTGACGCACTGGTTATCATGGGCCGGACTTGCGGGCCGCCGTATCATGGCGGCCGGAACACAAGCCCAAGGAGCACCCATGACCCAGGCAACGTCCTTCCGGGGATGGACCGGCCACGTGCTGCGCGTGGACCTGAACACCCGAAGGTCCACCAGTCTTCCCCTTGATCCCGAACTCGCCCGCGACCTCATCGGCGGGCGCGGTCTCAACTCCCATGTCCTGCTGAACGAAATCCGGCCCGGTACCGATCCTCTCGGCCCGGACAACGTGATCTGTTTCGCGCCCGGTCCCCTGTCCGGCACGCCGCTGGGCCTGACCAGCCGCGTGGAAGTCAGCACCCTGTCGCCCTATTCCGGCATCCTCGGCGACGGCAATGCAGGCGGCGCCTTTGCCTTCATGATGAAGCGCGCGGGCTGGGACCAGTTCATCATCACGGGCCGGGCCGAATCCCCGAAATATCTGCTGGTGGAAAACCACACGGTTCAGGTGCTGGACGCATCCGACCTGTGGGGCAGGACCACATGGGAGGCCACGGACATCCTCAAGCAGCGGCACGGCAGGGCATCCAGCGTGGCCTGCATCGGTCAGGCCGGGGAAAATCTCGTGCGCTTCGCCTCCACCATCGTAGACAAATACGCATCCGCCGCGCGCGGGTCCGGCGCAGTGCTCGGAGCCAAGAACCTCAAGGCCGTGGTGGTACGCGGCAATCAGCGCGTGCCCCTGGGCCGACGATTCCGCATATCGCGTGCTGGCTGCCGAGGACAGGAAATATTTTGCGGAATCCGACCTGCAACGGGACGTGGCCGGCAGGTACGGCACGCACGTGGGCATGGTCATGTGGGAGCCGGGATACCGCAACTACGAAAAATACCTTTCCGGCGACGAAGTGCCCGAGGCATTGCAGCCCGAGGCATGGCTCCAGTACGAAACCGGACGCTACGGCTGTCACGGCTGCCCGGTCAAATGCAAGGACCAGTACCGCATTCCGTCCGGCAGACGCGCCGGGGAAAAGGGTCAGGCCATGGAGTACGAGTGCATCTTCTGCCTCGGCACCAATTGCGGTGTGACCGATCCCATTGCCATCATGGAAATGGAAAACCTGTGCGACGCCTACGGCATGGACGTGATCGCGCTCGGCAACACCATTGCCATGGTCAAGGACCTGTACAACCGGGGCATCATGACCAGCAAGGACACCGACGGTCTTGACCTGAGCTGGGAAGACGCGGATGCACAGGTCGAACTGATCCATTGCACGGCCCTGCGTCAGGGATTCGGCAGCATGGTGGCCGAGGGCATGTACACCCTTGCCCGCCGCCTCGGGGACGAGGCCATGGACTACTGCTATCACGTCAAGGGGCTGTCGCGCGGTCCCTACCCGTCCGGTCTGTTCGCGCTGGCCCATGCCACGTCCACGCGCGGGGCAGACCATCTGCGCGGGCGCTCGTGGGCCTACGGCGAAAACGATCCCGACATCTTTCCGAAACTCGGCGAACAGGGATACCTGCCCGGGGACGTGGACACCAATCCCGTGGCCGCCCTGATTCTGGGCGAACGCATGACCACGCTCACGGACTGCATCGGCCGATGCAAGGGCGCGGTCAACTCGTGGATATGCGCCATGCCCCTTGTCTGGAAGCATCCCATCTACGACGGGCTGGCCAAACTCCTGAACACGGCCACGGGCATGGACTACACCGGCGAGGAACTGGCGCGCGTCGCGGACCGCGTCTATGCCATGGAGCACGCCTTCAACATCCGCATGGGTGTGACCCGCAAGGACGACCGCATGCCCCAGAAGCCGGAAATCCGGGACACTCCGGAAGGCCGGGAAGACCTGAAACGGCATCATGCCATGGTGGCCCGCTACTACGAGGCGCGGGGGTATGATCCCGAGTCCGGCAGGCCCACATCCGAACGGCTTGCCGATCTGAACCTGAAATACGTGGACCGGCTTCTGAACGAATCCGGTCCTGTTGGCCAATGGGACGGGCCCACGCGTTGGGACATGTCCAAGTATCCTTCCGGCGGAGTCCGCGCATGACAGGCTGTTCCCGAACGGCAATCTGCGGCGTTGCTTCATGAAAAAAAGAACTCCCCCGACCTTGCGGCCGGGGGAGTCCTTTTTCATTCATTCAAAATCCGGATCAGAGGCCGGGCACGGCATCAAAAGTGCGTACCGACGCTTCCGGAACGAGCCGAATCAGGGAATCCACGTTGCGATCCCGGTTCACGGAATCGGACGCATAGCGATTGTTCACGGCCAGCATGGCCAGCGGCAATCCCTTTGCTTGCAGAAAGTGCGTGGACAGAAGCGCGTCGCTGATGCAGCCCAGACGATTGGGCACCACAAGACAGGTTTGCAGGTTGCACGCTCCGGCGAACTCGTAGACGAAGCGTTCACGGTCCAGCGGCACGAGCAGACCACCCGCGCCTTCCACGATCAGGGCGTCGCAATCCCGGATGGCATTGATCGCGTCCACGGCTTCCTCAAACGGGAACTCATCCCACAGAAAGCACGGCGCCACGGGTTCGGTCCCGGTAAAGAGCAGGTGAACCCGGTCCGGTTCCAGTCCGGAGATGCGCAGTACGGTTTCCGCGTCATTGTCCGGGGGATGCCCGGTCTGCACGGGCTTGACGTAGCGCACGCGCATGCCCTTTTCACGCAGTTCCCGGGCCAGCAGCCCGGAAAACACGGTCTTGCCCACGTCCGTGTTCGTGCCGGAAACGAAATAGCGCAGCATCATTCCCCCAGAACGTCCGTGACCGAGGCAATGGCAATGTCCGCCAGTTCGTCGATCTGCTCTTCGGTGATCACGTAGGGCGGCAGAAAATAGACCACGTCGCCCAGATTGCGCAGGAGCGCACCCCGCTCCACGGCCTTGCGGTAGATCTGGTACCCGGTGCGCGCCTTCCAGTCGAACGGCTCCTTCGTGGCAGGATCACTCACCAGTTCCACGGCGCAGATGAAGCCCAGCGAACGGATTTCGCCCACATTGGGATGCCCGGCGAACCGCGCTTCCACGGCCTTGCGCAGATGTGCGGCCTTTGCCCGGTTCACGTTGATCACGTCGTCGTCCCGAAAAATGTTCAGGGTCTCCACGGCCGCAGCACAGGCAAGGGGATTGCCCGTATAGCTGTGGCTGTGCAGGAACGCCTTCATCTCGGTGTAATCCGCATAGAACGCGCCGTATATCTCGTCCGTGGTCAGGACAGCGGACAGGGGCAGGGTTCCGGAGGTCACGCCCTTGGACACGCACACCAGATCAGGGGTGATGCCCGCCTGCTCCATGGCAAACATGGTTCCGGTGCGACCGAAGCCCGTGGCGATCTCGTCCAGAATGAGATGCACGCCATGCCGCGCCGTGCATTCGCGGAGCTTTTTCAGATACAGGGGCGGATAGAACTTGAATCCCCCGGCAAACTGGGCCAGCGGTTCGACCATGACCGCCGTGATTTCCGATGCCTGTTCCTCCAGAATCCGCTCCATGTGCTCGAAGCATTCGCACGCGCAATCGTCACGCGTCCTGCCGTAGGGACAGCGAAAACAGTCCGGTCCCTGCGCCCGGATGTTCCGGGGCATGATCGGACCGTACAACTCGGTGTACAAATCCTCGCCGCACAGGGAGAGCGCGCCCAGGGTTTCGCCGTGGTAGCCGTTCGTCAGATACACGAACCGGTTGCGTTCGGCCTGCCCCGTGTTCCTGCGGTAGCCGTAGCTCATCTTCATGGCGCATTCCACGGCAGCGGAACCGTTGTCCGCAAAGAACACGCGGGAGATGTCCTCGGGCATGAGGTCCACCAGCCTGTCGGCCAGCCTGCGCGCGGGCTCGTGGGTCACCCCTGCGAAGATCACGTGCTCCAGTTGGCTGGCCTGCTCGGCAATGGCCCGGGCAATGCGCGGGTTGGCATGGCCGAACAGATTCACCCACCATGAGCTGACCGCGTCGATGTAGGATTTGCCTTGCTCATCATAAATGTATATTCCCTTGCCGGAGTGGGCCCGGATCAGTCCGTACTGTTCGAGGTCCTTCATCTGCGTGCAGGGATGCCAAATCGTCTGTCTTTCCATGTCAGGAACCGCCATGTCATTTGCTGGTTATGAAAATCATATAGGAAACAGTCTGCGGGAGCTTAGGGAAAGCGGCCTTTTCCGTCAAATTCCGCCCGTGGACCACGGCGCGGACAAATTTCTGCTCCTTGACGGAAAACCGCTGCTGAACCTTGCCTCCAACAACTATCTCGGCCTTGCCGGACATCCCGCTCTCAAGGCGGGCGCAGTCTCAGCCGTGGAGAAATACGGCGCATCCAGCGGCGCGTCCAGACTGATTTCCGGGAATTTCGCGCTGGCCGACGAGCTTGAAACCGAAGCCGCCGCGTTCAAGGACACCGAGGCGGCCCTGTTCTTCGGGGCAGGATTCGCAGCCAATGTCGCGGTGATGTCCGCGCTGGCCGACCGGCAGACCGTGGTGTTTGCGGACCGGCTCAACCACGCCAGCATCATCGACGGGGTGCGGCTGTCCGGAGCCAGACACGTCCGCTACGCCCACAACGATCTTTCCGCCCTTGCCGCACTCATGGAAAAACACGCGTCCGCCACGCGCAAGCTGGTGGTGACCGACACCGTGTTCAGCATGGACGGCGATCTGGCCGACCTCCGCGGGCTGGCCGACCTGTGCGACAGGCACGACGCCCTGCTCGTGGTTGACGAAGCGCACGCCACCGGCGTCATGGGGCCGGGACTGGCCCATGTGCAAGGCGTTGCCGACCGCGTGGACGTACACATGTCCACCTTCAGCAAAGGGCTGGGATCGAGCGGCGCATTCGTGGCCGCCAACCGACAGATCATCGATTTTCTGCGCAACCGCGCCCGCCCGTTCATCTTCTCCACGTTCCCGCCCCCGGCCGTGATCGGCGCGAATCTCGCAGCCCTGCGGCTGGTGCGCGAAACCCCGGACATGGGCAAACGCGTCCTTGCGCTGGGTGATCAGGCCCGAACCCGATTGCGGAAAATGGGGCTGGACACCGGGGAGTCGGCCACGCCCATCATTCCGGTGATGATCGGCGACAGCGAACATGCCCTTGCCGCGCGCGACGCACTCATGCGCCAAGGCGTGTACGTGGGCGCAGTGCGTCCGCCAACCGTTCCGCAGGGCACGGCCCGACTGCGCATCAGCCTGCGCGCGGACCTGACCGACAATGACATGGAAACCCTGTATGCCGCCCTGACCGGACTGCACGAGGAGGTGTTGTGAGCGACACGATATTCGTCACGGGCTGGGCCGGATATGCCGACCTGTTCCCGAATCTGGCGGCGCGGTCCGAATTCCTGCTGCCCTTCATCCACCAGACCGAACGCGAGGTCTTCGACAGGCTGGATTCCACCACGGCCTCGACACTGGTGGCGTGGTCCACGGGCGCGCACATGGTGCTCAAGCGCTGGACGCGTGTGGCCCCGAAGTTCGACCGCATCGTGCTCGTGGCCCCGTTTCTCTGCTTCACGGACCATGTGCGGGAAAAACTCGTCCGCCACATGATCCGCGACCTGCGCAGGGACGACGAAGCCGTGGTGCGTGCCTTTCTCCGGAATTGCGGGTACAACGGGAACTACAGATATGATCGCAGCCATCTGGACGGCCTGTTCACCGGACTGGAATACCTGCGGGCATCCCGGGCCATGCCCTCCAATCTGCATGCGGAAAAGGTCACCATACTGCACGGCGAACACGACCGGATCGTCCCGCCCGTGGCCAGCGAGGACATCTGGGAAATCATGCGCGGTGCCACTTTCGTGGCCCTGCCCCACGGACACTGGATACCCGAGGATGAACTTGAAACCTTTCTTGCCTAAGTCCCGCATCCGCCGCGCGTTCGACCGCGCCGTGGATTCCTATGCCGGAGCCGCCCGGGTACAGGCTGCGGCAGCCAAGGCCTGCGCGGCCATGGTGCCCGAAGGCGACTACCCGGAAATACTGGAAATCGGCGCTGGCGGCGGTGTACTCACCAAGGTCGCGGCCCTGCAATTCGAACATGACCGCTACACCTGCGTGGACCTGTCCGAGGCCATGCTGGAACAGGTGGACACCTCGCGGCTCAACGCGCCCCGCTTCATTGTCGCGGACGGCGAACACCTGAATTTTCCTCCGAAGTCCTTTGACCTGCTGCTGAGTTCGTCGACCATGCAATGGTATCAGACCCCGGTGGAATCCATTCCCGCGAACCTGAATCTGGTGCATGAAGGCGGCCGGTTCTCCCTTGCCGTGTTCGTGCAGGGCACGCTCGTGGAAATGGCCGAAGCAGCGCAGGAAACCGGATTCGGCTCGGTCCTGCCCATGCGTCCGCCCGAGGACTACCTTGAAGCTGTCACCCGGGCCAAACCACAGGCCATGCACTTCCATCTGGTCCGCCACGCCACGTTCGCACCCGACGCCCGCGCCATGCTCCGCGCCCACCGCGCCACCGGAGCCACGGCCGCCCCCGGACAGGTCCGCCCGTCCAAGGCCGCCTACCTCGATTTTCTGGACTATTGCGAAACCCATTTCCGCGAGGAAAAAGGCATCCGCACCAGCGCCCACATCCTGCACGTCTGGGGGACGCGGTGAGGGGGGAGGTTTTGGCTAATGAAAAGCCCCTCGAATTGAGGGGCTGGATGTGGATAGCGGACGCTTTCCCCCAAATATAACTATCTGTATCCCGAACGATTTTGATGATTCGCCAACAATCTCAGCACATCGACCAAAAAAGAGGCAGCCTCACGGCAAGGATATCAGCCTTAGGGGGCATTAGTTTTGTCTGCGTAGGCCTCTAGTCTCTTGGTACAGCAATAAAGAAGCCTGCTTGATAGTTGTTGGCAAGCCCATTGATTGCGAAAAGTCTTTAAGCAAGGTCACGCAATTTTTGCATTTCAAATATCATTTGATCTGCGGAGCCCACGGGATGTCCGCTCCCCACAATCAAGCCGGGGCCTTTCTCTTCCCCTTCCATCTCCAAACTAATTTTTTCAACATTTCCGAAAATATTGTTATGTGGCCCATTCCAATGGGAAACGTCAATTTTCGCAGTAAAACCACCGGGCTGACCTTCATACTCGCCAGCGTATAAATAAGATGCGTCACCGCCGTGTGCCTTGCCGTCACTAAGCACCACAAGACCTACGCCACCGTTGCCAGGAACACCAAATTGGATGTAATAGATACCGTTCATGACATTCTCCTATATTAATTTTCAGATATAATAACAACTTAATGTACATGGTGCAAGCGCACATCTGAATTATTACTACTCCCAGCTACTGGGTAAATGCTGAACAAATAAAATCACATCACGCTACTATCGCAAATATCCTACAAAACGTCTGACGGCTCCCCAGCTCTCATCCGCAAGGAATACAACTTTATGCCTCTAACTAGAATTTCTTAAATCCGTACTCCGCCCACTTGGGCCTTAGCCCCCTCTCTCTACAGCCCCTTCTTCCGTTCGATCCACTTTTCCACGACGGGCGGTTCGTAGGCTGCGAACTTGTCGAGGAGGTCGGCGGGGGTGTCCGAGGTCAGGACCATGCTGCGATGTTCGGACATGAGAAAGCCTTCATCCACCATGCGATCAAAGTGGTCGGCCATGCATTTGTAGTAGCCGTTCACGTCGAGCAGACCGCAGGGCTTGGCGTGGTAGCCGAGCTGATTCCACGTCAGCACCTCGAAGAATTCCTCCAGCGTGCCGATGCCCCCGGGCAAGGCGATGAATCCGTCGGACAGGTCGGCCATGCGCTTCTTGCGCTGGTGCATGGACGTGACCACATGGATGTCGGTCAGCCCTTCATGGGCGATTTCCTTCTGCACCAGCAGCTCGGGAATCACGCCCACGACCTCGCCGCCAGCCTCCAGAGCCGCGTCGGCCAGCCTGCCCATCAGGCCCACTGAAGAGCCCCCGTAAACAACGCCAATGCCGCGTTCGGCCAGTTCACGGCCGAGTGCGACCGCAGCCTGCCTGTATTCGGGCCGATTCCCCGGGTTGGACCCGAGATACACGCAAATCCGTTTCATGCCGTTTTCCTCGTCAATATGCAGATGGTTCGAAAAACATAGGCCCAACGCACACTTGCGTGCGCGAAGGGCCTGCGTTGTCATGGCAACGAAATAATCGGACCTTTCCGACAAGTTGCCGGAAACGCCCGAAACGGGTGGTCAGCAGCTTTCCACTGCCTTGCGCATGTCCTCCACGAACTCGTCCACCATTTCCTCGGTGGTGGCCCATGAGGTCATCCAGCGCAGGGTGTGGTCATGCTCGTCCCAGACATAGAAATAGTATTTCTCCAGCAGGATTTCCGTGGCTGCCGGGGGCATGGTGGCGAACACCGCGTTGCAGTCCACGCTGCCCTTGATGGTCACGCCCGGAATCTGCCCGGCCTTTTCCGCCAGACGGCGGGCCATGGCATTGGCGTTGCTCGCATTCTTCAGCCACAGGTCATCCTTGAGATACGCCTGAAGCTGGGCCGACACGAACCGCATCTTGGACACGAGCTGCATGGCCTGCTTGCGCAGGTACGGAAACCCGCTCCCGATGTCCGGATTCAGGAAAAGCACGGCCTCGGACATGATGCAGCCGTTCTTGGTGCCGCCAAAGGACAGCAGGTCCACGTCCAGAGCCGTGGTCATGTCGAAAAACGAGCAGTCCAGCGCGGCGCAGGCATTGGCGATGCGCGCGCCGTCCATGTGCACGAGCAGGTCGCGGTCATGGGCAAACTGGCAGATGTCCTCGATCTCCTTCAGGGAATACAGGGTGCCCACCTCGGTGGGCTGGGTGATGGAGATGACCTTGGGCTGGCTGGCGTGCACGAAGCCGATGTGCCCCAGATACGGAGCAATGGCGCGAGGCGTGAGCTTGCCGTTCTCCGTGGGCACGGGCACCAGCTTGATGCCGCCGAATGCCTCGGGCGCGCCGCACTCGTCCGTGTTGATGTGCGCCACGTCCGAACAGATCACGGAATTGTAGGTATGGGTCACGGCGCGCAGGCCGAGCACGTTGGCCGCGGTTCCCGTGGTCACGTAGTGAATGCGGGCCTGAGACCCGAAATATTCCTTGAGCACCTCGTCGGTGTGAATGGAGATTTCATCGTCGCCATAGGCCTTCATGTCGCCGGGATTGGCGTCCACAAGGGCCTGCATCACGGCGGGATGCGCACCGGAATTATTGTCGCTGGCAAAAGAACGCATGGATTTCCTCGCGTTGGCGGACAGTCCCCCGGGGCGGTCCCTATCCGCGGGTTTCATGGTTGCGACCGCCGGATCAGGCGATCCCGAAAAAAGTCCTTGCCGTATCGGATTTCAGGATGTGGTCGGCCAGATCGGCATAGCCCGAGGCTGCCGGATGCACGCCGTCCCCCTTGTTCAACGCCTCGCCATATACGAAGGAATGGTGCATGGCGTCAAATGCGGGCACGAACGGGATTTCCAGCCTGCGGCACATGGCCTCGAACTGGCGGGACAGGGATGCAATCTCGGCCCGTTTGTCAGCGTCGTTCACCGGGGTCGGCCCGATCACGAGCACGTCTCCGACCTGCCTTGCCTGCATGAGCATGGCAACGGCAGCGCCCAGACTCTCCTCGGCCGGAATGCTGTTGGCCACATCGGCCACGCCGAAGCTGAATACCAGTTTGGCTGGCTCCTCGGGCAACAGCCGAAGCGAGCTCTCGGATTGCCAGCGATGCCGCATTCTGACCGTGGTGTCCTTGCGCACGCCCAGATTGTACGCGGTCACGCTTTCGCCCTGCTCGGCAAGCTGCCGGGCAATGCGTCCGGTCCAGCCCAGCCCGGTCTCGTCCCCGAATCCAAGGGTCAGGGAATCCCCGATGAAACAGATGACCATGACGACTCCTATTCCTTTGTTCGTACCGAAGCGGCATCCATGTCCACGGCAAACACCTCGGTGATTTCCAGCACCCGCTCATCGCAGGGGAGCACTTCCCCCGCGTATTTGCGCACGAGCGCATCCAGCCCGGTCCTGCGTTCATCCCCCTCGGCAATGCGGGGAATGCCCCTGCCCATGACCGATCGAAACCGATACCCGTATTTGCAGGCCGTGTCTCCGGTCCTGAGCTTCAGGTCCACTGCCATGGAAAAGGCCAGCGGCCTGCCCGAGGTCAGAATACGAGCCTTGCGCCCCTTTCTGCCGGAATGCAGATACAGGGTCTGCCCCACCAGAACGAAATTCACGGGCACGCAATACGGGCCTTCGTCATCGCACAGGGCCAGCCACAGCACGTCGGCCCGGCCGCATACATCCCGGATCGCGTCCGGGTCATTGGTCACGCCTTTGCGCATTTTTCCTCCGGGCTTTGAAAAAAAACAACAAACGGTTTATTAATCCTCCATGAGGCAGAACACAACCGCCGGGCTCTGGTCCGTGGTGATCCCCGTACTGAACGAAGCCGCCGCCATGGGAGAATGCATTCGGCATGTCCGCATGATTGCGGGGGATGCTCCCGTGGAAATCATTGTCGCGGACGGCGACCCCACGGGGTCCTCCCTGAACGCGATCACCGATCCCGACGTGATCCGCGTGCATTCCGGCCCCGGGCGCGGCATCCAGATGAACCGGGGTGCGGAAGTGGCCAACGGCGACATGCTCCTGTTTCTCCACGCGGACACCGCCCTGCCCGAACACGCCCTGCGCACGGCGCGCCTTGCCCTGTCCGGCCGGGCCGTTGCCGGTGCCTTTTCCCTGTCCATGGACTCGGACAGTCCATTGCTGCACATGGTGGCATGGTTCGCCAACATCCGATCCCGTCTGGAACGCGTTCCCTACGGAGATCAGGCGCAGTTCATCCGGACCGACATTTTTCGCGAATTGGGCGGTTTCGCGGAAATACCGCTCATGGAAGACGTGGAACTGTTCACCCGTCTGAAAAAACGACGCCTGCCCATCGCCATCCTCAAAGCGAGGGTCCGCACCTCGGCCCGGCGCTGGGAACAGGACGGCGTGTTCGCCCGCACCCTGAAGAACTGGATCATCCGCATCAGATATGCGCTGGGAACTTCTCCGCAGGCTCTGGCGCACGGCTATGCCCCGCCTGCTTCGCCCCCGGAAACCGCTTCCGAAAAGGAGTCCGCATGAACAGCTGCATCCTTTTTTTCGTCAGATACCCGGAGCCCGGAACCGTCAAGACACGACTTGCCGCAAATACCACGCCCGAGGCAGCTGCGGAATTCTATCAGGCTCTGGTGGAGGAAAAACTGCCGGAACTCGCCCGCGCCACGGATGCGGAACTGTTCGTCTGCTACTCGCCGGAAGACATGTGCGACGCCATGACCGACTGGCTGGGACACGACTACCTCTACCTGTCGCAAAAGGGTGCGGAACTGGGGAAACGCATGGAAAACGCGTTTCGTGAAGTCTTTTTCATGGGCTATGAGCACGCCGTGCTCGTGGGCAGCGACATCCCGATGCTCGACGGCCCGATTCTGACACGTGCGCTGCAAGGTCTGAAGAATCACGATGCCTGCATCGGCCCGACCGAGGACGGCGGTTACTATCTCATCGGATTTCAACGCGGCTCGTTCACGCCGGAAGTATTCCGCGACATGGAATGGAGCCGAAACGACGTGCTGGAGCGCACCATGCATCGCCTTGCGGCTCTGGGCGTGGATGCCGAACAACTGGACATGCTGGACGACGTGGACACTCTGGAGGATCTGGAAGCGCTGGTCACGCTCGGCGCAAACGGCCCGCTCAGGGGAAACGTCCTGCAAGCGGCCCGCAGACTGATACAACGATGATTTGTCGATAACGGTTGCCTTTTCATTCAACCTCGCCATAAAAAAGGGAAAACGAAAAAGGACGAACCATGCACCCGGAATCCCGAAGCACGCTGCCCATTGACCGGCTCATGGAGCCGTTCGACACATTCTTCAAGATGGAGGCCGCAGGCGGCCTTGTCCTCATGTTCTGCACCATTGCGGCGCTGGTCTGGGCCAATTCGCCATGGGCAGACACCTACCACGCCCTGTGGCAGACTCCGCTGACCGTGGGCATAGGCTCATGGAGCCTGTCCAAGGCGGCCATCCTCTGGATCAACGACGGCCTCATGGCCGTGTTCTTCTTTCTGGTCGGTCTGGAAATCAAGAGGGAGATTCTGGTGGGTGGCCTGTGCTCCCCCAAACAGACCATCATGCCCGTTGCCGCTGCCGTGGGCGGCATGGTGGTGCCCGCCGCCATATTCCTCGCCTTCAACAACGGCCTTGATTCCGTGTCCGGCTGGGGAATTCCCATGGCAACGGACATCGCCTTTGCTCTGGGCATTCTGTCCCTGCTGGGCAGGCGCGTGCCCGTGGGGGTGAAGATATTCCTCACTGCCGTGGCCATCGTGGACGACATCGGCGCAATTCTGGTCATCGCCATCTTCTATACCTCGTCGCTGAACATTTCCATGCTCGTTGCCGGGCTGGTCGTGCTGGTGCTCATGGCCGGACTGAACCGCATGGGCGTGCGCCACTCCGTGCCCTACCTGCTGCTGGGCGCACTGATGTGGCTGGCCTTTCTCAAGTCCGGCATCCACGCCACCATTGCGGGCGTTCTGGCTGCCTTCACCATCCCGGCCTCCCGGCAGATGGATTGCAGCGCGTTCGTGGAGGAAATGCGGCAGGATGTGGAGGAATTCGAAATGGCGGTCACTCCGGGCAAGACCGTGCTGACAAACAAGGAACAGCAGTCCGCGCTCTGGAGCATGGTGGACGTATTCAAGCAGTCCACAGCCCCGCTTCAGGTCATCGAACACGGCCTGCACCCCTGGGTTTCGTTCCTCGTCATGCCGATATTCGCGCTGGCAAATGCTGGCGTGGCGCTCGAAGCGGACGTGTTTCAGGAACTCATGACTCCGGTGTCCCTCGGCATATTTCTCGGGCTGATCATGGGCAAGCAGATCGGCATAACAGGCGCATGCTGGCTGCTGGACAAATTCGGGATCGCCGAATTTCCGGAGCGCGCCACACTCATGCACCTGTACGGCGCAAGCTGGCTTGCGGGCGTGGGCTTCACCATGTCCATCTTCATTGCCAACCTCGCCTATGACGAAGGCACGCGATATGTGGAACTGGCCAAGATCAGCATCCTGTTCGCCTCGCTCGTGGCCGGAACCGCCGGATACCTGATTCTCCGTTTTTTCGCCCCGGACACGTCCGAAGGGCAGCATTAGCAACAACACAAACCTCAAACAGCAAAGGAGTCCTGCATGGGATTGCTTGACGGCCTGATGGGCAACGCCTCGGAAATCGACGTGAACGAGATTCAGGAGGAATTCGGCCCGATCCTCGGCGACAGTGAACGCGTGCTCGCTGCATACAAGATCATCCGCGACCTGTTCGTGTTCACCACCGGCAGACTCATTCTGGTGGACAAGCAGGGCCTGACCGGAAAAAAGGTGGAATACAATTCCATCCCCTACAAATCCATCACCCGCTTTGCCGTGGAATCCGCCGGGCACTTCGACATGGATTCCGAACTCAAGATATGGATTTCCGGACACGGCGACCCCGTGGTCAGGGAACTCAAGGCAGGAACCGACGTGGTCGGCGTACAGAAGATGCTGGCCAACAGCGTCCTGAAATAGTCGCAACGCGCACAGACTGCGGCAGACGAAAAAAGGCCCCCGTCTCAAGGACGGGGGCCTTTGCATTATCAGCCTGGTATGCCGGGTCGGCTTAGTACATGCCGCCCATGCCACCCATGCCGCCCATGCCGCCGGGCATGGCCGGGGCAGCAGCGTCCTTGGACTCGGGCTTGTCAGCAATGGCGCACTCGGTGGTCAGCAGCAGACCGGCCACGGAAGCGGCGTTCTGCAGGGCGGTGCGGGTCACCTTCTTGGGATCGATGACACCGGCCTTGATCAGGTCTTCGTACTCGCCGGTAGCGGCGTTGAAACCGAAGCCGTCCTTGCCTTCCTTGATGCGCTCGACAACGATGGAGCCTTCCAGACCGGCGTTGCCGGAAATCTGGCGCAGGGGCTCTTCCACGGCGCGGGCAATGATGTTGATGCCGGCCTGCTCGTCGTCATCGGCAGCCTTGACCTTGGCCAGGGTCTTGCCGGAACGGGCGAGAACCACGCCGCCGCCAGGCACGATGCCTTCCTCGACAGCCGCGCGGGTGGCGTTCAGGGCGTCCTCGACGCGAGCCTTCTTTTCCTTCATCTCGGTCTCGGTGGCAGCACCCACGTTGATCACGGCCACGCCGCCCACGATCTTGGCCAGACGCTCCTGGAGCTTCTCGCGATCGTAGTCGGAAGAGGACTCGCCGATCTCGGCGCGAATCTGCTTGATGCGGGCCTTGATGTCCTCGGCATTGCCGGCGCCATCAACGATGGTGGTGTTTTCCTTGTCGATGACAACGCGCTTGGCAGTGCCCAGATCGTTGACGGTCAGGCTCTCCAGCTTGATGCCGAGATCTTCGGAAACAACCTGGCCACCGGTCAGGACAGCGATGTCCTTGAGCATGGCCTTGCGGCGCTCGCCAAAGCCCGGGGCCTTGACAGCGGACACGTTCAGGGTGCCGCGCAGCTTGTTGACCACGAGGGTGGCCAGGGCTTCGCCCTCAATGTCCTCGGCGATGATGAGCAGCGGCTTGGACATCTTGGCAACCTGCTCCAGCACGGGCAGCAGTTCCTTCATGGAGGAAACCTTCTTCTCGTTGATGAGAATCAGGGGCTCTTCCATTTCGCAGGTCATGCGCTCGGCATTGGTCACGAAATACGGGGAGAGGTAGCCACGGTCGAACTGCATGCCTTCGACGACATCCAGAGTGGTCTCCAGACCCTTGGCTTCCTCGACGGTGATGACGCCTTCCTTGCCGACCTTGTTCATGGCCTCGGCAATGATGTTGCCGATGGTGGAATCGTTGTTGGCGGAAATGGTACCGACCTGAGCGATTTCCTTCTGGTCGCGGGTGGGCTTGGCAACGTCGCCCAGCTCGGCCACGATGGCTTCGACGGCCTTGTCGATGCCGCGCTTGATGGCCATGGGGGAACGACCGGCGGCAACCAGCTTCACGCCCTCGGTGAAAATGGCCTGGGCCAGAATGGTGGCAGTGGTGGTGCCGTCACCGGCAACGTCGGAGGTCTTGGAAGCGACTTCCTTGACCATCTGGGCGCCCATGTTCTCGAACTTGTCTTCCAGCTCGATTTCCTTGGCAACGGTCACGCCGTCCTTGGTGATGACCGGAGCGCCGAAGGACTTCTCGATCACCACGTTGCGGCCCTTGGGTCCGAGGGTGACCTTGACGGCATTGGCCAGCTTGTCCACGCCGGCTTTCAGTTTCTCGCGTCCTTTGGCTTCGAAGAGAATTTCTTTGGCCATGATTATTTCTCCTTAAAAATTGGGAATATTGATTCGGAATGTGAAGTGGGGACTACTCGACGACGGCAAGGATGTCGTCTTCGCGCATGACCAGGTGTTCTTCACCGTCGATCTTGATCTCGGTGCCGGCGTACTTGGCGAACAGGACGGTGTCCCCGGCCTTGACGCTCATGTCGACGCGCTTGCCGCTTTCGTCCAGCTTGCCGGGTCCGGCAGCCACGACCTGCCCCTTCATGGGCTTTTCCTTGGCGGAATCCGGGATGATGATGCCCCCGGCGGTCTTCTCTTCCATTTCCAGACGTTTCACCAGTACACGGTCATTCAGCGGTTTCAGATTCATTCCTTTATTCCTCCGATCTGATTTTGAGCTTCTTCGCCGCGCCGTTCTCGGCGGACACACCGCCCTCGGCGCAAGTTTTTCCGAGCCGCCGCCACAGCGTCCCGGAAAGCTCAACTCTACATAAACACCGGCGAAAAAGTGTCAAGCGCGGCCCGGAAACTTTTTTCGCATTTTTCCGGGCCAGGATCGAAGAAAACACCCGATCGGCCTCAGGAACTCCGACTGGACAAATACTCGCCGAACGGCTTGTCCAGTTTCAGGATGTGGTCCCTGTACCAGTCGTGCATGAAATTCCTGATCTTCATGGCGGGAACAAGTGCGCCGTTCAGCACCTCGGCCTGCATGCGCAGCAGGTCGGAAATGAATCGGTTGTGCTCGCGCTTCTGCTTGTCCAATCCCGGGTACCCGGCATCCTTCATCATGGATTCCTCGGTACGGAAATGCGTCAGGGCATAGTCCCTGAGTTCGTCCATGACATCCAGAACAGGATCGATCTCGTCCTCGGCCAGCGGCCGGTACATGTCGGATACCGCATCCTCGAGGGAACGCAGCATGTCGAAGAAGGTCTTGTGCTGTTCGTCCAGCTCCGGAACGTCGATCCGATACTCTGCCTTGAAGCCGGCCAGGTTCAGCTTCGGTGCCATAATAAAGCTCCTTATTGTATATAGGCGGTTTTGGGACCAATACCGGGAAAAGCGAATCCTGTCACGCAAGACGGCTTTTTTCCATAAAAAACACCACAGCCCCGCAACGTTTTCACGAAACCGCCACACTGCGTCACACCACTTTCTCCCCCTCAGGCTGGACAGCCACATTCCCGGATTCAACATGGACCCGAAGTTCGGCAATTGCATGGACGGCCTTGTGCAGATGAAACCTGCGCAAAACCGATCCGAAGATTCCGGCCCGATTCATGGACCGCAAACAGGCCGAACAGTTCCACGCCATGCTCCGTCACAAACGGGGCAAGCTATCCGAACCCGACTGCAAGGTCGGCCTGCTCCGATCTTTTGCCCTGGGGCACGGCATGTGCTAATCCTCTTGAATCCGACAATTTTCGCCGAAACGATTCAAGAGGATTCTCCATGCCGAGCATAAGCGACAACACCGAACGCCATGAGATCGTGGATCGCCGCCCCGGGCAGTATCTCTGCTTCCCGGACATCGTACGCGCAGCAGACGGGCGGCTCATCGTGGCCTACAACGAATTCGACAAGCATGTGGGAGCACGACGCAGACTGATTCTCAAGACCAGCCGAAACAATGGACATGCCTGGAGCGCCCCTCGCTATCTGGACGTGACGAACAGCCACTGCCCCAGATTCACCCTGCTCCGGGACGGCCAGCTCATGCTGATCGATGACAACCGCCCCACCATTCATCGCAGCGCGGACAACGGCGAGCACTGGGCCTCGCATCCCGGAGACGGATTCCGCCACGGCCTGCCCGACCGCTGCATGGAACTCGGCGCGGACCGGCTCCTGTGCACCGGGCACATTCACCGGGGCACGGCTGCGCATCCCGCAGTGCGCCAGCCGCCCACAGAGCAGATGGCCTATGCCTCGACCAATCAGGGCCGCTCATGGTCCGCCCTGTCCGTAATTGCCCACGACCGCAACCTCATGCTCTGCGAAGGGTCCCTGTGCGCCCTGCCCGATGGTCGCATCCTGTGCATCATGCGGGAAAACAGTTTTGTGTACGAACCCATGTACCTGTGCGAAAGCCGGGATCAGGGCCACACATGGTCCGACCCCGTGCCCACCCCGCTGATCGGGCACCGCCCCACTCTCGGCCTGACCCGATCCGGCAAGTTGCTCTGCACCTACCGCGACGTGGGACCGGACATGGGCACCTGCGCATGGCTCGGCACGGAAGCGGAACTGCGCAGCAACTTCCGGGTGCACGGCAACGCCCGAAACAACGCCCGACTCGCGAAACGCGGCCTGCGCATCCGCAATGGCGAGGAGCCGAATGCTCCGGTGCGCTACGCCCTGCGCCCCATGACCGATCCGCGCTCGGCCACGGCCCGGCTCGAAGCCGAGGTTCGCGTGGACAGCAGCGGGAAAAACGGCTGCGGCCTGCGTCTCGGCACATGGTGGAAAATCACCACGAACCGCATTGTCCCGGACATTCCCGGCGCGCGCGGATTCAAGCTGGAACCGGGCACCTTCAACACGATCCGTCTCGACTACGAGGCCGGAACCGTGACCCTGCGCGTGAACGGACGCAAACGCGGCGTGATTCACGTGGAGCCGGACCGGGCCGAAACCCGGGGCATCCTGTTCGGCGCTCCCCTTCCGTTTCAGGACAACGCCGTGGATTGCGTCTGGAAACGGATTTCCCTGCATGTGCGCGATCCTCGCTATCTGCGCGACTACCAATGGCAATGGACTCCGGATCAGGGCCTGCCCGACCAGTGGCGACAGGATCACGTGCTGGAACTGAAGAACGACAGCATGGCCAATCCCGGCGACTTCGGCTATTCCGGCTGGACCGAACTGGAGGACGGCACGTTCCTGTGCGCGTACCACCACGGCGGCAGCGCGGAACCCGGATATGAGCCGGGCCGGACCGCACACATCCTTGTCACCCGCTTTTCCGAGGAGGATTTCGCATGATCGAGAGCGCTCCCCTTGCCTATGAACATGATGAAACCGAGCTGGAAGGCATTCTGTTCACGGACGCGGACGAAACCGCGCCAAGACCCGGTGTGCTGCTCATTCACGAATTCACGGGGCTGGACAGCAACATCCTGCGCCACGCGCACGAACTGGCCGAGGCAGGCTTCACCGTGCTGGCCCACGACATGTACGGTAGCGCCATCCGCCCGGAATCGCGGGAAGAAGCCAGTCTTCATGCCCATGTGTATCGCGATGATCGCACCCTGATGCGGGAACGGGCCGCAGCCGGGCTGGAAGCCCTGCGCACCTGCCCGGAAGCCGACGAAACCGCCCTGTTCGCCCTTGGTTTCTCCTTCGGAGGATGCGCAATGCTGGAACTGGCCCGGTCCGGCGCGGACCTGCTGGGCGCGGCCAGCGTATACGGCTATCTGCGCACGGACCTGCCCTGTTCGCGGAAGGACGTGCTGGCCAGCCTGCTGGTGCTGCACGGCATGCGGGACAAGGTGGTGCCCATGTGCGACGTGCCCCCGTTCCTTGAGGAAATGGATGCGGCGGAAGCAGACTGCCGGATGACCATCTACACGGGTGCGGGCCACGGATTCTGCAATCCCGACGTGCCCACGGACACGGAATTCGGCTGCGCCTATTGTCCGGACACTCATGCCAAGGCCCGAAAGGCCGTACTCGATTTCTTCAGGGAGTTGCTTGAGGCTCGGCCAACCATTTAGGAAGACGGCATTTCGTCTCCCAGAGAATGGACCAGACCATAGGTCAACACCTCACCCCCGGCAGCAATGTCGTACCGGGCCTCGAAGGTCAGTTCGTCGAGAATTTCCCGGGCAATGAACAGGCCCATGGCCTCGAAGCTGGTACGCCGCAAGGGCACATGGCTGTTCCGGCGCAGACAGTCGTCCCATTCGCCGCGCGGTCCGTGGTGCTCCACGAACATTTCCAGCCGATTCGTCCGCCAGTAGAGCCGAACCTCGATGTCATGCGGATCGGCCTGCGTCATGATGTTCCGAGCGCAGTACATGAACACCCCTTCCAGACAGACCTGAATCCGCCGGGAATGGTTCTCGTCAAAGCCGTTCAGGATGCAGAAGGCATCCAATCCGGCATTGACCATTCGGACGGAGGCGCGGTTCGGGGGCATGATCCAGACAGCGTGCGGCAGCATGGAAACTCCATGTAGATTGGTTGGATGCCTGAAAACTAGACCAATTCACGCCCTGTGGCAAACCGGAACCGGCTTGGCTCATGCCGCGCATTGAGGCATACTGATGCAAACCAGCGAGGTATTGTCATGGACAAGGCAGACGTGCAGCGGATTTTCGAGGCATATTTCGAAAAATACAAGAAGACCGAGGGCGATCGTACCGCCTGGTCCGCCTTCTGGAACGAGACCACGCCTGACGGCGTGCTCGAACTCAATCTGACCAAGTGCCCCAGAGGTACCACCTTCAAAATCTTCGTGAACAAGCGCAAGGTCGCCGAGGTCATGGGGTGGGAAAACTTTTTCCCGGCCATGGAAAAGGTCGCGGCCGAGCATCCCGGATTGTATGATCAGGACAGGATTTTTTTCAGAAATGGAATTCGTGATCTGAGAGGAAGACGGCGTGGCTACGCGCCCTGAAGAGGTGGGGCTGTGCCAGCTTGGCGGTCCGTGCCGGGCGAAGCAATTCGCCGTATGCGCCTTACCAGCTTGTTTGGTGGGGATTTCGCCCTTCCCGGGCGAATTACTTTTATTCCAAGGCGGATAAAAGTAATCAAAAGCCGCCTTTTGGGGCCGCCACAGCCGTGCGCGTTTCCTACTTGATCAAGGCTGATCTGCCGTGCATTTGCCACAGGACCGGATGCCTTGATCAAAGGGAAACGGTGGAAAGTTGGTTGGGCCGGGGGAGCTTGGTAGAGCCGGGGCGACTTCTCACACCCGGAACACTGTCTCTTACCCAGATCGAATTTCGGCTCGCGAGGGCTTGGAACCAGTCGAGGCGACCGAAGCCGGGGCGATGCGGTTTCCGAAGGAAACGTCGCAATCGCCCGGCGAAAGGGCGCTACTGGTTCCTGCCCGAGGGAGTCGGGAGCACAGTGCGTAGAGGCTTTTTTTTCGTTTATTTTTTTGCCCCAACAAAAAAATGAACTCGCCCGGGAAGGGCGAAATCCTCACCTTGCAGGATGGCACGGCGAAAACGGCGCGGCTACGCGCCCTGAAGAGCTACGGCTATACCAACATGGTGAGCCTCTCTCTACCCCACGCAGGTCATATCATCTGCACAAGGCAACGAGTCCCTGTTGCAATATTTCTCCATGACTTCAAGAAAGCACTCCAGAGCCGGCGACTTTTCGCCCCGCCGCCACAGCACGTGTATTTCGCTGATATGTCCCTTGCCTTCCCAGTCAAAGGGCAGCAGTCGTACGCATTTGGGGCAGGTGCGGGCCATGCGGGCCGGGACAAGGGCCACGCCCAATCCGGTGGAAACCAGAGCCAGCTTGGTGTGATGCGTCACGGCTTCCTGCACCGTGCGCGGCACAACCCCCTTTTCGAGAAAGGTTGCCGCGGACTGGGCAGGATGGATGTAGCGCGGAAACGTGATGAAGTTTTCCTGATGCAAATCCGTGATCCGGGCCTTGCCCTGTTTGGCCAGAGGATGACATTTGTGCACGGCCAGCAGATACGGTTCCCGCAAAAGCAGCGTATGTTCGAACCGCTCATCACCGCAGAACGCGCCGCACAATATGCCTACATCAAGGCTGTTGTTCAGCAGCCCTTCGCGCTGTTCCACGGAATGCATCTCGTGGATGTCCAGCACAATGCCCGGATACAGGGTGCGAAATTCGGCCAGGGCCTCGGTAAAATCCGTCTGCGTGGCCGAACTGATGAACCCGATGCGCAACCGCCCGATCTCGCCCCGGGACATCATGCCCACCTGCTCGATTCCGTTTCCCAGCGTCTCCAACGTGTTACGCGCAACGCAGAGAAACTTGCGCCCCTCCTGCGTCAGCAGCACGCGTCGATTCGTGCGATCGAACAGCATGACGCCAAGGTCTTCCTCCAGCTTCTTGATCTGCTGGGATAGCGGAGGCTGCGCCATGTGCAGCCGCTCGGCTGCCCTCCCGAAATGCAGTTCCTCGGCCACGGCTATGAAATAGCGAAGTTGCCGTAATTCCATATCTCCCTCCGGCCAACGACGAATGATATGAAAAACATATCAATTTCGTTTTCATTTCATATTGGACATATCAATTTTTCTGGTCATACTAGCCGGAAAATCGAAACGCAAGCCCCAGGGAGGCACGCATGCACTGCAACCGTTTTTCACTGGAACAAAGGGTATACGAGGAAGAACTGCGAACACGAGGCAGGGAACGCGAACGCATTCTGCGTGGAACAGCAATCAGGGCCCGACTGCTCGTCGGAACCGTTCTGGTGCTGACGCTGCCCCTGATGCTCCGAACCTGTCTGGGGTGGCCCAACTGGAACTGATAGACGGACTAGAGGTTGAAGGTCTGTTTTTTCCCGGCGCCGGCCTTGGGCTTGGAGGAACTGAAGATTTTGGATTCGGTCCGCTTCATGATCTTGCGGGCCTCGGCATTGAGCGGATTCTTTTCCAGAGCTGCGGAGGCATTGTTGAACGCTTCGCCCCAGTCGCGCTTTTCCAGACAGAGCTTGGCCATGCGCAGATGCAGGTTTTCGCTGGCACCGAGACGGCGCATGGCATCCTTGATCGCGTTCATGGCCTTGTCCACCTCGTGCATGCCTTCGTAGCAGAGGATCAGAGCATTGTGTGCGCGCACGTCGGACTGGTTGATCTCAAGCGCCTTGTTCAGATATTCCACGGCCTCGGCAAACATGCCCGACATGGTCAGCCGATTGCCGATGTCCGAATCGATTCCCTCGATATCCTTGAAGTACTCGGAAATCTTGCGGTAGAGCTTGCGGGCTTCAAGCTGTTCGCCCTGCTTCACGAGGCCGGCAGCCTTGATCAGATTCTCGTCCAGCACGGCCAGCCGCTTGCGAAGCTTGGTGATCCGCGCCTTTTCCATGGCCTGCTCAAGCTTGTCGTGCAGCCGGACCAGCGTGGAGTGGAACGCCTTTTCCTTGCCGCGCTGATAGACCAGCCCCTGCGGAAAAAGCTTCCGGATCATCTTCATCTTGTTCAGGTCGCGAAGCGCCTCGTCCAGAAGCGCCTGAATCTCGAACTTTTCCCGGCCGAACACCTGACTGGTGACCAGTCCCTTGATGGCGTTGGCAAGGCAGCCGAGCGTCCGCAGGTAATCGCTTTTCTGGGCATAGGCCCGGGCCCGCGCAATGTCCTCGCGGATGCTCTTGGCATTGAGTTGCATGTTGCTCATGCGTGGTTTTCTCCGTTTGCAGCCTGATTTCTGAACGCTAATACAGCCCAGATCATTTTTCAAGCATGTGGTGGAGTTACCTGGGTTCTTCCGCGCTATTCCGCAGCCGTGGCAATACCCAGAGCAGCGAACCGTTCCACGAGCCGCGCATGATGCGAACCGCGCCAATACAGTCTGCCGCACATGGGGCACTCCTTGAACGTGCTGAAATACTTTTTTGTTTTCGGTTCCAATCGATGCATCACATCGGCCTTGTTCACCGCAACGGTCTTCACGTTGCAGCGCAGACAACGGCTGAACAGGGCCGGAGCACGGGTCACGCCGAACAGGCCGAGCACCTCGACAAGCTGTTCGTCAGGCAAGGCAGCACGTACCAGACGACCGCAGGTCACCACGGACCGCTTGAGCAGGGCGCGGTCCCGGGACAGAACCACCCGCCCCTCCCGGGCAGCGACCTCGGCAATACGTGCATCATCCCATGCCCGGTCATACGCGGCATCGAACCCGAGCGCACGCAGCAGCGGAACCAGCCCGGCCACGTTCTCGTCCACCAGAAAACGGAGCGCCGAAAGCGGCCGGGGCCGCAAGAGCGTCGGGATGGTCACGTCCACGGGATATGCCGGACAAAGATCGGCAGGCAGAAGCGCCACTTCCTGCCCGGGTTCCAAAAGCAGGGAAAAATCATGATCGCGACCGTTCGCGCGGATGCCGTGAATCTCGGTATGGGGAACGCCCAGACTTTCGACCACGTCCTTGATTGACGCACGTCTTGCAGCGGGATAGCGTACCAATCCCGAATGGTGTTTTCTGGTCAAGAGCCCGGCCAATTCCCCGGCAAACAGCAGGGTCGCGTCAACCATGATACCTCTCCTGCCCCAAGGATGTCGTTGCAATGAACATGTATCTCATCGCGGTCCTCTGCTTTCTGCTCCTGTCCTGGCTGCTTTCCTGCGCGGCCAGCTATCTCAACGCCCGGGCCATGCGCCCGGAACCGCCCGAGGAATTCGCGGACGCCATTGACGCGGCCACCTATGCCAAGGCCCGGAACTACGCACGCGCCACCATGCGCCACACCCTGATCTCCTCCACGACGGACACGGCTCTGGTCCTGATCTTTCTCCTTGCGGGCGGATTCAACTGGCTGGACACCCTGATCCGGGCCGCGGGATTCGGGCCCACGCCCACCGGGCTGCTCTACATCGGCGCGCTGGCCCTCGGATCGTGGCTGGCAAGCCTTCCCTTCGAGGTCTACCATACCTTTGTGCTGGAAAACAGGTTCGGTTTCAATACCACGACCCTGCGCACCTTTGCCGCGGACCGCATCAAGGGCGTGATCCTGACCGCATTCCTCGGCGGTGCGCTTCTGGCCGCAATCCTGTTCTTCTTCCAATACACGGGGCAGTGGGCCTGGGTCTGGTGCTGGGGATTCGCCACGGCATTCTCCCTGGCCCTGACCTATGTGGCCCCGACATGGATACTGCCGCTGTTCAACAAGTTCTCTCCGCTGGAGAATGAGGAGCTGCGCCGGACCATCACGGACTATGCCGCAAAAACCGGCTTCCAGCTCTCGGGCATCTTTGTCATGGACGGGTCCAAGCGCACCACCAAGGCCAATGCGTTCTTCACGGGGTTCGGATCCAAACGACGCATCGCCCTGTTCGACACGCTGGTGAACAGTCACGGCCCCGAGGAAATCCTTGCGGTGCTGGCCCATGAGGTGGGACACGCCAAGCTGGGACACATCAGAAAACGCCTTGTCGCCAGCATCCTCAAGACCGGACTCATCTTCTTCCTCATGAGTCTGGTCATGAACAGCCCGGCCCTGTTCCGGGCCTTCGGCATGGAGCACATGAGCATCCATGCCGGGCTGGTGTTCTTCTTCCTGCTCTACACTCCGGCGGCCATGCTCCTGTCCGTGGCGGAAAACGCGCTCTCGCGCCGTCACGAATATCAGGCGGACGCCTTTGCCCGACAGACCACGGGCAGGCCCGAAGCCCTGGTCCGGGCGCTCAAGTCCCTGTCCGTGTCCGGCCTGTCCAACCTCACGCCGCATTGGCTCGCCATATGGCTGGAATACAGCCATCCCCCGGTTCTGGACCGCGTCCGAGCGTTGCGCACGTCTGGTGAAAACGCACGGACATAATAATCCGCCCAGCTCCCGAGTTGTGCCATCATGGGCATCCGATTCCACGCCAACCGCGACGAGGATGCCATGAAGGAAACACCATTCGACCCGACCAACCGGGAAATTCTTGACCGACTCAAAACCGTGCCCGCTTTCGACAGCCTGCCCGAGGGCCAGCTTCGCATGGCGCTTCAGGCCGCGTCCCTGCGCCGATACGAGGCCGGGGAAACCGTGATCAGCGAAGGGGATTTCGACAATCGGGTCTTCTTCCTCATCTTCGGTCATTTGTCCGTCACCGTGCAGAACAACGAGGTCGGCACCCTGCGCCGCCTCGGCGACGTATTCGGCGAGATGGGCATCATTGACGGCAGCCCTCGTTCCGCCAGCATAGTCGCGGTCAAGCCGACCCTGTGCGTGACTCTGGACGACACGGCCATGGGCGAACTGGGCTCGCCAAGCAAGATTTTCACGCAGGCGGTCATGTACCGGGTATTCGCCGAGGTCATGGCGGTTCGTCTCCGGGACGCGAACTCGCGCATCGCGGAACTGGAAGCCGAACTGCAACGGCTGAACAAGTAGGCGCATGATTCACGGGTTCTCCTTGTCCGAAACATGTTTTTCAGCCATAGTACGACCCGAATTCTCCAGTCATGCAGGCGCAAGGACACAGTCGTGAAGGAACGCGGATTCGACCCGAACGATATCGACACCCTGACCCGGCTCAGGAAGCTGCCGGTCTTCAACGGCATGAACGAAACCCAGCTTGCCGAAGTCCTGAAACTGGCCCGACTGCGTCAGTACGAGGAAGGCGAGACCGTGATGCGGCAGGGCGAAATGGACCAGATGGTCCATGTGCTCATCCGCGGCGAATGTCAGGTCAGCGTGAATGACGTGGACGTGGCGACCATCAGCCGCCTCGGGGAAATCTTCGGGGAAATGGGCATGGTGGACCCCATGCCCCGTTCGGCCACGGTGCGCGCGCTCCGCCCCACCCTGTGCCTCGGCGTGGACGGTTCGTTTGCAGGCAGACTCTCGGGCCTCGACCAGATCAATGCCCGGGGACTGCTCTACAAGGCATTTTCCGAAATCCTCGCCGAACGCCTGCGCCGAACCAACGCCCGGATCACGGAACTGGAAAAAAGGCTGGAAGACCTCGCCATGATGCCGCCGGAATGAACCGGCACAGGAGACCGCCATGCCCGCCACGCCGTTCGACCCGTCCGATCCCGCGCATGCGGATGCAGCGCGAACCATCCGCGCCTTTTCCCGACTCTCCGACAGCCAGCTCGCCCAGATCATGGTCCTCGGTGAACTGTGCGACTATGCCCGAGGCGAGGATGTGATCACGCAGGGACAAAGCGACAAACGCATCTTCTTTCTGCTGCACGGCGATCTCAAGGTGCTGGTGGACGGCGTCGAAGTGGCGCGCGTGGAAACCCCGGGCGAAGTGTTCGGGGAGATGGGCGTGGTGGACCCGGCCCCGCGCTCCGCCACCATTCGCGCTGCGGACGAGACCGCATGCCTGAGCCTCGACCTCGGTTTTCTCGACTCGCTGAAAAGTCCGGTTCGAGAGGCTGTCCAAGCGTTGTTCTTCAAGATTTTCTATGAGATACTGGCCGGACGGCTGCGCGAGGCCAATGAAAAGGTCGCGGACCTGGAAATGCAGGCCGCAGTATTGGAAAACTGCAAATTCGATTAGGGAAGGTTCGTCCTTCCCCGTTTTTTTTGCCCAAGGAGTTGATCATGGCCCTGCACAAGCTCGCGGGAAAACCCGCGCCCCTGTCCATTCTGGAAAACATTCCCCGGCTCGTTTCCGCCTACTACACGGAGACGCCGGACCCGGAAATCCCGAGCCAGCGCGTCTCCTTCGGCACATCCGGGCACCGGGGCTCGTCTCTGGACCGCTCCTTCAACGAAGAGCACATTCTGGCCGTGTGTCAGGCCATCTGCGAATACCGCAAGGCGCAGGGCACGGACGGCCCCCTGTTTCTGGGCATGGACACCCACGCCCTGTCCGAACCGGCGCTGATCACGGCCCTTGAAGTCTTCGCGGCCAACAGCGTGGAAGTGCGCTATCAGACGGACCGGGGCTACACCCCCACGCCCGTGATCTCCCACGCCATCCTGACATGGAACCGTGGCAGGACCGCGGGACTGGCCGACGGCGTGATCATCACCCCGTCCCACAACCCGCCCCGGGACGGCGGCATCAAGTACAATCCGCCCCACGGCGGTCCGGCAGGCCCGGAAGCCACCACGCCCATTCAGGACCGGGCCAACGATCTGCTCGCAAATGGTCTGTCCGGCGTATGCCGCATTCCGGCGGACCGGGCGTTCAGGACCGATTGCGTCAGAGCGCACGACTATGTCCGGCCCTATGTGGATGATCTGGAAAACGTGGTGGACATGGAGGCAATCCGCGCCCACGGCCTGCGTCTGGGCGTGGACCCGCTGGGCGGATCGGGTGTGGATTTCTGGGACCCCATCGCGGAACGGTACGGGCTGGACATCACCGTGGTGAACCGCCGCATCGACCCGGCCTTTGCATTCATGACCGTGGACAGGGACGGAAAAATCCGCATGGACTGCTCCTCGCCCCATGCCATGCAGTCCCTGATCCGACACAAGGACGAATTCGACATCGCATTCGGCAACGACCCGGATTACGACAGGCACGGCATCGTGACCCGCAGCTCCGGCCTGCTCAATCCCAACCACTATCTTGCCGTGGCCGTGGACTACCTGTTCCGCAACCGCCCGGGCTGGGGCCGGAACGTGGCCGTGGGCAAAACCCTGGTTTCCAGCTCCATGATCGACCGCGTTGCCGACGGCCTTGGCCGCGACCTGCGCGAGGTGCCCGTGGGCTTCAAATGGTTCGTGGACGGCCTGCTGGACGGCTCGTACGGATTCGGCGGCGAGGAATCCGCCGGAGCCAGTTTCCTGCGCAAGGATGGCACGGTCTGGACCACGGACAAGGACGGCATCATTCTGGACCTGCTCTCAGCGGAAATCACGGCGCGCACAAGCCGCGATCCCGGTGAACTTTACGCCCGGCTGGAGGCCGAGTACGGCTCGCCGATCTACGAACGCATGGACGCGCCCGCCAGTCCGGAGCAGAAGGCCGCATTCAGGGCCCTGACCCCGGACATGGTCAGCGCGAACACGCTGGCCGGAGACCAGATACTGGCCCGTCTGACCCGCGCCCCGGGCAATGACGCGCCCATCGGCGGACTCAAGGTCACGACCGAACACGGCTGGTTCGCAGCCCGGCCATCCGGCACCGAGGCCATTTACAAGATATACGCGGAATCCTTCAAGGGCAGGGAACATCTGACCCGAATTCAGGAAGAGGCACAGGCCATTGTCGGCGCAGCCTTTGCCAGCGCCGGAGTCTGATTCGCACAGAGAAGAAAGGAAACGGGAAGCCGAGGCTTCCCGTTTCCTTTTCTGCCGCACAAGCAATCCGCTATTCCAGCACCATCCGAAAATCCAGCGAAATGAAATCATAGACCACGTGATACCCCAGATGCTGGAAGAACCGGCCCGATCCGTAGATCACGCCCCATTGGGTGCGGTCGAAATCCAGATTGCCCAGCACCGCGATCCTGCCGTTCTCCACATTGCGGACATGAGCGGGAAACGCGATTTCGTTCGAAATGCCGCGCAATTCAAGGTTGCCCTGCATCATGGCGTTGGGCCGGGTCGGCGCGTCCAGCGCCAGCTTGAGCCGGGTCACGGTAAACGTGGCCCGGGGAAACAGCCGGGAAAAGAAGAAATCGTCCGAAGCCAGATGATCCAGCAGCACGGGCTGGAGTTCATCGCCTTCCAGATCCTCGTTTGCAATGGAGGTCATGTCCATGATGAACGAACCGGACGGCTCGTCCCCGAATTCCAGCACGCCTTCGGCAAACATCAGCGTTCCCCGATGGCCTCCGTTGTGATTGCGTCCGGTCCAGCGGATCACGCTCTCCCCGGGCACGAGCCGATAGGGCCGATGCTCCGTGACCAGCGGAGGATGCGGCGGCTCCACGCCGTCCGGGTCGGTTCCCTCCAGAGGCAGCCCGGCCTGTTGCCACGCTTCGAGCCCGCCCGGGAACACGGCCAGATTCGTGAACCCGGCACGCATCAGCTTTTCCGCAGCCGTGAAACAGTCGAGGGAATCCTCGCCCGCCCCGTACAGCACAATGGGCGTGTCCCGTTCCGCGCCCAGCCCGTCCATGGTGTCCAGAAACACCATTTCGTATACGCAGGCGTTCACGGCCCCGGGAATATGCCGCGCCGCATGATGTTCCGGGACAAGGGTATCCACCAGCAGCCCATCCCTGCGAGCCGCGAATTCCCGGACCTGTTCCAGAGTCAGCCGTTCCAGATCATTGATGTCCATGCCAGCTCCTTTGGTCGAAAACATCCTGCGCGCAAGGCAGGACCCCAGTGTGTATCACACTGGGCAGGAACAGGTCACCCTGTCAAGAATTCGGAAGTATTTTATTTCCAGTCGCGCAGGCCGTAGCGGACAAGAATGGCCTTGAGACGACCGGAAGCGCGCAGCTTGCGCACGCCCCTGTCCCAGATGCGGGCCAGTTCCCGGGAACGTGGCGACTTGTCGCTGAAAGCCACGTACAAATTTTCAGACACGTCATCGGACCCGGCATATTCGATGAGATCGCGGACTCCCAATCTATCGGCCTCGTACAGTATGGCGGTTCGGTCATCCAGAATGGCATCCACGCGCCCGGCAACCAGCTTGCGGAGGTTTTCCTCAAGCGGATTCTGACTCACCGTATACTGCACCAGCGCTTCCCGGCCGCGCCGTTGAAGAAACTCGACAATATCGGGATGGATGCCGTACCCGGCCACCAGAGCCAGACGCACGCCCACAAGAGACGAGGTGCCCGCATACCGCCACGGATTGGACTTGAGCACGAAGAAATCCCCGGCAGTGGAACCGAGTTCCTCTTCCGGATAGATCAGCCAGTGTGCCTCGGACCTGTCCGCGCCGATCACGCCGTCGATGTAGCCGTTGGTGGCTTCGGTCAAGGCTCTTCGCCAGGACATGACCCGATACTCCACCTCGAATCCGGCTGCTTCGAATATCTCGCGTGCCATGTCCACGGCAAAGCCGTCCTGCCCCAATCCCTTTTCACAGGTATAGGGGCACCAGACATCCGCGGCCAGCACGACAGGCTCCCCTGCCCGGGCCGGACAAGGGGCAAGAGAAAGAAAGGCTGCCGCGACAACCCATGTCAGACAAGAGAAAAGGCGCATAGACCTCCACAGAACACAGTTGATCGCATTCGCAAGGTGACCTGAACACCACCCCACGTCAATGCTGTTATAACAGCATGGAATCCTGCTTTTCCAACAATGCGGTGAAAAAATCAGGCAAGACGAAAATCGAGACCAAGACAGGAACACGCAAGAGCACAGGCCTGTTCAGCAGGTTCCCAGCCGCCGCAGCATTCCGGGGAAAGACTCATGGTCAGGCACCGGGCGCGCCCCGAATCCAGCATTTCCCGAATCCACAGGAAGAAATCACGCATGCAAGCCTCGGAAAAGAGATATTCCCGGGAACCATCCGCGGTTTTGCAAAAGAAATAGTCCAGATCGACATTGAGCAGCCACTCCCCGTCCCGGCACACGGACCGGTCCGGGAAATCCCAGGGCAGATACTCCGTGATGGGGGCCAGTTCGGGCCGCTGGCCCCTGCCGTGCGTGGCAAAGGCCCATTGGTCGATGCGATCGCCGAACGCCTTCATGAACAGGCCGAGGTAGTTGTCCCAGCGAAACAGGGGAATGATCGTGAAGAAATCCGAATCGTATCCGGCGTTCAGATACTCGTCCACGGACATGCCGGGCAGGTCGAGCTTCCGATAGTGGGCATAATCGATTTCGGAAAAGAGCGCGTCGTAGTGGCGATCCACATGAAGCAGGGAAAGGGAGGTGCCGCCGTGCAGATATTCCAGCCAGCACCACATGGCCGCACGATGGTTGTCCATGATGCAGACATTGCCCTCACGCCAGAGGAAATTCAGATTCACCACATGGGAATGATTTCTGCCCTTGAACGGAACAAGCCATTGCCCGGCCATACGCGCCTCCTTACTGAGGCGGCAAGCTACCGCTTGGCGGACGGAAAATCAACCGGGCGCAAGCCTTCTGGCTTTTGCCAGAAATTTCGAGCAGTCGCCGCGCACGCGATCGAGACAATCCGGCGTCACGCAATTGGGATTCTCCAGAGGCGCCGCGTCAACCCCGGACACACCCAGCACGGTGTCCACCTTGAGCGCCCATATCTGATTGGAAAAGGCGTAGCTGTTGTTCCTTCCCTGAGGGTCCCTGTCATTGGTCAGCCAATCCTGAATCCCGATCTTTTCATCCCCGTTGATGACCACCAGCTTGCCCCCGTCCTTGGAAAAGGTCGGCAGCCAGTAACTCACGTCCCCTTCAACGGCCAGACACAGGAAATAATGCAATCCGTTCACCGCCGTACCCGGTCGCGCAGTGCAACATCCGTTCGGCGACAGATCGGCTACGTCGAAGTGAACGACACGTCCTTCGGTCACATCACCCGGTCCCCTGACCATGCCCCCTCCCTTTTTTTGGAACGATCTTACAAACTGACAAAAGTAAAATCAATATCACAAAACACTTTTTTAATAAAAAAATGGAGAAAACGATCATGAAAAGGAATGCTTGCGACCTGATAACGGAAACGGAAAAAAACAAAGGAAAATGGGTGGACACGGGGCATATCCTAATATAAGGATATCCAAATCTAATCATTCGGGATCACGCCGCATCATGCTGCGGATCATTTGTCGGCCCCATTCGCGCGGCACAGCCGCCCAACAAACAGGTGAAGGAAAACCATGAACCAGCCTACTACCCCGCGAGGCAGCGCCCTGCTCCCCCTGCTGCTGTTCCTCGCCCTGTTCATCGGCACGGGAGCGGTGCTCACCGCCCAAGGCGTCAAAATGGCGTTCTACCAACTCTCGGCAGCCGTGGCCATTCTCCCGGCCATCGCCCTTGCCCTGATCATGGGCAAAGGCAAGCTGAACCAGAAGATCAACATCTTTCTCAAGGGCGTCGGCGACATCAACATCGTGACCATGTGCGTGATCTACCTTCTGGCGGGCGGGTTCGCAGCCGTGGCCAAATCCATCGGCGGAGTGGATGCCACGGTCAACCTCGGTCTGGCCTTCATCCCGGCCCAGTTCGTGCTGCCCGGCCTGTTCGTGATCGCGGCCTTCGTGTCCACGGCCATGGGCACCTCCATGGGCACCATCGCGGCCATCGCCCCCATTGCCGCCGGAGTCGCCCAACAGACCGACATTTCCAGCGCCATGCTCATGGGCACGATCCTCGGCGGCGCCATGTTCGGCGACAACCTTTCCATGATTTCCGACACCACCATCGCCGCCACCCGCACGCAGGGCTGCGACATGAGCGACAAGTTCAAGATGAACGTGCGCATTGTCACACCCGCTGCCATCGCCGCGATCATCATGCTCATCATCCTTGGTGCGTCCGGCGGCGTGACGCACACCGGCGACTGGGAATTCATCCGCGTGGTCCCCTATCTGGTCATCCTCGGACTGGCCGTGGCCGGTGTGAACGTGTTCGTGGTGCTCTCCACGGGCATTGTGCTGGCCGGAGCCGTGGGCCTGTTCGTGCTGCCGGACTATTCCCTGCTCAAGATGTCGCAGGACATCTACAACGGCTTTACCGGCATGCATGAAATCCTGGTCCTGTCCATGCTCGTGGGCGGTCTGGGCGAACTCATCCGCTTCAACGGCGGCCTCCAGTGGATGCTGGAAAAGATCACGTCCATGGCCAACCGGGCCGGAAACGGCAATACCCGACGCTCCGGCGAACTGGGCATTTCCTCTCTGGTCACCTTTGCGGACGCATGTACCGCGAACAACACGGTTGCCATCATCCTGTCAGGCGGCCTTGCCAAGGAAATCGCCAAGGACACGGGCGTGGACCCGCGCCGCAGCGCCAGTCTGCTCGACATCTTCTCCTGCATCGTGCAGGGCCTCGTGCCCTACGCAGCGCAGGTGCTCCTCGCCGGGTCCATCGGCGGAATCTCACCGGTCACCGTGGCTGCCAACAACTGGTATTGCCTGATTCTGGCCGTCATCTCCCTCATCGCCATCTTCACCGGCTGGCCCAAGGTCAAGACCGCAAAATAGCCGTTCCAAAAGACAAGATTGAAAGAAAGGCCCGGAAGCGTTCGCTTCCGGGCCTTTCCTGTTTGTCTCCGACGGCTCAAACCTTTTGTAAAAGGTTTGAGAATCCAAAACTTTTTGGCTTGCGCCGCCTGTTGGAAAACAGGAAATCGAAAAGGAATGGTGGCGGCGCGGAAGACAAAAGACATCTGAGAAGCTCCCCTTTTCCCCAAAAAAATCCTCCATTATTGCTCTCAGTTGCAAAACATCATACCCCAAAAGGAAACAAATATAAAAATACGAATGGACAGACAAAAAATGAAAACACATAGCCTAGAAGGAAAAACGTTAAGATTGGAATATCTAATTAAATATCAGCACGCAGATTTTGCTTCATCACCCCGATCAATAACGATCAACGGTTATAAACAACAAATTAACTATTGGTGCGAGGCTGCACAAATCCTCATACGGCAACTGATAGCCAACAATGATTTGACAGAAAACGATCTTCCACTCGTCCCAACAGATCGTTCATCAAAAGCATTTGTGAACAACACAGATAATCAAATCAACAACAGAAATGGAAAATTCAAAAAAATTGCAGAAAATTTTTATGTCGACACCAAATACAACAGATTATGCATTGTCAAGAATATGTACAACACATTGAATAAATTGATGGTGCTCGACAAATACAATGTCACGATAGAGCAATGACAAGGCCGACGCGTATGCACAATACGCGAGGATTTGCCCTTTTTGCAGCAACGCAGCAGATTCCCGTTCCTCACGCAGGCTGTTCCGGAATGGGGAGATGCAAGGCGCGAAAAAAGGACAAGGCCGACGCGTATATCCAATACGCGAGGAGTTGCCCTTTTTGAAGCAACGCAGCAGATTCCCGTTCCTCACGCAGGCTGTTCCGGAATGGGGAGATGCAAGGCGCGAAAAAAGGACAAGGCCGACGCGTATATCCAATACGCGAGGAGTTGTCCTTTTTGAAGCAACGCAGCAGATTCCCGTTCCGGGACAGCCTGCGCGCTAGAGTGTGTTGAGGACTACGGAAAGCGCCTTGAAGGTGAATACGGCCTGATCCCCGGGGGCAAGCTCGAATTCATGGGCCGTGCTGGCCGAAACCAGCGCGCACAGGTCCTGCCCCTGATTGGTGAGCGCGGAAATCTCGGTAATGGCCTTGCTGGCACGGACCTTGGTCACGCAGGCAACCAGGGTGTTTCGGCGGCTGGAATGCTTTTCGGAGAACGGTTTCTGCACGGAAATGAGCGGAGCCTTGACCGTGGCCACGACCGGAACGCCCTGTTCAAGCCCGAGGGAATGCAGGCTTTCCGTGGTGATCACGGCACAGAGCGCATCGCCCTGCTTGCTCTCCATGCGCACCTCGGCCATGACCGCATCCCGGGCGATCCCGGTAACCCGGCAGTAGAAGGAATTGCGCGCACTGGTGCGGCCGGACATGTCACCGAGCGCCAGACGGCGCACGATGAACGCCGCATCCTGACCGGAATACTGTTGCAGCATGCCCTTGAGTTCCGCAGGCGACCTGCCGAGCACGGTCTGAACAACGGCAAGGGGCACTCCGCTGCGCAGCATTTCCACGGCGCGGGTATTGCGCAGCACACGCGCGGTCGCCAATTCGCGCGGCACGCCGCACTCGTCGGCACGGGCATAAAAGGTCCGCCGGACCAGTCCCTGATCCGCATGCAGAAAATCCCCGGAATATCCGGCGGCAAGCGGGCTTTCCAGCACCCGACGCAATTCCCGCGCCAAACGCTGGGGAATGGGCACCTCGCGCCTGTTGCTGCCCTTGCCGATCAGAATCATGCCCCGATCCAGATCCATGTCCGTGCGATCATCCAGACCAAGGACCTCGCCCAATCGGGCTCCGGTATGACGCAACAACTGGAAAACAAGTCGCAGCCGTTCCCGGGACCGCAAATGGTCGGCACGCACAGCCGCATCGCGCCATGCCGTAAACGCCTGAGCCAACGCGCCAATCTGTTCCGGAGCGAGCAAGAGCACGTTCTTCGGAACCGTGAACACGTTGTTCGGCAAAAGACGGGAGTTCGGTTTGTTCATATCCACACTTCGAATGTCACGAATTTTCGGTTCGGCGTGACCAGGTTGTTGCGCCCCGGCGTCCGGCGTACATCAGCATAGCAATCGCCTGTTCGCTTGTAAAACTGTTCACATCATACATTATGGAGTTATCCCGATGAAACGCTTGGCTTCCCTGATTCTGGCAGTGATGCTGCTCCTGCCACAGGCCGCTTCCGCAGCCGACCTGCTCGTGGCGCAGGCCGCCAACTTCATGCCCGCCATGAAGGAAATCATTCCCGCCTTCGAAAAACAGACCGGACTCACGGTGCAGGCCACCTATGCCTCCACGGGCAAGCTCTACGGCCAGATCGTGAACGGTGCGCCCTTCGACCTGTTTCTGGCTGCGGACCAGCGCCGCCCGGCCAAGCTCTTCAAGGACGGCCTTGCCGCCGAGCCCTTTGTGTACGCCAAGGGTCAGGTCGTGCTCTGGACCATGAAAAAGGAACTGTGCGCCAAGCCCTGGACCGAAATCCTCAAGGACGATTCCGTGCGCAAGGTCGCCATTGCCAACACCGAGACCGCGCCCTACGGCACCTCGGCCATGAAGGCCCTCCAGACCGAAGGACTCTGGGATTCCCTCCAGTCCAGGCTCGTCTACGGCCAGTCCATTGCGCAGGTGTTCCAGTTCGCCTCCACGGGTGCGGCCGACGCGGGCCTGTGCGCATTCTCCTCGGTTTTCACGGATCAGGGCCGCAAGGGCGCGTATGTTGTGGTGGACAAGGCCCCGGAAGTCATTCAGGCCGCCTGCGTGCTCAAGAACGCGCCTCATGCCGAGGCTGTCGCCAAATTCGTCGATTTCCTGAACACGGATGAAGTCAAGGCCATCAAGAGCAAGTACGGATACAAATAGCGCATGATCTGGGAACCGTTTCTTCTCTCGGCCAAACTGGCCCTGTGGACAATGTTGATCATTCCGATAGTCGCCGCGCCCGTGGCCGCCTTGCTGGCCTACGCCCGGTTTCCGGGCAAGAGCGCGGTGGACGCTCTGGTGTCCCTGCCCATGGTTCTGCCGCCCACTGTGCTGGGCTTCGGACTCCTTGTGGTTCTGGGACCCCAGGGCGTCATCGGTTCCTCGTGGGAAGCTGCCACGGGCGGCAGGCTGGTATTCAGCTTTGCCGGTATCCTGCTGGCCTCCCTCGTGTTCAACCTGCCCTTTGCGGTCCAGCCCCTGAGAGCATCCTTTGAAAAGCTCGACCCCAGACTGCTGGAAAATGCGGCCATTCTCGGCCTCACCCCGGCCCAGACGTTTCTGCGCGTGGTCCTGCCGAACTGCATCGGCGGTCTGGCTGCGGCGTCCATTCTGGTGTTCGCCCACAGTCTGGGCGAATTCGGCGTGATCCTCATGGTGGGCGGGTCCATCCCGGGCCAGACCAAGGTCGCGTCCATCGCCATCTTCGAGGCCGTGGAAGCCCTGCGCTTCGACGACGCGTTCCGCATGTCCGCAGCACTGGTACCCATCAGCTTTGCGGTTCTTCTGGTCATCAACAAACTGAATCGGAGGCGGTCATGACCCTGTCCGTGGCAGTTCGCAAACAGCTTTCCCATTTCGATCTGAACGTGAACTTCCAGTGCCGGGCCGGCAATCTCACGGCCATCGTGGGCCCGTCCGGCGCGGGCAAGACCACGCTCATCCGCATGATCGCGGGGCTGGAGCGGCCGGACGCCGGACGCATCTGCCTTGGCAACACCTGCTGGGTGGACACGGCTACCAATGCCTTCCTTCCGGCACGCAAACGCGGGCTGGGGCTGGTGTTTCAGGAATATACCCTGTTCCCGCACCTCACCGTGCGCAGAAACGTGGCCTTTGCCGCCACGAACATGGAACGCGTGGACAGCCTCATGAACCTGTTCGGCATCCGCCACCTCGCGGACAAGCGGCCGGATCAGATTTCCGGCGGCGAACGTCAGCGCGCGGCATTTTGTCAGGCGCTGGCCCGCGAACCCGTGCTCCTGCTTCTGGACGAACCCTTCTCTGCTCTGGACGCGGCCACGCGCCGCAAACTGCGCGCGGAACTGCGCGACCTCAAGAGCGAACTGGACATCCCGGTGCTGCATGTGACCCACGATCTGGAGGAAGCCGAATATCTGGGCGACGACATCATTGCCGTGGACCATGGTCAGGTTTCCCCGAACTGGTTCGACTGCCAGATGCGCATTGCGCACGCCATGTACTCCCAACCCGCAATGGAGAATTCCCTGTGAAAAAGATACTCTGCCTGACCTTCGTCTTCCTGCTCGCGGCCGGTTCCGCCTTTGCCTCGGATCAGGCCGTGCTCGCGGCGGGCGGCGGCTACAAGAAAATGGTCAATGCCCTTGCCAGGGCCTATACGGCCGAGACCGGGAACAGCCTGCAACTCGTGTACGGCAACATGGGCCGGGTCACGGCTCAGGCCAGGAACAGCGGGGCCGTCGATCTGGTCATTGGCGCGGACTTCTTCCTGACCCGCGCCCAGCTCGATTTCAGCGAGGAAATGAAACTCGGACGCGGCAAGCTGGTTCTGGCCTGGTCCAAATCCTTCAAGGGCGGAATCGATCCCGCGGCAATGCTCGAATCCGCAGCCGCCAAACGCGTGGCCACACCCGATCCGCACAAGGCCATCTACGGTCGCGCAGCCGCCCAGTACCTGAAGCATACCGGACTCGACGCCCGAGTCGGAGACCGTCTCGTGGAAGTCGCAGCCATCCCGCAGGTCTTTTCCTATCTGAGCCTCAACGAGGTGGATCTCGGGTTCATGAATCTGACGCACACCCTGAACGTGCTCGATTCCCTCGGCGGCTACGTGGTGATTCCCGACGAAACGTACAAGCCCATCTTCATCATGGCCGGACAGCTTGCCAATGCATCCCACCCGAAGCAGGCACAGGATTTCTACCGCTTTCTGAAGACGGACAAGGCGCAGAAGATCATCCGGGCCAACGGACTGTAGCAACGTGGACTGGCTGGGAATCATTCAGGCTCCGAGCACCATCGGTCCGGTTCTGCTCACCCTCAAGGTGCTGGCAGTGGCCGGATCGATCATCCTTGTCCTCGGCCTGCTTGCGGCGTATTATCTGGCGCACGGCAAATCGTGGATGCGGTCGGCAGTGGATTTTCTGGTCACCCTGCCTCTGGTGTTCCCGCCCATTGCCACGGGTTTCGCCCTGCTCCTGCTGCTGGGCAGGGACAGCGCCTTTGCCCGGGCCACGGGACTGGAGCTGGTGTTCAGCTTTCACGGGGTTGTTCTGGCCTCGGTGGTGGCCGGACTGCCCCTGATGGTCAAGCCGGTGGAAGCCGCCCTGCGCGGCCGTGGAAAACAGCTTGCCGAGGCCGCCTATGTTCTCGGCAAGAACGAATGGCAGACGTTCGTGCTGGTACTGCTCCCGAACATCCGGCGCAGCGTGATCGCGGGCTGGCTGCTGGCTCTGGGCCGCAGCCTCGGCGAAGTGGGCATGACCCTGATGCTCGGCGGCAACGTGATCGGCAAGACCAACACCCTGTCTCTGGAAATCTACAACGCCGTGTTCAGCGGCGAGTTCGACAGGGCCATTGTCCTGTCGTGCCTGATAGGCGTGATGTCCCTCGGCGTGTTTGTCGCGCTCAAGCGGATGTCCGCAGTGTAACTCAAGGAAGCAGAAGACTATGAGCGCAATTCTCGAAGCGGTCCGCGAGCGGGCCGTATCTGTTTGGACGGCAGAGGACATGCTCGACCAGAGCGTACAGGTGGTCACCGGCCCCCTGACCGTGGAACAGGCCATCGGCAATCCCGAGGGCAAGGACTTCCCGATCCAGAAGGGCAAGGAACGGCTCATGGAAGCCGGAATCCGCGACGCGCGCGGTCAGGCGTTCACCGACGACTTCGGCGCACATACGGCCACGCTCGGCGAAATCGCGAAACTGCCTCTGGACACCAATTTCCATCGTTCCGTGTTCGTGGCCGCGCTGAATGCGTCCATGGCCAGTCTGGGCCGGACCGGGCACACCATCCACTGCCGCAACACCGGACCGCGCGAATGTTCGGACAAGATCGCCGAGCATATCCGCGCCGACTACGGCACGCCGAAGATCACGCAGGTGGGATTCCAGCCCGCCATGATTCAGGCCCTGCACAAGGACTTCGAACTGCGCGTTCTGGACCTTGATCCGGACAACGTGGGGCAGGTCAAACGCGGCGTGTTCATCGAAGGACCGGAAACCGCGGGCGAGGCCCTTGCCTGGGCCGACCTGCTTCTGATCACGGGCACCACCCTTGCCAACGGCTCCATCGACGATTTCATCGACATTTCCGGCAAGGCACTGACCGGGGCCAGAGCCCTGTTCTACGGCACCACCATTGCCGGGGCCGCCCAACTCATGGGCTGGGACCGCTACTGTCCCCAAAGCGAATAGAACGCCCCGATCCCCCTCGAAAACAGCACAGGGCCGCCCCGGAATCATTCCCGGAGCGGCCCTGTTCCCTTTCCTGCCTTCAGGAAAAATCAGAACAGACAGTCGAAGAACGCAGGCAGATCAACGCCGCGCATGTACTGATCCAAATCCACATCAGCCAGACACTCCGCCATGGCCTCCCGGTCGTGACGGCAGCCGATCAGCCGATCCTCCAGCCCGGCGATGTCCAGAACGCCGAAATATTCCCCGAACAGGCGAAGCCCGGCAATGATGCCGTCCCGCACCTCCATGTGCACCTCCAGCAGACCGCCGGGCGTGCGCGTGGAGCGGGTGAACCCGTACTTGGGCGACGCCCCGTAATTCCAGTCCCAGGTGCGATACCGGGAATCGGCCAGTCGATTGATGTCCCGAATCTCGTCCGCACGCAGGTCCAGATCGCCCAGAGGTGCGCCTCCGGCCACATGGGTCATGAGCCTGCCAGCGAATTCGGTCACGCTCATGGGCTCGACCAGATGGCTGGAAATGTTGGTCACGCGCCTTTGCACGCTCTTGACCGCCTTGTCCCGATATTTTTCCGGATCCACGCGCAATGCGCCGGACAGGTCCGCGATTTCCGAGGCGAACAGCAGAGTGCCGTGATGCAGCACCCGGTCCCGCAGGACATGCTGGGCATTGCCGGAAAATTTCCTTCCCTGAATGGTCAGGTCGTTGCGGCCGTCGAACTCGCAGTCCACGCCCATGGTCCGCATGGCCGCGATCACGGGTTCGGTGAACCGCCGGAAATCCAGCGCCGGGGTCTCGTGCCCCAGACTGATGAAGGTGAAATTCAGATTGCCGAGATCATGAAACACGGCCCCGCCCCCGGTCAGCCGCCGGATCACCGGGATGCCGCGTTCCCGCACGAACGATTCGCTGATCTGGGAAAGCGTATTCTGGTTCCGGCCCACGATCACGGCCGGAGCATTGCGCCAGAGCATGAACACGTCGGTTTCGGCATTGCGCAGCAGCCATTCCTCGGCAGCCAGATTGAAGGCCGGATCAGTGAAGGCGTGATGTATGAACCGCATGGCATCCTCGTTGTTGCGGGAAAAAGATGATGACCGGATCGCGTTCGAACGATCCAGACGCACATAAGCCAACGCGTCAAGGGATGCAAACCCGAAAAAGGGGGAACCCCCATGAGTTCCCCCGCTGTCCTTCCGTGCCCGGCGCGACTACCTGTAGAAGCCCGGCAGCATGAAATTCATGAAAAAGGTCATGCCGCAATCACGGGACTCTCCGATCAGATCGTCCCTGAACTCGCCCTGAACAAGGGCGCTGCCAATCAATGAAAAAAACAGCAGACAAGCAAACACCGCCACAAACCGCTTCATGTCATTCCTCCCTGTCGCTTCCTGCCCCACGGATCGGCAACCGCAGTAGCCGGAACGCAGGACAGGAAAACTGGCGCAACCGCTGAAGGCACAGGTTGCCAAATGGCTGGCACCTTTCCGCAATGCCCTTGTAAAAGTGACGATGCGACAATCAGAGGGTGTCCGGCATGCGGATCGCATCCTGCGGACAGGCGATCATGCAGCTTCCGCATTCGTCGCAGCGTGCACCGTTGATGCGATAGGGTTCGCCCGGCTCGATGGCCTTGAACGAGCAGACGTCCGCGCATGCGCCGCAGCCAACGCATTCGTCCGTGATCACGCAGCCAGGCTCGGCAAATGTCTCCCCGCCGAACGCGAACCGGGTGCGCAGCAGCTTGTGGTCGCGATGCTCCATTTCGAAATCGTAGTCGAAAATCTCTCCCCTGCCCCTGTGGATACGGAAGAGCCGCATGGCAGGATAGCGAGCTGCGTCCTCAAGGGCATAGGCAAAAATGCGGTTTCCGGCTGCGGCCTTTTCCCGAATTTCCGCTTCCGGCACTTCCCGGGCCTCCCCGGTCAGGCGAAAGGTGAAGCCCGGAGGAAACGCAGGCTGCCCCACGGCATTGCGCCCGGTGGCCCGGCTGGACGGATACATGCCGCACAGGGCCACCTGCCCGGATGCGACAAGCTGCCGATGAAACGGTTTCACGTTCATGGTCAGAAAATAGATGCCCTCGTCATCCCAGCCGCACAAGTGGATGATGCGGCTGTGCAGGGTTCCCTGGTCCGAAGTGGTGATGGTCAGGCAGCCGATCTTCTCGACGGCCTCGCCGATTTCCCTGAGCGTCATGACAAACCTCCGTCAGAAATTGATCATCCGAAGGTAGTTGCTCACCGGAGCCGGGCACAGGCACTAACGAACAAAATGATGGTACTTTTGGCGAAGATTCTCGCGAAAGGCAGAGGGGGTGAGTCCGGTCTCGCGCCGAAAGAACCGGCCGAAATAGGACGGATCCTCGAAATTGAGCTCGAAACATATCTCGGCCACGCCCTTGTCCGAATGGGCAAGCAGCCGCTTGGCCGCCAGCACGAGTTCGTCCCGAACCATGCGTGCCGGGGTCAGGCCCGTGCTTTCCCGGACCGTGTTGTTCAGGCTGCTCACGCTGACCCCGAGGTCCCGGGCATACTCCTGCACCGTACGCTGGGCAGCGAAATTCTCTCCCACCAGCCGACGGAAACGACGCACGAGCACGGGCTCGCGGCCCAGATCGTTCAGCCCCCGGCTCTCGGACGCCATGCGTTGCAGATGCACCATGAGCACATGGAAAAACGCGCGAACCACAGAGGCATATCCCGCTTTTCCGGCATGAAATTCGTTCTGCATCCTGCGGAACAGGTCCTCGATGATTCCGGCCTGATCCCGAGGGACCGGAAAGCGCGAAGTCCGGGCCGGCCCATGGAAGAAACGCAACTCGAACCGGCTACCGACCGGGGCGTCCGGGGCAAGCAGAAACTCCTCGGCAAAGAGCAGCACGAATCCGTCGAGTTCATTGTCGGGCCGCCAGAAATGCAGCTGCCCCGGAGACACGAAATACAGGGAATTCGGCTGGATGTCGTGGGACTCGAAATCCACCAGATACTGTCCACCGCCACCGACCACGTAGTGGATCACATGGAAATCGTTCAGATGCAGTTCATCCACATCCGTGACCGGACAGCCCGTGCCTTTGGAAAACGGATGGATGGCAAACGGAACGGACTGGTCCGCGAAAAAATCCGACGAATGCGTTGGGTACTGGTGCTGCATGGGACGGATATAGCGCCACCCCCGACTCCGGGCAAGCCGACTATTTCAGCAGTTTTTCGGCCAATGCGCGGCCCTGCTCCCCGCCTCCGGCCATGCGCGACAGCTCCTCGCCGATGCGCTCTCCTTCCAGCCGTTCGCAGCGGGTGTAGGTCTCGGCGTCCACCACTTCCTTGAGAATGCGAAAATGGCGGTCGGCCTGTCCGGCAAGCTGGGGCCAGTGGGTGATGAGCAGCATCTGCTGCCGATCGGCCAGTGTGCGCAACTTCCTTGCCACGGCTCCCAGAGTCATGCCGCCAATGCCCGCGTCCACTTCGTCGAAGATCAGGGTGGGCAGGGCATCCGGGTCCTGACCGGACGCGCCGCGAAGCGTGACCAGCGCGAGCAGGAACCGGGAAAGTTCACCGCCGGACGCGATCTTGTCCAGAGGCTGGGCAGGCTGGCCCGGGTTGGGAATCCACATGAGCCTGCCGCGCATGTCCTCCAGCCCGGGATAAATCTCACGCGGGTCGAACTCGAACAGCACCTTGACGTGCTCGGAAAAGCCCAGATCGGCGAGCTCATCCACGATGTGAATGGAAAGCTCCCTGGCCGCCTTTTTCCGTGCCTTGTTCAGTTCCACCAGCACCGCGCCCAGTTTTCTGGCAGCCGCTTCCTCTTCCTTGCCCAGCGCCTTGATGTCCAGTGCACAGGCATCCAGAAAGGACAGGGATTCGTCGATCTCGTCCTTGAGCCGCACGATTTCGTTCAGACCGCGACGCAACTTCCGCTTGAGCTGGGCCAGATCGAACAGCCGGGATTCGATGCGGTCCAGCGACATGCCGTCGCGCGGCTCGCCAAGATCGTCCGGTCCCTTGCGCAGCCGGTTTTCAAGATCGTGCAGCCGGATGCGGAATTCCTCCACGGCCGCGCCATCCTCCTCGTACTCCGGGAACATGCGCGCAATGATGCCCAGCTCCCGGGAAAGCAGGGACAAGCTGTCCAGCATGTTCGCATCGCCGTGAATGCAGTCAAGGGCACTGCGCAGGCACTCGCCCGCGCGTTCGCGCTCCTTGATCACGCCCTTGCGCTCCTCAAGGTCATCTTCCTCGTCGAGCTGCGGATCGACCCGGGCGATCTCCTTTTTCTGGTACTCCAGAAATTCGCGCTGCTTTTCGATGTCCTCACACTTTTCCAGCAGCTTGCGCTTGCGCTCCAGCACCTCATTGACTGCAGCCAGAGCCTCGGCACGCCGCTTCAGCAGGGACTGATCCGGCAGAAAGGAATCAAGAATCTCGGCCTGAAACGCCGGGGACATCAGCTTCTGCTGGCCGTGCTGGGAAGTATGGATGACCAGCCGGGACCGCAGATTGCGGATGGCAGTCTGGGAACTCAGGGTATCGTTGATGTACACACGGCTACGGCCCGTGTCCGCGGACAGCTCGCGCCGCACCACGGTTTCGCCCTCGGGCAACACGAAAAGCGCCTCGACCGAGGCCTTATCCTTGCCCGGACGCACAAGTTTCCTGTCCATGCGTTCGCCGAGCAGAAAATCCACGGCGCGCATGATGAACGACTTGCCCGCTCCGGTTTCGCCGGTCAGGGTGTTCATGCCTGTGGAAAATTCCAGTTCCACGTCCTCGATGAGCGCAAGATCACGAATGCGCAACAGTTCCAGCATGTTCTTGCCGTCCTTGAAAGGCTGCTAATAGGCCAGATGGGTCAGGTTCCGGTCGCTCGCTTCCAGAAGAATCGCGTCCGGGAAATTCAGGTACCGCTCATGACCATACACCAGCGCGGCCCGGCGGAAAAGCCCGGCGACAGCCCGGGACGGAAATTTCCCGGCCAGCCCCGGCAGGCCTTGGCCCTCCTTGGTTGACGAGCTTTCGGCATGATCCAGAGCCGCCCGGAACGTGCCCCGGCCCGGCAGCGCCATGTCCCATGCATTCACGCCGCAGGACTCGGCCACGCAGAACAGCGCGCCCATGCCCGCCAGTTCCCGCAGATCATCGGCCTCGAATTCGCTGCCCAGACTTCCATCGGGATTGATGCGTTCCAGAGCCACGACCACGCCTTGGGAAACAAGAGCTTCCGCCTCGGAATTCCGTCCGGCGCACACGGCCAGCATCCCGGCCAGCGCGTCGAGCCACGCCCGCTCCCCGGGTACGGCTTCTGCCAGCTTTGGTTCCAGCCAGTCCAGAAACGCGCCGCACCACGAGCCCAGCCTGCGCTGGTCCGCGTCGGTCCATGCCTGCGAGGATCGAATCAGCCGGGCCGCGTCCAGCGTGCGCATGATCGCGTCCGCCTCCTCCGGGTCGGGCAGCGCGTCCATGCGCGGGATCATGCGGGTCAGGGAGTCCAGATACCACGCCCAGAGCAGCCCCGACGCCTTGCCTGCGGCCTGTTCGTCCCGGGCAAGCCAATGGACAAGTGCCAGTATCTCCACGCTGTCAGCCAGCGCCAGCAGCCCGGGCCTGTCAGCATCATGTTCATAGGCATGCGGTTCCACGGCCGCACTCCCCTGCAAGACCACGGCCCGAGCCGGAGCGCGCATGGCGCGAACGCGGTCGGACAGAAGCCCTTTCCACGCAGACAGAGACGGATTTTCACGCACCGCAAGTCGCGAGGATTCCAGCACGACAGGAGACACCCGGATCGTACCCGGCCCGTCAGCCCGGCACAGGCCCGGAATCGCGATCACCGCGCACAGGACAAGGACGGCAATGCGAACCAGCTCTGTCCCGCGCCCAGTCATTGCGTCTATTTCCTCTTGAGCATCTTGACCAGCGTGAGCACCGTGACCGGACCTCCGGCAACATCGGTGGACGGAAAGGACGAGGTCTTGCGGTAGCGACGTTTCCCGTAGAAGGCCAACGCCTTTTCATTGGGCTCGTAGCAGTACAGGGTCGCGGTGGGAAACCGCTTTTCCCGAATGCGCTCCTCGGCATGATCCAGCAGTGCGGAGCCAACGCCCCTGCCCATGTCGTCCGGATGCACCCAGAGTTCGTTGACCGTATTGTCCTGATACATCACGAACCCGCAGATGCGGCCCATGATCTCGGCCACGGCCACGGAATTCCAGCCGGACCGCGCCACCTTGGCCGCCCGGTTTTCATCGAAAAATTCCCGGACATACTGTTCGGGCATGAAATGGGCATAGGAAGCCTCGAACGAGGCGCGCATGATTTCCTCGATGGCGAAAACATCGAACTCGGACGCTTCGCGCACATGAATGTCGCTCATTGTTTCAACCTCGGATCAAGCAGGTCCCTGAGCGATTCGCCCAGCAGATTGTATCCCAGCACGGTGAAGAGAATGGCCAGCCCCGGAAACACGGACAGCCACCAGGCAATGCCCAGCACTTCCTTGCCCTCCATGAGCATGTTGCCCCACGACGCGTCCGGCGGCTGCACGCCCAGCCCCAGAAAGGACAGGGACGACTCCACCAGAATGGCCCCGGCAACGCCGAGCGTGGCGGACACCAGCACCGGGGCCACGGCATTGGGCAGGATGTGGCGCAGGATGATGCGCGCGGGTCCGGCCCCGGCAGCTCGGGCCGCCAGCACATAGTCCCGTTCGCGGATGGACAGGGTTTCCGCACGCACCAGCCGGGCCACGCCCATCCATCCGGTCAGGCCGATGACAACCATGATGTTGGTCAGACTCGGTTCCAGAAAGGCAATGACCGCGAGTATGAGAAAAAAGGATGGAAAGCAGAGCATGATGTCCACCAGTCGCATGATCACCTCGTCCGCCAGCCTGCCGAAATATCCGGCCACAAGGCCCAGAAACAGCCCGATGGACGTGGCAATGCCCACGGCAACGAACCCGACCCACAGGGACACGCGGCCACCGAACAGGATGCGGGAAAACACGTCCCGGCCCAGTGCGTCCGTGCCCATGAGATGATCCGGACCGGGCGCGGCCAGCAGCGCATTCACATCGATGACATTGGGATCGTACGGCGCGACATACGGAGCCAGCAATGCGGCCAGACTCATCACGCCCACGATGACCAGCCCGATGATGAGCAGGGCGTGACGCGACCACGGCGATTGTCGCTTCAACGGACGGCGTTTCATGACCGCCTCCCGCTGCCCACGCGGATGCGCGGATCGGCCAGCCCGTAGCCGAGGTCGGCCAGCATGTTCCCGGCCAGAGTAAGCACGGCCCCGAGCACCAGACTGCCCATGATGAGCGGATAATCGCGCGCCATGACAGCCTGATAGAAGAGCTGGCCCAGTCCGGGCAGGGCAAATATGGATTCGATGATCACGGACCCGCCGATCAGGGACGGCACGGACAGGCCCAGAATAGTGATGACCGGCATGAGCGCATTGCGCAGCGCGTGCTTGAACAGCACGGTGCGGCTGTGCAATCCCTTGGCCCGCGCAGTCATGATGAAGTCCTGCCGCAGCACTTCCAGCATGCTGGAACGCATGAACCGGGACATCCCGGCCCAGCTTCCGGATGTATAGATGAATATGGGCAGAATCAGATGTTTTGCCAGATCCCAGAATTTCTGCACCGGAGACATGTGCTCGTAGCCAAGCGAGGTCAGTCCGGAGATGGGCAGCACGGGCCAGTGGATGCCGAGCCAGAGCATGAGCAGGAGCGCGAGCCAGAACCCGGGCATGGCGAACCCGATGAACACCACCACCGTGGATATTCGATCGAACGCCCCGCCCCGCCACCATGCCGAGGCCACGCCCACGGGCACGGCAATGAGCAGGGTCAGAATCAGGGAGGCCACGTTCATGCCGAAGGTCAGGGGCAGCCGTTCGCGAATCTTGTCCCACACGGGCCGATGGTCTCCGGACATGGACTGCCCGAAATCCAGTTTTGCCAGCCGCTGGAGCCAGTCCCAGTATTGGACGTGCAGGGGCTTGTCCAGTCCGTACAGCTTTTCGAGCTGCAACCGCGCCTCTGCCCCGGCCTCGGGATTCAGGGTGGTCTGCAAGTCCGTGGGAGAGCCCGGAGCCAGATGAATGACCCAGAAACTGATGACCGTGATGCCCAGAAAGACCACGATCATCCAGAGCATCTTGACGGCTATGCGTTTGAAAATCGGCCCCATGTTACCCCGCTGTTTCTCGCTCCGATCGGGACATTCCCAACCGTGCGTATTTCTTACGACAAGAAAACATCCGAATCAATCTTCCCGAAATTTTCACTTTTTTCATCTTCCCTGTTGACATCCGCCAGCCGCTTGTATAAACACTGACTTCCCAACGACGTGGGGCTGTAGCTCAGTTGGGAGAGCGCTTGAATGGCATTCAAGAGGTCGTGGGTTCGATTCCCTCCAGCTCCACCACTTTGATATTGAAAAGGCCCGGTCAGTGAAAACTGACCGGGCCTTTTTCGTTTGGTGGTCGACCATTTGACCAACCTGCTGTTGACCAAAGCATTTGATATCACTGATTAATGATGTGTATAAGCTGTGTTTGAGAAAAGATTGGTTTTAGTCTGTGCTTGTTGAATAAGCTTGGTGCCTTAATTTGAAGGAACACGGCAGACGTTGGCGAGTAGTGTCGCCACGACAATGCTGGTGCATATCGCTGCGTTCTCAAGAGGGGCGTATGCTCGAGTTGAATAGGCGCTAACAAGAACAGCAAATAGCATCATTCCATGCATTGTTTGAAAACATTTTCAATTTTTCCATTCAATTTCAGGCAGTTGCATCAAGGAATAGCTCGTATTTTTGTTTTTAAAAATGTTCGTTCCGGATGTTGCCCGTCCACAGCTTCGACGTATGCATGACTCGCAACAGATTAACCACATCCCGCTGCACCTGATAAACCAGAAAATAAGGAATATGAGGGATGACCAGTTCTCTGGTGTCTTTCAGCAGTCCTGCCCGACCTGCGTGAGGGAACGTGCGGAGCGTGCCAGTCGCCTTGTGGATTTTGGCAACCAGCATTTTGCCGACACCCGGTTCTCCCTGTTTTCGGAAATAATCCATCAGGTCTGTCAGGTCTGCATAAGCGGACTCGGTCCACTTAATCGAGTTCAACGCCGAGTCCTTTCAGTTTGTCGGCGACTTCCTCATGGGAAAAGACTCGACCAGCTTCAACGTCATCCAGTCCTTTTTGGACCTCAGCTGAGTACCAAGTCAGGTATTCAAGATAGTGATTCACTGCATTCTTAATCAAACCGGATCGGGTTTGGCCTAAGGCATGGACTGCCTCATCCAACCGTTCCAGGGTGGCGGTATCAAATCGTGTGCTTACCATTGCGGGCATATTGATTCCTCCTGTATGACATAGTGTATGTCGCTGGCGTGAAAATGTCCAGCGTGAGCCAATGAATCTTGTTTGAACAACGGGAAGCATCAAATTTTTTAACACCACCCTCAAATCACCGGCCTTGGGTAAACTTCTTGAAAAAAATCAACAGATTCAAATGATTGGATAGTCCTCCTCATGCATGGCATTCAAGAGATCGTCCTCCAGCTCCACCACAGAATATTAAAGGCTTAGAAGGTTTTCCTTCTAAGCCTTTTTTTCGTATGGATAACCGTTCGAATAACATTTCCGGTTAACCTGGATTTGCGAGATTCCGTTGGGGGGGCTTGGGTTTTCTTGCCCCCCCCCTTATCACTTGTGAGGCACTCCCGTATCATGCGTATACATTCGAAATTGCGGCGTAAGCCTCTTCCTGCGCCTCCTTCTGTGCTTTTCTGACATTCAACGCACCATTTTGAATAGAATGCTTAACCCTTCGGTAAGTCTCAAAATCTGAAAGCGTGATTCCGGCTTTGGTCAATTGCTCCTTTATAAGGGTTTGAGCGGTGTGCTCGTCATACCTATCCACGAGCTTGTTGTACTCGTAGTTCTCAAGACACTCGCGAGCTGTCCCTAATACGCCCATACTTTCCTCCTTATGATTTAGGTGTGTGGTGGGCCTTCTATTTTTGATAAGAATTTCGGACTCTTTCCAGTTTGGTCCTCCCATGGGGTGTTTCATGGTCGCCATCAATAATCTCGTACTCGTGGCCTTTCAGAACAGGCTCCAGACGATCTTCCTTGAATTTTTGCAGGGAGGCCCCCTTGTCCATCGCCCGTTTGTAGTTGTAGTCGCCGATTTCCTCGTTACGAGGGGCTCGGATAGTTACCATGACCCCCCCCTTTTTCCCAGATCTTCGCTTCTACCTCAGCTACTTTTGACATATCTTCTCCTTATTTTTTACTTGTCTTTGACTTATTTTCTCTTTGGATATGCCTCTCATTGTGGATTGTCAACGCCTTGGTGCGTGTTTGCTGTTACGGTAAGTGTTAGCTTGTGGGTGGATGTTCGGCCCAAATGGGATACACGAAAACTCTGACAACGACGTGCCATCGATTTTTTCAGAGTGGACAATAAGTCCTCAATAGATTCAGATTTTGGTCAACCATCCGGTCAACCAAACGAATTCAACACACCTCCAACATCACTAATTTTCTGTTTATATCAAAATATTTCAAAACATAATCGCCAGTTCCGCGTGCATGCCACCCAAGAAGTCGCGGGTTCGATTCCCTTCAGCTCCACCACTTTTTCGTTTGGTGGTCGACCTGATGCAAGTCGCCATTCGAAATGAGAAAATTGGCCGTTCGAAATAAAAAATTTTGCGAGGCGACTTGCAGCCTTTGAATAAAACGCTCACCCAATCCTTTCATTTCCGAAGGAAATTTGGCATAGAGCTTTCCTGTTTCAAGCTTGATTTCAATCAATTCAGAGGGATTCAACATGACGATATTGGGAACGGCCAAAACGGCGTCTGCAAGGAAAATGATGCTTCTTGGTGGTGGCGAACTGGGCAAGGAAGTCGTGATCGAGGCGCAGCGGCTTGGCGTTGAGGTCATTGTGGTTGACCGCTATGAAGACACCCCTGCCATGCAGGTGGCGCACCGCTCCTACACCATGTCCATGCTGGATGGCGATGCGCTGCGTCGGGTCATCATGGAGGAAAAGCCGGACTACATTGTGCCCGAAATCGAGGCCATTGCCACGTCCACTCTGGTCGAGCTTGAAAAGGAGGGATTCAATGTCGTCCCCAATGCCAATGCGACCAGATTGACAATGGATCGTGAAGGCATTCGGCGTCTTGCAGCCGAAAAGGTCGGCCTGACCACATCCCCCTACCGCTTCGCCGACACGGAAGAGGAATACCGGGCGGCAGTGGCTGAAATCGGCATCCCATGCGTGATCAAGCCCGTGATGAGCTCTTCCGGAAAGGGACAGTCCGTTGTCAAAAGCGAGGCTGACATCCACAAGGCATGGGAATATTCCCAGTCCGGCGGCCGAACGGGTGAAGGGCGCATCATCATCGAGAAATTCATTCCCTTTGACTACGAGATCACCCTGTTGACCGTGCGTCACATTGATGGAACGACGTTTTGCGAGCCGATCGGGCACAGACAGGAAAACGGGGATTACCGCGAATCATGGCAGCCGCAACCCATGAGTGAAGCAGCCCTTGCCAAAGCTCGGGACTATGCACGCAGGATCACGGACGCCCTGGGTGGACGCGGCATTTTCGGGGTCGAACTTTTTGTCAAGGATGACGACATCATCTTCAGTGAGGTTTCCCCGCGCCCTCACGACACGGGACTGGTGACGGTCATCTCGCAGGACCTGAGTGAATTTGCCCTGCATGCAAGGGCCATTCTGGGCTTGCCGATCCCGAATATCCGTCAATACGGAGCCGCCGCTTCGAGCGTGATTCTCTCCAACGGCACATCGGACAAGCCCTCCTTTGCTGGCGTTGACGACGCGCTTCGCGAGGCAGACACAAAGGTTCTGATTTTCGGAAAGGGCGAATGCGCCGGAGTCCGTCGTCTTGGTGTTGCCCTGGCCCTTGCCGACGACGTTGAAAGCGCCGTGGAAAAAGCAAAAAGAGTTTCTTCTGCTGTAACGGTTTCGCATTAGTACAAACATTCCCCTCCCACTCCACCTCTTTGGTATCGAAGAGGCCCGGTCAGTGAAAAACTGACCGGGCCTTTTTTCGCTCTCAATCAACTCCCCCCTTCCACGCCGATATAAAAATCATGATTGAATTTTGAACATGATCATGCAAATCTGTCCTCCGTTTTCCGAACCTCACTTGCAACATCAAAAGGACTGATCATATGCCTTGTTATGAATTCGAAGGATTGGTGCCGGTGGTTCATCCCACCGCGTATGTTCACCCCACTGCCGTACTCATCGGCGACGTGATTGTCGGCGAGGGCGTGTATATCGGCCCCTGCGCCTCTCTGCGCGGCGACTATGGCCGCCTGATCGTGAAACAGGGGTCCAATGTGCAGGACGGCTGCATCATGCACGGCTATTGCGACGTGGATACCATTGTCGAGGAAAACGTGTCCGTGGGGCACGGGGCCATTCTGCACGGATGCGTTATCAGGCGGAATTGCCTGATCGGCATGAATTCCGTGGTCATGGACGGAGCCGAAATCGGCGAGGAAAGCATTGTCGCGGCCATGAGCTTTGTAAAGGCGGCCTTCAAGGGAAGCCCCCGGCAGTTGCTGGTCGGCTCCCCGGCCAGGGAACTGCGACAGGTAACGGATCAGGACATGCACTGGCACGGCCTGAACATCCGCGAATATCAGGCTCTGCCCGACCGCTGCGCACGCGCCATCAAGGAAGTGCAGCCCCTTGCCGAGCCCGAAACCGACCGTCCCCATCTGGCTGGCGTCACCGACGTGCAACCCAAGCCGGAAAAATGATTTTCCGAACTCCTCCCACGGAAACAAAAATCGGGCCCGGTCAAATCCTGTTGACCGGGCCCGACGTGATTCAAGGTATTTCCACCTGCAATCTGAAACCTACTCTCCATCCTCTTCCTGAAACGTGATGAGATTCAGCGGCACGCCCTGCGGATCCCTGATCACGCAAAATCGTCCGACATTGGGAATGTCCGTGGGCGGCAGGACGACTTCTCCGCCGAATTCCCGAACCTGTCTGGCGGACTCATCAACATCATCAACAGTGACGTACGAATCCCAGCAGGGCATGACGTCCCCGGGGACGTTCCCCTCCTTGAGCATCATGCCCGCAACCCAGCTCTTTCCCTTGAACACGGCAAGATAGGGATTTCCGTAAATCGTCTTTGTTTCGACAAAACTCCAGCCGAACAACTTGCCGTAGAATTCCCTTGCAGCCGGCAAATCCGTAGTGATCAGCTCGTTCATGCTGAACACCCCATGGGTCTTGAAACGCTCCTCCACTTCATTCCTCCTTCTGAAAAAAGGCAAACAGGCCACCCAAGCCGTCCTCACGCAACCGATTGCAGTCATGATATCCATAATCGATCCACACCGTATCGACCAGCTGAAACCAATCCTTCCAGCTCCGCCCAAACGTCCGGCTTTCCCCTTGACTCAGCATATTCCCTTGAATAGGTAGTGCCCCGGAAGAGATTGATCTGGTTGTATCGAATCAAGGGGTGCCTAACACCGTCAATTCTAATTTGGACGCTCTCTTCTGCGCGAATCCGCGTGCTTTTTCGCAAAAGCACGCTTTTTTCGCTTGTTCCCCACCAAACAGAGGAGAGTCATCTTGGACGGCAAACATATCGGCGCGATCAGCGTGGTCGCGGGAACCGCAATCGGCGCGGGCATGCTCGGACTGCCCATGACCATCGGCAGCCTCGGGTTCTTCACGGGCGCGGCCGTGCTGGTCTTCATGTGGTGCGTGGCCACCTTCTCCGCGCTCATGCTGCTGGAAATCAATCTGGAATTCGGCAAGGGCGTCAATCTCAACCACATGACCCGGAAAATTCTGGGACGCCCCGGCCAGATCGTCGGCACGGGCAGCGTGTTCTTTCTCCTCTATTGCCTGCTTGTGGCGTATCTCACGGGCATGGGCGACCTGATCTCCGGCGCACTGGACATCGATGCCCGCATCGGCACCGCCGTGTTCGCCCTTGTCAGCGGCATCATTCTGTATTCCGGCATGAATGTCGTGGTCATGGCCAACAAGGGGCTGTTCTTCTCCATGTTCGCGGCCATGGCCATCTGCTTTGCGACGCTCGGCGAACACGTCAATCCGGCAAACCTCACGCTGGGCGCGCCCACGGCCAAGGCTCTGATCGTCACCTTTCCCGTGCTCATCACGTCCTTCGGCTACCATGTCTGCATCCCGAGCATCGTGACCTTCATCGGCGAGGATCGGAAGGCCCTGATCCGTATCCTCATGATCGGCGGCGCGCTCCCGAGCATCTGCTACATCGTGTGGCTCCTGCTCTCCCTCGGCAGCACCACCCCGGACCAGCTTGCGGGCATGGCCAATGTGGATGCGCTGGTCAAGGCCGTAAGCGGAGATTCCCTCTGGGTCCGCACCGCCGTTTCCCTGTTCGCGGTGCTCGCCCTGATCACCTCGTTTCTGGGCGTGTCCCTGAGCCTGTTCGATCTGGTGGCCGAGAC